>JBBRMP010000023.1:0-40444 GCA_038230755.1 Cytophagales bacterium | reverse complement strand
TCCGCACCGGCGGCCCGGTTGGATTGAAGACCAATTAAACCAACGCCCCGGACGCGGGACCGCCCGCAAAACTTTGGGTTATCTAAGCCCGGCTGAATTTGCTCAGAATAAGCTTTATGCACTGCAAATGTGAATCCGCGAGTTGTTTCATGATTCTATCGCGTTTATTTAGTCGTTGAAGGCCACAGCCCAGTACACCCAGGAAAGTACGTTGGCCGCAATACCCAGCCAGGGACTGATAAAAGACAGACCAAAGCAGGTGAGATTGACCAGTATTCCGACCCAATGACCTCGGTTAACTGATGCTACGATTTGGTCGGTCACGAAGGGTTGCAGCAGGGAGTTAGTTTTGGACGAAGCAACCTTCCAGACCGCTAGAAAGGAGAAACTCACCAGCAGAAAATAGCCCGTATAAAACTCGACGGCCACATTAGCTGCTCCGGTTTGGATAAACTGCCCCACCGTTTTTGTGGGAAATGGAACCAGCGCAACGAAAAGCAGCGACAGCCCATTTGCCAGTATCAGGCTGGTACTGGGCTTTCTGACGAGTTTAAAGAGTTGGTGATGGCCCAGCCACATCAACAAAACGGTGGCAAAGCTGTTGATGTACGCTACGTATTTAGGCCACAAAGCCAGGATATTATGCAGCAGACTCGCATCCGTAGCCCCTTCATATTCCTGAACGCCAATTTCCAGGGCCAGCAGCGTAATCGCTACGCCAAAAATACCATCGCTAAAGGCTTCCAGACGGCCTGTGCTGTCATGTGATTCCATCTCTACGTTGGTTGCGCTGTCAGTCTTCATCGATTTCTTCGCCTTTATTTTTGAATATGTTCGTGATGGTTATCCCAAACGTGACCAGCAAATCATACCTGGACCGTTCGACCAGCACGACGTTCTCGTGAATGTATTCCAAGTTTCCGCGCAGGGCCACGTAGCGGTTGATGGGTACTTCGGCAGCCGCCAGGGCGTACACCCGGTTGTTGTTTCCTTGAAAAGCGGGTTGCCAGCTAACCTCATAGACGAGCCGCAGCCGCCCGCCCGATACCGTTTGAGTACCCGCTATGAATGACTGCAACCGCCATTTATTGATTACATCGCTGGTTCCGGCGTAGTTTTCAAATTCGTTGCCAGCGTAGCGGCTGCTCTCGTAAATGGCCGACGTACCCACCCGCATGAAACTCCGCTGCGTACCGAAAACCCGGTAAACGATACCGGGGCCAATCTGGTACTGGAAGTCGATGCCCCGCCGTAAGCTTTTAGCCAGCGAAACAATGACAAAGGGATAGACCCGCCAACGCTGCCCATACGACAGAATATTCCGGGACGTGACATCGTTAGTAGTTACTTCATGGTCGCGGTTTTTGTAGGTATACGAGGTACCGGAAAAGAGTCCCCATTTCGACCCATTGTGGGCCAGCTCGGCTCGCGACGAGGAGATAAAATCGTTCACGTTACCGCTCAGGATAATACCCGTCGAGGTAAGACGGTATTGCCAGCGGGTGGTATCCGCTTCATTAATTTGTCCGAAAGCTGAATGACAGACAAACAGACATAAACCCAAACGTAGTAATCGCATCATGTGAAGGTCAACTCCTGCCTGCACTGCACGAGAGCAGCAGAAGCCTTTATAGTGGCGGGCAAAGATGCGGGCTGCAGGCGTTGAAACACTTGTATAATCAGGTCATTTCGTCATGGGAAATCGACAATGGTCCGAAACTATTCCAGCCTGGGTCTAACGTACATCGGCCAGATTATCTGTGTTTCGGTACCGTGTGGCTGTGTTTCCTGAATCAGCTGTTCACCTCCACAGGTACGCATCAGTTTGTCCGAAACAAGAAGGCACAGGCCGATATCCGGCGTGGCTGGACTAGTGCCGACTTGTTGGCCTGACCGGTAGCCTGGCCCGGAACCCTGGATAATCAGTTCAGCAAAGTGGGGGCTTTGAATAGAACACAGCGTAATCAATGACAGCTATACGTTTCTGGGTCAGGTTTCCGGTAAATCGAAGGTCTCTCGTGCTACGTTGTCACCAAATGGAGAATGGCCGTAATGTCGCTTTTGACTCTTCGCTTCATGGAGACTTGGGATTAGTTGCAGCGTAGAGAACTACAAATAGATTTGGTACTATCTTATTTTAGGAGGGTAGCGTAGGGCGTGACAACGGTATCCTATAAACTTTTCACCTCTGCACTTGGTGCAATCTTCTTCACCAGACCCTGTAACACTTTGCCGGGGCCGCATTCGGTGAAGGTCATGGCACCATCGATGGTCATGGCAAGGTCAAGATAAGGGCGAATAGGGTAGTTTCGTTAAACTTTTATTCCTCGCCTAAGAAACTCAACAAGTCGTCTAGTGCCTTATCATTGATGGTAGCTTGTTCGGCTTTGTCATACACGTAGGCTAGTGTGACAGTCTCGTTGACCACCTTTACATACGTAATCACGCGTGCTCCGCCCGCTTTTCCAGTACGTTTGGATGTGATTTTGAGCCGGACCTTAAAAAAATGGCCACCCAATGATTTGCCCATTGTGGGCTCAATCAGTAGCTCAGCACCGAGTTGAGCTAAATCAGCCTTAATGGAAGGGTATTTTTTGGCCAGTCGTTTAATCTGCTTATCAAAAACAGATAGTGTCAGTATCCTAAAGCTCATCGAGCAACGCCGATAGAGGCCGGGCTTGCTTCGTACGCTGTTCAACCGCCTTAAGCTCAAGAATAGCCTCCTTCAGTTCAGTTGTGAGCTGTTGAACAGAAGGAGGTTCGTGTTCATACTGAGCCAAATCTGAATATTGCTTTTTCAGTTTATTCCAATCTGGCATAGGAATAAACACCCCCGTCGGATTGCCCTTACTATCGTGGATGATCTGTAAATTCATAGCATTGTCAGTTTATCAAATATCGCTTTTTGCCATCAGAATGACAATCTGTCACTAGCCGTAAAATCCGTAGCTGACATTTTACACACTCCCTACCTCTGCCCCCGGTGCAATCTTCTTCACTAGGCCCTGCAACACTTTGCCGGGGCCGCATTCGGTGAAGGTCGTAGCCCCGTCGGTGGTCATGGCCAGCACGGATTGGGTCCAGCGGACGGGAGCGGTGAGTTGGGCAATCAGGTTGGCCTTGATCGTGACCACGTCGGTAGAGGGCTGGGCGTTGACATTCTGGTAAATGGGGCAACGCGGGGCCTGGAAGGGGGTAGTCGAGATGGCCTGAGCCAGGTCGGCGCGGGCGAGCTCCATGAGCGGCGAGTGGAATGCTCCCCCCACCGGCAGGGGCAGGGCGCGTTTGGCACCCGCTTCTTTCAGGCGTTCACAGGCTACGCGGATGCCTTCGTTGCTGCCCGAAATCACCACCTGACCGGGACAATTGTAATTAGCGGGCACGACTATTTCGCCCGTTTCAGCAGCCACTTCGGCACAAATCCGCTCGATCACGTCGTCGGGCAGGCCCAAGATGGCAGCCATGGTAGAGGGGTTCATTTCGCAGGCGCGTTGCATAGCGTCGGCGCGTTGGGCTACCAAACGGAGGCCATCAGCAAACGGTAAGGCACCGGCGGCTACCAGCGCCGAAAACTCACCCAGCGAATGCCCGGCCACCATATCCGGGGCGAAATCGTCCGTTGTCATCGCCAGCGCGACCGAATGGAGGAAGATGGCGGGTTGGGTAACGTTGGTCTGTTTCAGCGCCTCGTCGGTGCCGCTGAACATGGTGTTGGTGAGGCCGAAACCCAGAATCTGGTCGGCCTCGTCCATGAGGGCTTTCGCCACCGGCGATGATTGGTACAGGTCGTGGCCCATGCCGATAAACTGGGAACCCTGGCCGGGGAAGATGATAGCAGTCATAGTTTTTACCTTAATTTCAACGTCGCCAACGTCAGGACGGCGAGGATGATGCCGATGATCCAGAAGCGGGTCACGATTTTGGCTTCGTGGTAACCTTTCTTTTGGAAATGATGGTGCAACGGCGACATCAGCAGAATTCGCCTGCCTTCGCCGTACTTCTTTTTCGTGTATTTAAAATAGCTGACCTGCATAATCACCGAGACTAGTTCGGCCAGAAAAATGCCGCACATGACCGGAATAAGCAATTCTTTCCGAATGGATAGCGCCAGTACCGCAATGACGCCGCCGAGCATCAAGCTCCCTGTGTCGCCCATGAATACCTGTGCGGGGAAGGAGTTGTACCACAAAAAACCAACGCAGGCCCCCACAAACGCGGCGCAGAAGATTACGATCTCCGCCGAGTTGGGAATGAACATGATGTTCAGATAATCAGCGAAGCGGGCGTTCGATGACAGGTACGCCAACACCCCCAGCGTGAGGCCAATAATGACCGAGGTGCCCGCCGCCAGCCCGTCGATGCCGTCGGTGATGTTGGCCCCGTTGGACACCGCCGTGATGATGAAGATGCACACCAGCGTATACACAATCCAGGTGTAGTCGGGTGGAAGCAACCCAAACAGGAGCCAGCTATAGTCGAAGTTGTTGTCTTTGACGAACGGGATGGTCGAGGTGGTGGAATGAAGATCCTGATAATGAGTTAATTGACGGACTACTGCCCCGGCCAGTGGCTTGTCGTAGACCCGGATTTTGACGTAATTATTGAATGATAGCGTGAGGCCCACGATGAGGCCGAGGCCTATTTGTCCTACCACTTTAAACTTGCCCTGGAGGCCTTCTTTGTTCTTTTTGAAAACCTTTATATAGTCGTCGAGGAAGCCGATGAGACACGTCCAAATCGCCGAAACGATCAGTAGTATAATATAGACATTGGTGAGTTTGGCAAACAGCAGCACCGGCACCAGCAGCGACACAATAATGATGAACCCGCCCATTGTGGGGGTGCCGCGCTTCTGCATCTGCCCTTCCAGCCCCAAGTCCCGAATCGACTCGCCGATTTGCAAGCTCCGGAGTTTGTCGATGATGCGCCGCCCAAAAATGGCCGCTATCAGCAGCGACGTCACCACGGACCCCAACGCCCGAAACGAAATGTACTGGAACACCCTCGCGCCGGGAAAATCAAACGCACGGTCGAGGTACTGGAAGAGGTAATAAAGCATGTGGATTCGCTAATTCGTTTCAAAGGTAGCATTTCCGAAGGCTTCGCGGAGGACGAGGCGGTCGTCGAAATCGTGTTTTGTACCTTGGATATCCTGGTAGGTTTCGTGGCCTTTGCCCGCAATCAGGATGATATCGTTGGGTTTGGCTAGGGCTACGGCGGCGTAGATGGCGTCGCGGCGGTCTTCGATGGTGCGCGTTTTCTTCACATTCACCGGCGAGATACCGGCCTGCATCTGAGCCAAAATGGCCATCGGGTCTTCAAAGCGCGGATTGTCGGACGTCAGCATCACGCGGTCGCTGAGCTTGGCAGCAATCTGGGCCATGATAGGGCGTTTGGCGGCATCACGATTGCCGCCGCAGCCAACCACCGTAATAATTTGGGGGAAATAACCCTCCTCGCTATTCTGCCGCAGGTGTTGGATCGTCTCCAACACGTTCTGAAGCGCGTCGGGCGTGTGGGCGTAGTCGACAATACCCACGATTTTAGTGGAGGAAATGACCTGCTCGAACCGGCCCGATGGCGGCGTCACGGCGGATAGTTGGGTCAGCACTTCCTCTTCGTCTTCGCCCAGCAAAACTGCCGTGCCATAGACGGCGAGCAAGTTGTAAGCGTTGAATCGACCAATGAGTTTAAACCATACCTGCCGGTCGTCGATGGTCATTTCCAGCCCAAACAGTCCGTCGGACAGGATTTTGCCTTTGAATGTGCCCAGCGTCTGCAATGAATAGCTCTCCTTGCGGGCCAGCGTATTTTGCAACATCACCGTGCCGCGCTTGTCGTCGGCGTTGGTGAGCGCGAAGGCTGAGCGGGGCAGTTGGTCGAAGAAGCCTTTTTTGGCCTTAATGTAGTTGTCGAACGTGCCGTGGAAATCGAGGTGGTCGTGGGTGATGTTGGTGAAAATACCCCCCGCAAACGTCAGCCCGGCAATGCGCTCCTGTACCACTGCGTGCGAGCTCACCTCCATAAACACGTGTGTACAGCCCGCCTGCCCCATTTTCAGCAGCAGTTCATTCGCCGAGATGGCGTCGGGCGTGGTGTGGGTGGCGGGCAAAACGGTGTCGTCGATCTGGTTCTGTACCGTCGAGAGCAGCCCGCAACGGTAGCCCAATCCACGAAACAATCGGAACAGCAACGTGGCCACGGATGTCTTACCGTTGGTGCCCGTTACACCCACCAGCTTGATCTTTTTGGATGGATTGCCGTAGAAATTGGCGGCCACGAACCCCATCGCTTTCGGTGCGTTGGCCACCTGCACAAATGTCACAGACCCATTGGGCACGTCGGGGCGGTCGGCGGGGAATTCTTCGCACAAAATGGCCGTGGCACCCTGCGAAATGGCGGTTGCGATAAACGAATGGCCATCCACGACGGTTCCGCGAACGGCAATGAACAGGCTCCCCGATGTCACCTTCCGCGAGTCCATCGTGAGGTGGGTCACGTCGGCGTTCATGTTGCCCGCCGTAGCCAGCAGGGGTACTTTATAGAGTAAATCGGATAGGAGCATACAAAGGCAACGAGCGCAGGCCCGTTTTATGGCTGCAAAAAAACGCGACCGGCACCGCTTTCGCTAATCTAAAATCTCAATACTTTTTCCGAATCAAAATCGTCTTTGTCGAAAAGCTAAGCATAGGTTCGTCCGCGTCGATAGCCCAGCCAACTCGGTAGGTGCCGGGGCGGAGGAAGAAATTATCTACGTCGGCCTGAACGCCGAGAACAGGACGGCGAAGCCAGAAGGCAGGGCGATAAAATGGCGTTTTTGAGGGAATCAGGTACGTTTCGGTGTCTGATTGCAACACAGCGTAGGCTTGGCGGAGGGCACTGGATGGGCCGGGGGCTTCGAGGTGGTACGTATCGCCGGTTTGCGTAACGCGCGTGGCAATAGTGTCGAGGCTGGTGGCATAATCGGCGATGGGGTTATCGGGGTATTTATAGTAACCGCCAGCCACGGCGCCCGACATCGCTTTGTGAATGGGTGCTTCCAGAATGCCGCCCCGTTCACCACCAAGGCCAATGCCCGTGTACTGCTGATTGTAGCCCCAGGCCCGCAAAAATTCGCTCCGGTTAGCCACTTCTGGCAGGTGCCAGAAGTACGATTTCGCCCAGAGCAGCACTGCCAGCGTTAATCCAGTTTGCATCCAGCGGGGGCGGGTTCGGATAGTAAGTGTCTGTAAACCATTCAGATACACCACGCACAGCAACAGCGCGGGGTAGAGCATATAGTTGCTGATCAGGATCACATTGTATCCGTACCGAATGCGAAATAGGCCCACCACCGCCGCGTTGGTGAGGATGAGGATGTAGATGCCGATGAAAAAATTGTCGCGGATTACATTGGGTAATTGCGGCACCAGCGTCACGATTTTTTTCTGAAACGGCCACCGCATTTGCCACACAAACCAGCCAATCAGCCCAAAGAGAATGACACCCGCGATGGTTGGGCCGATGCCGCGTAATAGGAACGGCGCAAAGGGCAACACATCAAACGCCCCGCCCGCGAACGAGAACACACTCACAATGACTAGCCAGGGTTGGCTCAGAAAGAGTTTTTGACTCGTGGTCCCCTGCGAATAGGTGTAGCCATAGCGGTAGATGAACACGGCCACCGCACACAGCACCGCCCAACCTGCCAGCCGCCGGTAGTGCCCCTGCCGCCACAAAATAACCGCGCCCGACAGCCAGCCAAACAGCGTGTTACTCATGGACAGCGAAGCCAGCACCTGCAAAAATGAGGCACCCACGAACCGATTTCGGCCACTTTTGGCCAGATTATACATCACCAAAAACGACAAGAACGTGCCTCCCTGGTGTTGGAGGCCTGTTAATGCCCACGTTGAAGTCAGAAAATACTGGGGTTGCAACAGGAAAAACGGCACCGGCACAAACGCCCACATCGATAGTTGCATGGACCGGAATAAGCGGTAGAGAATCACCAGCGTACCGTACATGAACCCGTTGGCGATGATGATCATCAGCCGGAAATCCATGTGTCCCGTGACGTAATAGGTGAGCAGGGCCACACTTTTCGCCAATAGAATGCGGTGTTCGTTACTGGGTTTCAGGAGCCAGAAGATCTTGTTGCTGAAGGTGTTGGCCTTGAAATAGTCTTGGATAAAGGCGACAAACATCTCCACGTCGTCATACCAGGGCACGTTTTCGGCGTAGGCCAGAATCACCCACGTGTGCAGCGCCACGGGCAGGGCCAGCAGCAGGTAGGGCAGGAGCGAGAAACGGACGGTGGGTGAGAAAGCAGGAATACTCATCGTAAATGACTGTAAGTGCGGGAGATGCGATACAATTCATACCACATCCGAAACACGTAGGTAGGGCTAATGCGCGAGTCGTCCTGTTCGATCCACTCTTGCAGAGGTTCTTCCAGCAAGCGGCCTTTGAGGTTGGCGCGACCATAGTGGCCAACCAGTCGGGCAATCAGCTCCACGTCGAAGAGCCAAGGGCTGATGAACGGCTCGGCGAAAACGCCCCCGGTTGCCTCGCGGCGCATGAGTTTGGCACCGCATTGAGTATCGTAAACGGGCAATTTCAAAATCATGCTGATAGTGGTGGCAACAACCCGGCCCACATAGTGCCGAAATGCACTCCGCCGGATGTTCACGCCGAGGTGCTTAATTCGCGATCCCATCACAAAAATGCAGTCTGGGTGCTTGTCGAGCACTATTTGCAGGTCGTCGATGGCGGCGAGGGGGGTGGCCAAATCGGCATCAAAATAGCCGGTATAGTCGAAATTTTTGGTGCCACAGTGGTTCATACCCACCCGTACGGCCCCCGCTTTGCCCTGATTTTGGGGTAAATCCAGCACGTTGATTTGGGCTGGATTTCGTTGTTGGAGTGCCTGCAACACGGCGAGCGTCTGGTCGCGGCTACCGTCGTTGACGAAACAGAATGTTACGTGTGGATGGGCGGCGAGGTAGGCCACAAAAGCATCGGCAGGCAGTCGTTCGGCTTCGTTATAGCAGGGAACAACAATGCAAACGGTAGTCATGGACGGGTCGGTGTGGGACGGATTGATGGGTCAATAATAATCACTTTATGCCCATAATAGCCCGCCTGGCACTTATTCCACCAGTGAGTGGGGTCGGTGCGGATGTCTTCCATGAACAAACTGGTGGGGTAGACGCTCAGGGGCCCCACCCGTAATGTGTCGGCGTGGGATTGACTTAGCAAGCGTTGCCGGGCGGTAAGTTCACGGTCATACTGCGCGGCATCGCCCCGGAATAGGTCGGTGTAGATGCGGCGCATGGGCAGGCTGCGAACGGTGCTAACGCCAATCCAGAGCGCCGTTAGGGCTAGCAACCAAACGGGTGGCCTGGTGGTGCCGAACCGGGCAAAACGGGGTAGTTGGGTGGTAAGCACAAAGAGCCATCCCCACAGAAAAACCGCGTAGGTGACGTTGATTGCCCGATTTGTGAGGTTTTGAGTGGCGTAATAGGAGGGAAGTACTGTGGCCAGTAACAGCCCAAACAGCACCAGCCCCCCGTACCAGAGCGGCACCCGAAACAGGCTGCTTGCCCGTTCGTTGGTGGTGGTTTGTCTGGCCAAAAACCCCGCGCCCAGCATAACCCACAGTACCGACAGGGGCAGCACCGGCGTTTGCACAAACCAGCGCGGAATAGTCAGCCCCAACCAGCGCAACGACTGCATCAGGCCCCCCACCAGATCACCATTGGCCGCGCCGCCCTGCATCCGAATGGCATTGCCCGGTGCCCGAAAAACCAGCCAGCCCGACACCAGTGCCACGGCTAGTTGCAGCAGCAACTGCTTGTCGAGTTGTTTATTGTGCACGAAGCGAAACGCCAAAATAGCTAGCAATAAGCTGACAATGAGGAGCATATGTGTTTCGCCGCAGCCGACAATCAAGAAAATTAACACACTTGCCCAGATACCCGTCAGGGTCTGTAACAGGCCCGGAGACTGCCGTTTCCAGCGAAGCAGCAGGGCCCCCCAGTACATCATCAGGGCTGTAGGCACGGTGTATACTGCCGCCGAAGCGGTCCAGATAAAGGCCTCAGCGAGGTTGGGCAGGATGAGGATATACAGAAAAAAAAGCAGTCCGGTCAGGTAACGTTGCGTCCGTTGGCGTCCGTTCTTGGGCAAACCCAACCGGTTCAGCCATTCGCCCAGCAGGGTATACGCGGCTAGTAACCAACCGATTGTCAGCAGGGCCGGAATGAATTTGAACCCGGCATACCAGCCCCATACCAGCGGCGTGCCGTGGACGATGAAATTGGAGAAATACCGCCCCGTCCAGCCGTCGTAGTAGTATTTCTGCGCCTGCCAGAATCCATAATGCACGGCCGTATCGGCGAAGCAATAGTCGTCGGCGGCAGAGGGGTGATTGTAATATGACAAAAAGAGTATAGGCACGAAAACCGCCAGAAACAGGCCGCAGGTGGCAAAAGGAAGCAGGTAGCGGTTTAGTATTGATTGTTGCATAAATGGACTGGACTAGTCAGGACGACAGACCGTCGGGGTGCGTAGTAAGTTCTGTTGGCTCATCCCTGCGCTCCTTCTTACTCAAAAACGGATATGCCAGCACGGCAATCAAGATCATTAACGTACCCAGGTAAAAGCCGCCGGTCATGCGTTCGCGGTCGTTGAAGATGAGTACGGCCAGCAAAATTCCATAAACCGGCTCTAAGTTCACGGTTAAGATGGCCATGTAGGGCGAAAATTTACGCAACAGGCCCACGCCCGCCGTGTAGGCGTAGACCGTACAGACAAAGGCCAGCACCGCCATCCATAGCCATTGCAGGGGTTGCTGCGGCAACAGTGTCTCCAGTGGTGGACGGACTATCGCCACGTAAACGGCTCCGAACAGGGCCGAGGTCAGAAAGGCTCCCAACATCTCCTGTTGGGCAATGACCAGCGAGCCATACCGCTGCGTGAAGCGGCTGTTGATGATGGTGAACAGGGCCGCCAGCATGGCCGAAAACACCGCCACAGACAGCCCGGCCACTTTGTCGAACTCGAATCGGAAGATCAGGTACAGGCCAAACATCACCACCGCGCCCATGATAATTTCGATGCCCCGCACCCGCCGTTTCAGTAATACCGGTTCCAGCACCGACGCCCACAACGAACTGGTGGCCATACCCGCCAGACACACCGACGCGTTGGCCAGCCGCGCCGCCCAGAAAAACGCCAGCCAGTGAACGGCAATGATCCCGCCCGTAGCCAGCAACGCCCATCGGTCGGTGGGCGTAGGGCGCGGCGCGTGGGGCGTGGAGTTGCGAAAGCGCAGCACCGCCCAGAGGCCCAGCGCCGCCAGTCCCGTGCGGATTACCACCAGCGCCGGGGCGCTCAGCGGCTCAAGCAGCAGCCCCAGAATGGCCGTGAAGCCCCAAATAACCACCAGGAAGTGCAGGTGCAGGTAATCGCGGAGGGAGGGGTTGGGCATATTACCTCGGTATGGTATTATACAAAAACACACCGATACCGGCGAAAATAAGGTTCGGGAGCCAGACGGCCAGCACGGGGTTCATGGCACCGGAATCGGCCACGCCCTTGGCCAGCATGTAGAACAGGATGTAGACAAAGGCCAGAATGAAGCCCAGCGCCACCTGCCAGCCTACCCCCCGGCGGCTTTTCCGGGCCGACATAATCACGCCGATCACCGTGAGAATGATGATGGCGAAGGGCCGGGTTTGGCGGGTATATTTTTCCAGCAAATAAGTCTCTACCCCGTCGGCACCACGGCTTTGAATCAGGCTAATGTAGGCGTCGAGTTCAGGCTTGGTGAGGGTCTCGAACAGGCTGAAATCGGAGTCAAAATCAGACGGTTTCAGGTTCAGCGTCGAATCGATCCGAGTGCCGGGCGTGAGCGTTTCGTGCTGTTGATCGTCGAACTTGCGGACCTGGTAATCGTAAATAGCCCACTTACCCTTCTTGGTGTCCCACTCAATCCGGTCGGCAGAGAGTTTCTGTTTCAGTTGGTTGCCCTTCACTTCTTCCAGCGTGAATTTGTAGCCAGTATTGTTCAGGTTGTTATAGCTCTCCAGGTAGGCGTAGGTGTTGGGCGCAATCTTGATGTGCGTATTACGGCCCGTATACGTATAGGCATCTTTGGTGTATTTCAGCTCGAACCCAATACGCGTTTTGTTGGCCACCGGAATAAGGTAGTTCACCATGTAATAACTCAGTGCCGCCAGGATCGCCGCACCCATGACGTAGGGCACCAGTAGCCGGATAAAACTGACCCCACTGCTCAGAATAGCAATAATTTCGGTCCGCGAGGCTAGTTGCGAGGTCATGAACACCGTGGCAATAAATACCATCAGCGGACTGATCATGTTGGCCCAGTGCGGGATGAAATTGAGGTAATAGTCAATGAAAATGGCGCGGGCGGGGGCGCTGTGCTTGCGGAAATCGTCCACCTTTTCGGTGTAATCCACCACGCAGACAATAAGCACAATCAGCAGCACCACAAAGAAGTAGGTCTGCAAAAAACGCTTCAGAATATACCAGTCTAAGATTTTCATAGGTGAACCGCCCGCCCGTATCAGGCCTGCGGCATTATGCCCGTGGCATTATGCCTTCGGAGGGCCTACCAGCAGGTTTCTGGCTACGTCGTAACTAACAAATAACGCTTCTCCGGGCGGTATTATCACCCGCATGGACCGGTCGAAGGGGCTGATTTCAGAAACATTAACAATACACCCCAACACCAGCCCGCTCCGGTCGAGGTGTTGCAGAAACGCCGTCGAGTGGTCGAGTACCCCCAGCAAACAGGCGGTTTCGTTGGGCAGCAGGTCGGCCATTAGCTGCGAAGGCGCGTCGGGCATGTGGCCCGCCGGGGTAGGGATGGGATCGCCGTGGGGATCGAACTGGGGGTTGCCCAGGAATGTGTCGAGACGCTCCATGAGTTCGTCAGACCGGACATGTTCGAGTTCTTCGGCCATCTCATGCACCTGATCCCAGCCGAAGCCGAGCTTGTCGACCAGAAATACTTCCCAGAGCCGGTGCCGCCGGATGATCTTCAGAGCCAGTCGTTCGCCTTCGTCCGTGAGCCGTACACCCTGATATTTCCGGTAGTGAATTAACTCCTTGTCGGCCAGCCGCTTAAGCATGTCTGTCACCGAGGCCGCCCGCGTGGCCGTTACCTCGGCCAGCGCGTTGGTACTCACCTCATCGGCCCCGCGACTAGCCAGCGCGTAGATGAGTTTGAGGTAGTTTTCTTCGGTAAACGAGTGGGTCGACATGGCAGCAGGCCGGGTTTTTGGTCGTTTGTTAACAGTCCGTGAACAGAACCGGGACAAATGTAGTTGTTTGATTAGCAAAAATAAATTTTTAGATTAGCCTAAAAAATGACCTGGCGCGACGATAGCACGACGGATACCCTTTCTGAAGCACACGCCAGCATCCATGTACCGGCACCGGGTAGCTTTTTTCGCACGCTGAAAGCTTACCTCGGCCCCGGTCTGATGGTGGCCGTGGGTTATATGGACCCCGGCAACTGGGCTACCGATATTGCTGGTGGGGCGCAGTTTGGCTATAAACTGCTCTCGGTAGTGCTGATTTCCAATCTGTTCGCCATGCTCTTACAGCACCTGTCGCTGAAACTGGGCATCGCCACGGGGCGCGATCTGGCGCAGGCGTGCCGGGCGCACTACAGCCGTCCGGTGGCCCTCGGCCTCTGGGTATTGGCCGAAATTGCCATTGCCGCCTGTGATCTTGCCGAGGTTATCGGCGCGGCCATTGCGCTGAACCTGCTCTTTGGCCTGCCCATCACCGTGGGTATTCTGATCACCGCCGCCGATGTGCTATTGCTGTTGTGGCTTCAGAATAAAGGATTCCGGATCATTGAAATCATCGTAGCGGGCCTGATTTTCGTCATTGTAGCCTGTTTTGCCTACGAACTGATCGCCTCGCACCCTGATGTTCGGGCGGTAATGGGTGGGCTGCTACCCCGCCCAGAGGTGGTCACCAATCCCAAAATGCTGTATATCGCCATTGGTATCTTGGGGGCCACCGTCATGCCCCACAACCTCTATTTGCACTCCAGCATTGTACAAACCCGCAATTACCCCCGCACCGAGGCGGGCCGCACCGAGGCCATCAAGTTCGCCACCATCGATTCGACGGGGTCACTGTTTCTGGCGTTTTTCATCAACGGGGCCATTCTGGTCCTGGCGGCGGCGGCGTTTCACTTTTCGGGCAACCAAACCGTGGCCGACATCTCCGACGCGCATCGCCTGCTCGACCCGCTGTTGGGGGTGAAACTGGCCAGTGTTTTGTTTGCCGTGGCCCTGCTGGCATCGGGCCAGAACAGCACGCTCACGGGTACGCTGGCCGGGCAAATTGTGATGGAAGGCTTTCTAAATATCCGGCTTAAGCCCTGGGTTCGGCGGCTCGTGACGCGGCTCATCGCCATTGTGCCTGCCCTTGTTGTGGCTATCATTTATGGCGAACGCGGTACCTCCGAATTGCTTGTGTTGAGCCAGGTGGTGCTTTCGTTACAACTCAGTTTTGCGGTGGTGCCGCTAGTGCTGTTTACCAGTGACCGTCTGAAAATGGGGCGGTTTGTTAACCCTGCCTGGGTAAAAATACTATCATGGGTAGTGGCCGGACTTATCATGGGTTTAAACGCTTATTTGCTACTGGAAATGGCCTTTTAACCCCTTAAGAAAGATCGCGCTTACTTAGTCAACGGTTGTTTTTATGGGTAGTATGGTACGATACTTGCGGTTACTTTGTGGTTGTACGCACGCTACGGCTACACTCAGCCGCCAGTGAATTACACGTGAGAATGATACCTTCGACTTATAAAACGCTTACTGCTCTTCTGGTGCTGTTGGCGGGGGTGATTGCCCCGACTACGGCTCAGTCAACGCTCACGCCCGGCTCGGCTATCAGCGTGGCGGGCAAGCAACGGTTTCTGTCGCAACGAATGGGCAAAGATTACGTTTTCAGCGTGCTTGGAAAGCAAGTTGACCTGGCTAGGAAAGAGATGCAGATCTCGATCATCCTTTTCGACGAAAACCTGAAAGCACTGAAAGCCTACGTACCCAAAAGTACCGCCGCGTTACTGGCGAGGGAAGAAAAACTCTGGCTCGACTACCGGAAGCTACTGACCACTGAGCCAACCAAAGGGGGTGCGCAAGCCGTGTTAAACGCTAATTCGCAATTGCTGGCCGCGGCCAATGACGTGGTTGTCGACCTGGTAAAGTGGGCGGCTACCCAGCCCCGCCGCCGGTCAGAACAGGGGGCTTCGGCTGATTTAATAGCCGAAAATACCAATCAGGTGAGCCGGATACGCATACTCTCACAACGGCTTACTTTTTATTACGGTGCTTATTGCGCCGGATTGATTACGCCAAACAATGACCTGGTGAAACAACTGCAACAAATGGCCACGGGTATTCAGGAAGACCTGAGTTCACTCATCACCTCCACCGCAAACACCGTCGATATTGATGATGCCATTTCCAGTACCATTATCGACTGGCGGGTAATTGAAGAGAAGTGCTCAAAAAATAGTTGTAGCTCATTCGAAGAGCAATCGATGGACCCTGGTGAGGTGTTTCTGGTGACGAACCAACTGTTAATCAAAATTGATAAGATCACCGGAATGTATGCCAAATTGCTTGACTAAAGCGTTGATTTTTAGCGCGTTGGTGTGGTGCTGCCTGGCACTTACCACAACCACTACGCTTGTGTTGCCCCTTGCCGAAGATACCGCAGCGGCGTTGCCGATTCGAGCCACTATTTCCGAAGAATCGTTTGCCATCGGGTTTTCCGATACGCTGAAAAGCGGGGGCAAACCGTTCTGGTTTGAAGCCTCGGCCATTCTGTTCGACGGAAAATCGTTGCTTGTGGCCCACGACAAACCCATGCCCGACGGGCGTTCGTCGGTGGGGAGCTGGCCGGGCCTGTCTGACGTAACGCTTGGGCCACCTACCTATTTCACGGGCGACGTCTTCAAAAAAGGGATCAAGTATGAAGAGATGACCCAGTCGCCCGACAAAAAGTGGACGTTTCTCACTACTGCCTTCGACCGGGTAAAGGAGGGTAGTGCTGATTGGGACGGCTACAATATGCTCCTCTGCTGGCCCTCTGGCAAACCGGCTGATGTGGCCGTGCTGGGTACTAATGGGACGGGGACATCGGTGGCCCTGCGTGACAAAATCTCGTCGGCGCTGGCGCTCAATGACTTGAATTTTTATGGCGTGGTCCGGTATTTCAAGATCGAAGGCCTCGCCGCCACCGCCAACCGGCTCGTTGTGGGCGTTCGGGAAGAAGGCAACAGTTTTCAGGACTTCAGGTACGTGACGCGGCTGCTGTCCATCCCGTATGAAGTAGTCGGGCAGGGGACCAACCAGCATGTCGAACTGATTGGCGGCTTCGACATACTGGCAACGGTCAACACGGCGGCTCAGGTGCCCGACCCGTTGCCACCCAATCTGGCTCTGTCGAGTATTAAATTCGACAAAGGGCGGGGTATTTTCTGGATAATGACCACGTTTGAAACCCCTAATGCCGTGGGGTCGTACCTGTGGACTGCCACCGAAGCTGAACTAAAAACGGGTCACATGAACCTGGTACGTACCCCTTTTGACGAACCATTGACGCTGACGCACAAGGCGGAAGATATGACGTTTTTAAATTCCAAGTCGCTGTTAATTATCCACGACGACGACCGCCTGCCCACGCAAATCAACGGCACCATTCGCAAACCCAATCAGGCGGCCTATACGGTGTTGGCTATCAAGTAGCCCGCTTCACATCCCCAACTCTCGGCGTAACGTGCTGTCGGCGGGGGTGTTATGGTTCCAATAGTCTGATTGAATGGTTTTCTGGAGCACGGCGCGGCTGATAAGCAGTTTGCCTTTGGACGTGTAAGCATCTTCCCAGCCTATGATCCGGTGGGGAAAAGCCGCCTCGAAAATGATGGTCAGTTTTCGGCCATCTTCCTTATAATCAAGTACGTAGGCTTTGCACGACCCCGCCGAAACACCCGGCTTGTGGGTCTGCGTCCAGGCTATGCCCTGCGCCGAATCGAGGGTGGCAGTGGCCAAAAGTGGTTCCAATTTTTTGTGGCGCAGCCGGGCGGCCTGCGTTCCCGGAATTAGGTGTACGTCGCCAGTGGGGAGCTTGGCGGGGTTGAGGCGGATACGGTTCCAGAGTTCATCTTCCAGCAGGGCCTTGTCAACGCTGTACTCTTCGGCCACTTCCTGCTCGAAATAGGACCGTCCGCTCACCCGGTAGGCGTTGTCTTTGTAGTTCATCTGCACGTAGCTTTGTCCGCACCATTCCTGTCCTGATGTGCTGACTTTCAGCGTATTAGAAAACTTCAGCTGGTCGATGGGTGTGAACACCGATGTAAACAGCGAATAGTCATACACCCCCGTGGTGAAGCGACGTATATAGTTGGTTTTCAGCACCCGAATGGCCGTTCCCCGGCTGGCTTCTGACTCTGATTTTACCTGTTTATCGACCCGAAAATCTTCGGTCACAAACACCAGAACGGCCTCGCCGGCAAATGTAGCTCCATAGTGCGCCTGTTCCAGACGGTAGTTGTTTAGCTCGGCTTTCCCGCCAAACCAATAAGCCCGAAATGCCTCGGTCGTGGCGGGCGACGGTGCCGGGGGCGTGGCGGGTGGTCGCTGGTAAATGGTCGCTCCCATAAACACGGCCAAACCGATCGCCAAAGCCATGACGATAAACAGAAAATTGCGTTGAATGAACATGGCGAAGACATTTTGTTGCGCAGATGCAAGATATTGCGTCTACACGACAAACCCGACATCGACATGCGCCGACTACTACTCCTTGTTCATTGTACGTTCTGCATTTTTTATTCCCTTTCGGCCCAGGTTGAGAAGGCCCCCGCGCGGAAAATGGGCGAAGGCGGCGGACCCTATGACCGACTTATTATCAGGGGAGTAACGCTCATCAACAGCACCGGTGCGCCGCCAATGGGTCCGGTCGATATTGTGGTGGAAAAAAACCGGATTGCCCAGATCAAACAAGTGGGCTACCCCGGCGTACCCATCGACCCGAAGAGCCGCCCGCAAGCCACGGCCACTACGCAGGAACTCAACTGCGAAGGCATGTACCTCATGCCCGGCTTTGTGGATATGCACGGTCACATTGGCGGGAAAGATCAGGGCGCCAATGCCGAATATGTCTTCAAACTCTGGCTCGGTCACGGCATCACCACCATTCGTGACCCATCGGCGGGGAACGGGCTAGATTGGGTGCTGGAACACCGCGCCAAAAGTGATCGCAACGAAATTGTGGCCCCGCGCATCAAGGCTTACACCGTTTTTGGACAAGGCAGTAAGGAATCCATCACCACGCCCGAACAGGCCCGCGCCTGGGTACGGCAGAACGCCCAAAAAGGAGCCGACGGCATCAAATTCTTCGGGGCTGAGCCAGGCGTTTTCCGGGCCGCTTTAGACGAAAACAAGAAGCTGGGCCTGCGGTCGGCCTGCCACCACGCGCAGTTGGAAGTGGCCCGGATGAATGCCCTGGCCACCGCCAAGGCCGGTTTAACCACCATGGAACACTGGTATGGCCTGCCCGAAAGCCTGTTTGCCGACCGCACGGTGCAGGATTACCCCGCCAATTACAATTACAACAACGAGCAGGACCGGTTTACCGAAGCCGGCAACCTCTGGCAGCAGGCCGCCAAGCCCGGCACCAACCGCTGGAATAAGGTCATGGACGAACTGATTGCCCTCGACTTCACCCTCGACCCGACCTTCAACATTTACGAAGCCAACCGTGAACTGATGCTGGCCCGCCGCGCCGAATGGCACGACGACTACACCCTGCCCAGCCTGTGGCGGTTCTACGGACCCAGCCGCATCTCGCACGGGTCCTATTGGCACGATTGGGGGACGGAGCAGGAGGTGGCCTGGAAAAAAAATTACCAACTCTGGATGACGTTCATCAACGAGTACAAAAATCGGGGTGGCCGCGTCACGGCGGGGTCTGATTCAGGATTCATTTACCAGCTCTACGGCTTTGCCTATATCCGTGAGCTTGAACTCCTACGCGAAGCCGGTTTCCACCCGCTGGAAGTAATCCGGGCCGCCACCATCAAAGGGGCCGAAGCCCTCGGTATGGCTGATCAGATTGGCTCGGTGGAGGTGGGTAAACTGGCTGACTTTGTGATCGTTAAAGAAAACCCGCTGGCGAATTTGAAGACGCTCTACGGCACCGGAGCTATTCATCTGAACGACAAAAACGAAGTGGAACGGGTGGGTGGCGTGACGTATACGGTGAAAGACGGCGTGGTCTATGATGCCAAGCAACTCCTCGCCGACGTGCGGGCGCTGGTAGCCGATGCCAAGAAGAAAGAAAATTTCGAGATCACGCAGCCCGGCATCCCGCAAAAGGCGGCGAGAGTAGGCGAGGGGAGGAAGTAGGTGTTGCTGCACAGGACAAACACGTCTACCCAGAGGCGCTGTTTCTCCACGTGGGGAAGCGAGAAACTAATGCCGCTTGCTATGGGCGTATTTAACGATAGCCACCAAAAACACGCCACCGATGATATTGCCCAGCGTAGCCAGTCCCTGAAACCGGAGAAATTGACTCAAACTTATTTGATTAGCTTCTGCAAAAAAAGCTACAAACACCTCTATGGAACCCACTATGCAATGGTGAAGCCCGGCAATGCTTACTAGAAAGGTTACCAAAAATATCATCACCACCCGGCTAAACGTATCTTGTGCCGAACTCAGCAGCCACGAAAGCATTCCCATCAGCCAGCCTGCCATGATGCTGCTAATCAACGTGGCACCTACGCTGTATTTGAGCATTTTTTCCGACACAAAATAAAAGAAGTCTTTCCCAATCAGGTGCATTTCGCCGTTGTAGACCAGCAAAATGCTACCGAAAATATACCCCCCTACCAGGTTGCCCAGATAAACAATGAGCCAGAGTTTGGCCAAACTACTCAACGTGGCCTGGCCGTTCATCACGGGTAGGGTAGCCAGCGTAGTATGTTCGGTAAACAACTCAGACCTGCCGATGATGACAAAAATGTACCCAATCGGATAGACCAGCGCCATCATCATGGTCAATTGACCGGGGGTCGATTCATTTTTGAAAAGCGTGTAGACGACCCCAATTATCAAAATACTGAACCCTACTTCCAAACCGGCTGACAACGAAGACAAAAACAGCCCCAAATCAGACCGGTTGTGTTCTTTCAAACCAGCTTCGACTTGTTCATGCATGATGTCATGAGCTTCTTTGGGCTTTTCTTCAGGGGTGGTTTTAGATGAGCTGGTCATAGATAGATATTGACGCTGTAGAATGTTGGGATCACCCAACCCGGTATTCCGCAAAAGGCGGCGAGTGTAGGCGAGGAATTAGGGGAATAGCGAACCTAATGGACCACCAGCACCCGCTTGGTTTGCACACCCGCTGGTTCGGCAACGCGGAGAAGATACATACCCGTGGGCAGGTCGCGCACATCAACGTGGAGGCGGCCATCGGTGGCCGATTGGCGGGTGCGGAGTTGGCCATTCAGATCTATGAGGTCAACCACAGCACCTGTTTCCAGGCCTACTACCCCAAACTGGTCAGATGCCGGGTTACCCAAAATAGCCAGTTCGCCGTTGGTCCGAATCTGCACCGCCCGAACGGGTGAATAGGCAAACCTACCGTCGGCATCGACCTGCCGCAGGCGGTAATAATTAGTACCCCGGCTGGGCGACTCATCCGTGAAGGCGTATGCCTGCCGAACGGCGGTTGTACCCCGCCCGTCTACGCGGCCGACGCGCTCGAATGCCTGAGCATCCTTGCTACGCTCCACGTCGAAATAGGCGTTGCCTTGTTCAGATGTGGTTGCCCAGTCAAGACCAGCCATGTAGCCGCTGGCTTTGGCATCAAAGGCCGTCAGCGTTACGGGGAGCGTGGTGCTAGTGATGCCAAACGTAGCAACAATGGGATTAGATGCGCTGCCATCTGCCAATGTTCCCAGCGTATTGCCAGTGGCTGAGATGGTGAAATAGACGTTCAGTACATAATTACCTGAAGGCAGGCCTGCTGCCAGATTTATATTAGCGGCTGTGGCTGTCCATTTTTGGTTGCCACCCCCTAAATCGGCCAAAAAGGGCAGATTCAGCAAAATGTAAGCACTAGGCGTTGTACCTTGTTTGTACACCCGATAGTACATCTGTGCCCCCTGCACATCCCCTGAATTGTTTTTGTAGGTCTTGGCCTCGCCCCCGTTTAGCACAATATAACTATTGATTGGGCCAAAGTTTGTGTTGTCAAGCGGGCTTGGGCTGTTGTCTGGATTCAGCCTTCCTGGCCGGTACGAGTTTGCCCCGCCATCGACACTAAAAATGGCGTACGTCTGAAACAGACCAGCGTTTTGAGCGTAAGCCGAAACAACAGCGAGGAGGTATAATGACAAGCCGTAAAAAAGCTTCATTGGGGGAATCATTTAGCCTGCAAATTGGCAAGAATAAGTAAATTACCAATGGTCTGTAGTACTATTTCTAGTGGTTTTTATCGTGCTAACAGAGAAGGGAGCCAATGCAGGTTTTCGTTCCTGCATTGGCTCCCTTCTCCTTTACTCAGTCCTTCGTTCTTCCCTCCCTTTACGGTTTGTTACTGTCTACTTTCAGCCGTTCGTCGCGGTTGGCAATGTCCCAGGCGGTGTAGAAAACCAGCCGGGCCGTTTTTTCAGCCAGCTTAAAATCGATCTTCTCCACGTCGTCGGTCGGGCGGTGGTAATCGGCGTGTAAGCCGTTAAAATAGAAGATGATGGGTATTTTGTGCTTCGCGAAATTGTAATGGTCCGACCGGTAGTAAATGCGCTCCGGGTCCTGCGAATCATTGTATTTATAGTCTAGGTCCATCTGCGTATGTTCGGCGTTTTGGGCTTCGCTGATCTTGTGCAAATCGCTCGATAGTTTGTCTGAACCGATCACGTAGATGTAATTGTCGTTGGGCTGCTTGTCTTTGTGCAGATCGTCGACCCGGCCCACCATGTCGATGTTCAAATCGGCCACGGTGTTGGCAAGGGGGAACACGGGGCTGAAATCGGCGTAATATTCTGATCCCAGTAGGCCTTTTTCTTCGCCTACCACGGTCAGAAACAACATCGACCGGCGGGGGCCCTTACCCTCGGCTTTGGCTTTGGCGAACGCTTGCGCCAGTTCCAGCACACTCACCGTGCCCGAACCGTCGTCATTCGCACCGTTGTTGATTTGTCCGTCGGGGTTGATGCCGATATGGTCGTAATGGCCAGAAATGATGAGTACTTCATCTTTCTTGTCAGTGCCTTCCAGATAGCCCATCACGTTTTCGGTCTGTACGTTCTCGTCTTTGCGCTCGGCTTTCACGGCCACGTTGCCCGTCAGCTTGCCAAAAGGCGTTTGTGCACTGTTCGCCGACTGATCCAGCGCCTTCCGAAACTTGTCCGGTTTTTGCCCCAGTAGGGCCGCGCCCATATCAGCCGAGACCATAAACGCGCCCACAGCTCCCGTATTTTCATTACCTGCTTTTAGCCCTAACCGGTTGAACCGCTGCACCATTGCCGACCGTTCGGCCAGCATTTGTTTGAAGGCCACCGCATCGGCCACCGAAACAATAAATACCTGCGCGGCCCCCTTGTCTTTGGCGGCTGTCAATTTCACACGCCAGCTATCGGCTTTACCCCATTTCGAGGCGTCTTTGGTGCCGCTGATGAACGAAGTGCCGTCGGCGTTTTTGGGCTCACCGTCCAGCATCACAACCGCCTTGCCCTTCACGTCACGGTTAGCGTAGTCGTCGATTTTTTCACCGGTGATGCCATGCCCCACGAAAACCGTCTCAAAGTTGGTTTCGGTGGGCACCGAGAACAGGCCATTCACCAGAAAATCGGTGAGGTAGGTGAAGCTTTTGCCGTTGGCTTTGGCGTAGAGGTCGCCCCACGTTTTTTTGTAGAGCGTAAACGGCTGGAGGTAGCCCATGGTGCTGTCGGCCTGTTTCACCACGGGGGTCAGACCAAAGCTGGAAAACTGCCCGGCAATGTAGGCTGCGGCCTTTTTCTGACCACGGGTGCCCGTTTCACGGCCTTCCATATCGTCGGCAGCCAGAATATGCAGGTGCGTCGAGAGGTCAGCCGCCGTAACGGTTTGGGCGTAGGTATTGGCCGCTGTCGATAGCGCCGAGGCGGGCGAAGTTGCCGTAGCTGCGGGGGGAGGCACTATAGCCGACGGGGCCTGTGCCATGGCCAACTGCCCCGTAAAAATCAATAGGCCAGTCAGCCGACTGGCGCGCGATGTGTGCATGGACGCAAAAGGATTGTGATGAACGGCCAGTGTGCTGGCGTGATGCAAAGGTAAACGATTCGTCGGCTTGGGTTGGTATACGGTTAGCAGACAATTGGTTATGTGCAATTTGTACGCCTGTCTGTCAAGATTAAACAGTTCATAGTCAAGATAACACACTACTTAAGCGATTGATTTACAGGGTTTTTACGTTAATAAATAAGAAATTTGCTAGTCAGGTGACGAAAGTATTGGGTGCAACCGCTTTCGGTAATCGAGTGGTTAGGCCATAGTAAACGATTTTATAAACGGTATGAAAGCAAATTGGCTGATACTTGGCGGCGTAGGCGCGGTGGTGGCCCTGTCGTCATTCTCGCTGTTGGGTGGGTTCGATGAGACGCCTTTCGCGGCCCGAGTTGATTTCAGTACCCAGATCAAACCCATTCTCAACAAAAACTGCATTACCTGCCACGGGGGCGTGAAAAAGGCGTCTGACTTCTCGTTGCTATTCAAAGAAGAAGCCCTCGCCCCGGCCAAATCGGGCCACCCGGCCATCATTCCCGGTGATGCCGACAAGAGCGAACTTATCCGCCGCCTCACCGCCACCGACCCCGAAGAACGGATGCCGCTGGACGGTCCGCCGATGAAGCCGGAGGATATCGACCTGCTTCGGAAATGGATTGACCAGGGGGCCGAGTGGGGTGATCATTGGGCCTACCAAACACCCGAAACCCCGTCTGTACCCAGCGTTGGCACAATCTGGAGCCGGATGGGCATCACCAATTACCCCGAAACCGACTGGGCCACCTCTGAGATTGACCAGTTTGTGATTGCCAAATTACATGCTGCCGATGCCCCTGGCGGGGGTATACTGACGCCTGCGCCCATCGCCGATAAGGCCACGTTGCTCCGGCGCGTGAGCCTCGACCTGACGGGGTTGCCGCCCACCGAAGCCGAAGCCACTGCGTTTCTGAATGATGCCTCTCCGCAGGCCTATGAGAAGCTGGTAGACAGGTTGTTAGCCGCCCCCGCGTTCGGCGAAAAATGGGCGGGTATGTGGCTCGACCTTGCCCGCTATGCCGACACAAAAGGCTACGAGCGCGACCCCGGACGGAGTATCTGGCGGTACCGTGATTACCTGATTCGGGCGTTCAATTCCGACAAGCCCTACGACCAGTTTCTGACCGAACAACTGGCCGGCGACCTCATGCCTCATGCCACCGACGAGCAGTTTATTGCCACGGGTTTCCACCGAAATACGATGAACAACGACGAGGGCGGCACCCAGGACGAAGAGTTTCGGGTGGCCTCGGTGATTGATCGGGTCAACACAACGTGGGACGTTTTTCAGGGCACAACCTTCGGCTGTGTGCAGTGCCACAGTCACCCGTATGACCCGTTTCGGCACGACGAGTACTACAAATACATGGCGTTTTTTAACAACGCCCGCGATGAAGACGTCACTACTGATACGCCGACGCTACGGTTTTACAAGGGTGCTGATTCGGTCAAATTGGGTCAATTAAGGGCATTTGTGCAAAAAACATGCCCTGACAAAAGCCGCGCCAACGCCGAGGCTCAACGCGTGACATTACTAGCCCGGACGCTGGAACCCAAGATCAATTCGCACGATTTCGACCAGCTTGTTAATGCGTCACTGCTCGATGCCAAATATTTCGGTGTCCAGGATGCTGGCTCGGCGCGAATCAAAAACGTAACCCTGACCGGACGGCCCCGCCTGTATGTGGCCTGGGGTACTGCCGCTCCCGATGCGCAGATTACGTTTCACCTCGATAATCTGACTGGACCAGTGCTGGCAACGGTGATGGCACCAGTTACGGGCAGTCAATGGAAGGATTCGGTGCAGGTGATTTCGTTGCCGAACGTGGCAGGTAAACACAACCTTTACCTCTCGTTGGCCAGCCCGACGAAGCCAAAAGATTGGGTCATGGTTAAGTGGGTATCGTTCCAGCCCGTCCTTGCTTTACCCGCTGAAACAGCATTGCTTAGTTTATTGAACAGGCACCCCGAACAAACCCCAATTATGCTGGATGGCGCGGGCGATCTGGCCCGGAAAACGCACGTCTTCACCCGCGGAAGCTGGCTCACGCTGGGTAAGGTAGTGCAGCCCGACGTACCCCATTCGCTGCCTCCGATGGATGTCGACGATCAGAAACTGCCCCGCAACCGCCTTGGACTGGCTCAGTGGATGATCCGCTCCGACCACCCGCTCACCGCCCGCGTGGCCGTAAACCGGTTTTGGGAGCAGCTTTTCGGCACGGGACTTGTCGAAACCGTAGAGGATATGGGTACGCAAGGTATTCAGCCCACCCACCGCGAACTCCTCGACTGGCTGGCAACGACGTTCGTGCAGGAAGACCACTGGAAAATGAAGGCCCTGCTGAAGCGGATGGTCCTGTCCAGCACCTACCGCCAACGCTCCGACGTGACGAAGCAACTGGTGGCCGAAGATCCGTATAATCACTACTTTGCCCGTGGGCCACGGGTGCGGCTGGCGGCAGAACAAGTGCGCGATCAAGCCTTGGTAATCAGCGGGTTACTAAGCCGGAAGATGTATGGTCCCAGCGTGATGCCCGCCCAACCTGACGGCATCTGGCAGTCGCCCTACAGCGGCGAAGCGTGGGTGCTGGCCAAAGGAGACGACGCACACCGCCGGGCCTTGTATACCTACTGGAAACGCACGGCCCCCTACCCGTCGATGATCACGTTTGATAGTCCCAGCCGCGAGTTTTGTCAGATTCGTCGGTTGCGCACCAACACACCCTTGCAGGCCCTCGTGACCCTGAATGACCCCGTCTACGTTGAAGCCGCTCAACGCCTCGCCGACTATATGCTCAATCACGGAAAAATGCCTAACCAGCAGCTACAGGCCGGTTTTCGCCGGTTGATGTTCCGTGATCTATCCCCGAAAAAATTGGCCGTTTTGACTAAACTCTACCAGGATACAGAGGCTTATTACAGCCAAAATCCCGCTGAAGCAGGGAAGTTATTGGCATCGGGAAGCACGTCGCCAAAGCAGGCGGCATTGACGGTAACGGCCAATGCGATGATGAATTTAGATGAGGTCATAACCAAAGAATAATGAACAAGCTCCAGCAAGAACTCCAGCAGGCGGCCCTGCAACGCGACACGCGGCGGCATTTTCTGCAAACATGCTCGACGGGCCTGGGGGCCATGGCGCTTGGCTCTATTCTGGGCGGCTGCGATAACCTCTTTGGCCGTGACGAGAAAGTGGCCGCCAGCATCGCCAGCGCAGATTATGACCCGATGGCCGCGCCCATGGACCCCCGGCTGTCGCAGTTTGCGGCGAAGGCTAAGCGGGTGATTTACATCCACATGGCTGGGTCGCCGAGTCAGCTAGAACTGTTCGATTACAAGCCCGAACTGACCAAATACAACGGCAAAGATTGTCCGCAGGAACTGCTAACGGGTAAGAAATTCGCGTTTATCCGGGGCGTTCCCAAGATGCTGGGGTCAACGGCCAACTTCAGTCAGCACGGGCAGTCGGGGGCGTGGATCAGTGATTATATGCCTCATTTGCAGACCGTTGCCGATGAGCTTACATTTATCAAATCTATGCACACCGACCAGTTCAACCACGCCCCGGCGCAGTTACTGATGCATACGGGATCGGCGCGGTTGGGTCGGCCTAGTATGGGGTCGTGGGTGACGTATGGGCTTGGTTCTGAGAACGATAACCTGCCCGGATTCATCGTGCTGGCCTCTGGTGGCAAACAGCCCGACGCGGGCAAATCGGTGTGGGGCAGCGGGTTTTTGCCCACCGTGTATCAGGGCGTGCAATGCCGCACCGACGGCGACCCCGTGCTGTATGTCTCGGACCCGAACGGGATGCCGCGCGACATCAGGAAGCAAACCATCGAGGCCATTAATCAGATCAACAAGCAGGAGTACGAAGAAGCCAAAGACCCGGAGATTCTGACGCGCATTTCGCAGTATGAAATGGCCTTCAAAATGCAAACCTCTGTGCCCGATGCGATGGCTATTTCGGGCGAACCGCAGTACATTCTGGATGCCTACGGCGTTGACCCGAAGAAGGGCTCATTTGCTCGTAACTGCTTGCTGGCAAGGCGATTGGTGGAACGGGGTGTGCGTTTCGTGCAACTCTTCGACTGGGGTTGGGATACTCACGGCACCAGCAAAGACACGTCGGTCGATTTTGGTTTACAGACAAAATGCCGGGAATCGGATCAGGCAGTGGCGGCGCTCATTAACGACCTCAAACAGCGCGGTATGCTCGACGATACACTGGTGGTGTGGGGGGGCGAGTTTGGCCGGACGCCCATGCAGGAAAACCGCGACGGACAAACGCAGGCCTTCCACGGGCGCGACCATCATCTCGATGCGTTTACGGTGTTCATGGCCGGTGGTGGTATGAAACGCGGCCTTTCTTACGGCGAAACTGACCCCATCGGCTACTATGCCGTGAAAGACAAAGTCCACATCCACGACCTGCAAGCCACCATTCTCCACCAAATGGGCTTCGACCACACCAAGCTCATTTACCATTTCCAGGGCCGACCATTCAGGCTCACCGATGTGGCCGGGAAAGTGGTGAAGGGGGTCATCGCATAGTAAATCCAACCTCCTATGAAATACCTCCTCCTTCTCCTCTTCATCACCACTACCGCCTACGCCCAATCGTACGACCTTGTGATCAAAAACGGGCGCGTTATCGATGGTACGGGTAACCCCTGGTACTACGCTGACGTGGCCGTAAAAGAAGGCCGTGTGGTCCGCATTGGCACTATTTCGACGTTGGAAGGGAAGCGGGTGATCGATGCGAAACGGCAGATTGTAGCCCCCGGCTTTATCGACGTGCATGCCCATGTGGAGGGTGATCTGGAGCGGCAACCCGGTGCCGAAAATTTTATCTACGACGGCGTAACCACCCTCATTACGGGCAACTGCGGCGGTTCGCGTACCGACCTTCGCGCCATGTTCGACACGCTGCGGATGCGCGGGTTTTCGCCTAATCTGGCTTCGTTGGTGGGACACAACTCAGTGCGGATGAAGGTGATGAAAGCTGTTTTCCGCGAACCCACCGCCCGCGAACAGGCCGAGATGGAAGCCGTGGTAGAACAGGCCATGAAAGACGGTGCCGTGGGCCTATCGACGGGCCTGATTTACACCCCCGGTACCTATGCCCGCACCCCCGAAATTGTGAATCTGGCCAAAATGGCAGCGCGGTATGGCGGGGTATACGCCACTCACATGCGCAACGAGGGGCAGGATGTGCAAACGGCTATCAATGAGGCTATTCAGATCGGGCGCGAGGCGGGTATTCCCGTGCAGATTTCGCACTTCAAAGTAGCCAGCAAACCGCTGTGGGGCCTCAGCAACGAAACCATTTCAATGGTAGAAGCCGCCCGCAAAAACGAGGGTATCGACGTCACGGTAGACCAGTACCCCTACACGGCCTCCAGCACATCACTGCAAAGTATTGTGCCTTCCTGGGCATTGGCTGATGGCGATTCGGCCACGTTGGCACGGTTTCGCGACCCCGTAATACGTCGCAAAATTCGCGACGAAATGATGGTTTCGCTCAAAAAGAATGATCGCAAAAACTACGAGTACGCCGTGGTGTCGCGCTTCGAAGCTGACACGACCTATAATGGTAAAAGTATTCACCAGATTGCGGGCCTTCGGGGCTTGAAAACCGATGCCCAAACCGAAGCCGATCTGGTTATGGCATTGCTGGAACAGGCGCAGATGAAACGGATTCAGATGGTTTACCACACGATGTCGGAACAGGACGTGGCAACAATCATGCGCTACCCAAACACCATGATTGCGTCCGATGCGGGCGTGGCTCGTTTTGGGTCGAATATGCCCCATCCACGCGCCTACGGTACCAATTCGCGGGTGTTGGGCCGGTACGTACGGGAGCTAAAGGTGATTCCACTGGAAGAAGCCGTCCGCCGGATGACCTCACTGCCCGCCCAGCGGTTTCACTTCACTGACCGAGGCCTGCTCCGCCCCGGTTACGCCGCCGATCTGGTTATTTTCGACGAAAACACCGTCTCCGATAAAGCTACTTACGACGCTCCCCATGCCTACGCCACGGGCATCAGTTACGTGTTTGTCAACGGTATTCCGGTGGTGGAAAATGGCAAACACACGGGCGAAAAACCGGGTCAGATTTTGCTGGGTAGCGGACGGCGGGAGTAACATAGCTCAGGCTGCGCGCCCCGGACTGAAGCCTGCGCTATACCCCAAACCGGGTAAACCCGCCCATTTTTCCCTTTCTAGATCAAAGCTCAAACCATGCAAACTCGACGTACTTTTTTGAAACACACTGGCCTTGCCACGGCGGCGTTGGCGGCACCAGCCATGAGCTTTACGTCTCGAAAAGAAGAGGCCGTGATTGTGGGCCATGGCACCCACAAATACCGCGTGGTGCCCAATTGGGGTGTTTTAGATGCCGGAAAGAACCCCGTCAACGATTGCCACGAGATGGTGCAGGACGCCAAAGGGCGCATCTTCTTGCTGGGTAACGAGACCAAAAACAACGTTCTGATCTACGACCGTTCCGGTAAATTGCTCGACACCTGGGGTACGACCTATCCTGGTGGGCATGGCCTGACGCTGGGCACCGAAGGCACCGACCAATACCTGCTCATCTGCGACACCGACCGTCATCAGGTAATCAAAACCGACCTCGCGGGTAAGGAGCTAATGAAGATCGACTACCCCCGCGAAACGGGTGTGTATGACTATCCGGGCAAATTCAAACCTACCGAAACGGCCATCAATCCCGTCAATGGCGACATCTACGTGGCCGACGGTTATGGCTCAAACTACATCACGCAGTTCGACCGGGCGGGCAAGCTCATTCGCTACTTCGGCGGGCCGGGCGGGGCCAACGAGCAATTCGACTGCTGCCACGGCATCACCATCGACTCGCGGAACGCTTCAAATGCTACGCTCCTGATTACGGACCGGCGGCATAACGCATTGAAACGCTTTACGCTGGATGGTAAGTACCTTAGTACTATTGCGTTACCCGGCTCATACATCTGCCGACCCGTTATCAAAGGCGACCATATTTTCGGAGCAGTATTTCGCTCTACGTCAGACAGTTACCCTGATTCGGGCTACGTGCAAATCCTCGACAAAAACGATAAAGTGGTCTCGACGCCGGGCGGTTCGGCACCCGTTTATCAAAATGGGCAGTTACAGGAACAGCGCAAAGACCGGTCGTTTATGAGCTTCCTACACCCTCATGATGTGCTGGTCGATAACGACGAAAACCTCTACGTAGCCCAATGGGCTTCGCGAAAAACGTATCCCATTAAGTTAGAACGCGTGTAAAAACAGCCCCCCGCCCCCCGAAGGGGGAGAAGCTCCCTAGCCCCCGAAGGGGGAACTGATCTTGCGTCAGCATTCCCCCTTCGGGGGCTAGGGGGCTTCTTCCCCTTCGGGGGGCGGGGGGCTTCCTCCTTATGTCAGACTGGGCCCTTTTTCTAGGTCATTTTCATCCATTAGTCGTTCACCTGCCCATTGGCTTCTTGCTCATTGCTGGGCTGCTCGAAATAGGGCGGCGTCTGGGGCGTATTAGCCTGAGCAACAGCACGATGTCGGCCATTTTGTTCTGGTCAGCGGTGAGCGCGACGGTGGCCTGTGTGTTTGGTTATTTGCTCTCGTTGGGGGGCGGCTATGACGAAGAAATCCTGTCGGATCACAAATGGCAGGGTATCGGCGTGGCGGTGTTTGCCTGGGCGGCCTGGACATTGTCGAGCGACCGGTTCATGAACCGTATTCCATTTAGCAACGCGCTTTACGCCCCCGCTTTGGTGGTTACGCTGCTGTTGCTCATGGCCGCCGGGCATCATGGCGGGGCGCTTACCCACGGCTCGGATTACCTCACGCAGTACACGCCCGAACCCCTCCGCAGCCTCGCGGGCATACCCCCTCGTGCGGCGGCAGTGGCGTTTAAGGCCGAACCGATAACGGATGTGAATCAGGCGATGGTCTACGCCCAAATTGTGAACCCGATTCTGCAAACGCGTTGCGTACAGTGCCACAACGCCGAAAAATCGAAGGGTGATCTGCGCATGGATACGCCCGACAAACTAAAAAAAGGCGGTGAAGACGGGCCAATCTTCGTGGCGGGTAAAGGCATTGACTCAGAGATGATTAAGCGCTGCCTGCTCGACGATGGCGACGAACACCACATGCCCCCCAAAGGTAAAACCCAACTCACCGACCAGCAGGTAACGCTCCTGACGTGGTGGATTGATCAGGGGGCTTCGTTCGATAAAAAAGTAGCCGACCTGACCGTAAACGATGCCGTGAAACCGGCCCTTGCCTCTTTAGGTGGTGGTGCGATCACATCGGGCGACAAGACCCTGGCCGTGGCCGGTTCGCTGCCAAGCGCACCCCGTCCCGTTTCGCCGGTGCTAACCATGAAAATGCCTCCCGCCGACCCAAAAGCGGTGGAGGAACTGAAAAAGACGGGCTTGCTGGTGTTGCCCCTCTCGAAAGAAAACAACCAACTGGAAGTTAGCGCGGTCAACGTCCGCACCTTCAGCGATCCGCAGGCGGCATTGCTCACCAAAATCAGCACCCAACTCGTGTGGCTGAAACTAGGCGATACCCAAATCACCGACGGTGCGATGGTCTCGATTGCCAAACTAAAAAACCTCCAGAAACTCCACCTCGAACGCACCGCCATCACCGACGCGGGCCTCCGCCAACTTGCTAATCTGCCTTACCTCGAATACCTGAACCTCTACGGCACCGCTATCACTGACGGAGGTCTCGCCGCCCTCAACACCCTAAAATCCCTCCAAACGGTCTACCTCTGGCAAACCAAAACCACCGAATCCGGCATCACCAAACTCAAAAAAGCCATGCCTAATTTGGAGGTGGTGGGCGGTATGAGTGAAAGTGGGATAGCATTGGGGAAGTGAAAGATGTAGTTATAAAAGTATGCCGTCAATAATTACCCGAAAAGATATGGGAAAGCTATTTGATGATAAGGTAAGAAACAACCTTGAATATGCCCCACATAAGAAATATAGCACTTTTGAGTTTTACGATAACTCGGCAATCGAGGAGTTTGTGACAGCTAGGGATAAGCTAAACTGTTGGTTCTCGAATTATCCAGATATCGAAAAAAAGCAATTGAGACGAGAGTTTCAATCAAATTTTGACTCCGCTTTCTTTGAACTTTTTATTCATGAACCTTTTATTCGATTAGGCTTTACTTTGACTGTTCATCCTACGGTACTTAGTTCAACTAATAAGCCAGATTTCTTAGCGAAAAAGGGGGAGGTAGAAATATACTTGGAAGCTAGATTAGCAACAGACGAATCAAATGAAGATAGATCATTGAAATCCAAGAGAGAACTGATATATGATACCATAAATCAACTAATTTGTCCGAATTATTGGATTAGTATCGAAGAAATAGACTTTTTGTCTAATAATCAAGCTAAGCTAAACAAAATTAAGAAATTCTTACAATATGAAATAAATCAGCGTGAATTGCAATGGGGGGTAACGATAAGTGGAGATTATTATAGAAGAGAGGAAAACTATATATCGTACATAGATGAGAACATCAAAATCGTTGTGTCTCTATTTCCATGCTCTATTGAAAGGAGTAGACCCATCGGTTCATACCTAGGCGGAAGTTTTATGGGTGGTTGTGAGGAATCTATAAGAAGTGCGATAAAAGATAAAGCGTATAAGTATGGAAATTTAGTAACTGTTTAGGTAGGTAAATTCAAGCCAATTATCTGACAATCAGCAAGTTACTAATTTTTCTAATTTATGAGTTAAACTAAGCAAAAATCTTAATATGCTGATAATCAACTACTTGACCTTTAGACATTAAATACTTTTGCGATTTTTAACTTTGCAAGTGCTTGATTATCAGTTCAGTGGACTACCTAAACAGTTACAATTAAACTTAAGCCTCATCCAAGTTGTTGGAGAAAGTTTGAAGGAAACATCGAAACTGAGAATATCTGATATTATGAGCAAGTCGTAAAAATAAGTTTCGTTTTCTCCTTGCTTAGTTTTATACCTTGCCTAACGAGTATTTTATCAAGATATAAGGTTATTTTCATTATTGTATTACTGCAAGTTCATTACGAGAATTTCATCTTTTTGTAGACCTCCGTCAGCGTTACGGTTTGGTCAAGAACAGCGATGGATTCAGTGAGGGCGTGGGCGCTGGTGTTAAGCCAAACGCCGGGGGTTTGGCTGCGGGCGAATGAGCTAACCCAAGGGTGTTCCTGACTCACAAACAGTACCTGCTCAAGCGATGGAATTTGCTTGTAGGCTTCCAGCTTATCGCTTAAATCAAATGCCTGCGTACTCTTTGATAAAATTTCTACCAGCAACATCGGGTTCGTAATTTCCACCGTCGAAAGTTGGCCGCTTGGGAGGCGCAGGTAGTCTGGTTCACCCCGAATAATGCTCACATCGGCATTAAACGAATCGCTGGTGGCCGCTACGTGAATCTTTATGCTACTGGCACAAACCATGATCGCGTCATCGTCGTCGAAAAGGATGTTAAAGATGGTGCTTAGTCGGCTGACTAATGATTCGTGGGGTAAGGATGCCTGCGACATGGAAATGATTTCTCCGTTAACGTATTCGACGTTGTACTCACACTGTTCGGCGAAGTCAAGGTACTCGGCGAAAGTGGCCTTGACCCGCAAAACATCCGGAGCAAGACTCCGTTCGGCGAGGGTCAGCGGCAACGGAAATATGGCGGTCATGGTCATGAATACGTTGTTGAGATTCTCTATAAAACTAGCAAAATGTGGTCAAAAGCCAGAACAACTTTAGCCTATCTCTTTCCGCTTTGCAAGCCATTGTTTCAGCGCGGGGCCGGTGCCGAAGGGCCACGGGCGGAGTTCGGGGATGGGCGTGACTTTGTAGGCTTGTAGCTCGGTGGTGTCCATCACGATTTCACCTTTGGCGCGGACGTGGTAGGTGAAAATGACCTCGTTGCGCTGGTAGAACGTATAGATGCCCAGAAATTCCACGATTTCGGCGTTGAGGCCGATTTCTTCTTTCACTTCGCGCAACACGGCGTCGGCGGGTTCTTCGCCTTTTTCCAGGAAACCCGTCACGAGGCCGAACCACTCCGCGGGCCAGCCAATGCTCTGCACCAGCACCACCGTATCGTTGTCATATTCCACAATGGCCCCCACCACCGGTAGTGGATTGTTGTAGAAGACGTAGCCGCAGGGTTTCGAGCAAACGAGGCGTTCCTGTCCGGCGTTTTGGGCAAGCACCAGCGGCGAGGCACAGTTGGGGCAGAAGTTGTGTGTCATGTCAGGGGAGGACTTTTTAAATTTCCTCCCAAAACCCCTCAATCGCGTCCAGGGCCTCGTCTACAGAGGTGGCTTCGATGAGCAGGGCGCGGTTTTCGGCTTTCAGGAAACCGTCGGCTACGCAGCGGTCGAGTTGCTGAAGCATGAGGTCGTAGTAGCCGTTGACATTGATAATGGCGATGGGGCCGTCGTAGAGTTTCAGTTGCCGCCACGCCAGAATCTCGAACAGCTCGTCGAAAGTGCCGTAGCCGCCGGGGAGGGTGATGACGCCTTTGGCAAGGGTCACCATCTTGTATTTCCGCTCATGCATCGTTTCCACGAAGTGCAGTTCGGTCAGCGTTTTGTGGGCTACTTCCAGGTCGGCCAGGAAGTTGGGGATCACGCCCGTGGCTTCGCCGCCGTTGCTAAGCACGGTGTCAGCCACGGTGCCCATGAGGCCGTAGCCCCCGCCACCATAGATGAGGCGGATGTTCCGCGCGGCCATTTTTTCGCCCAATTCCGTGGCGACTTCATTAAAAATCGGTTTGTTCCCCGGTGAAGAACCGCAATACACGACAAGGCTTTGCATAAGAGTCGATAGTGAGAAGTCAATAGTCGATAGTCTGCTTCGCGTGCAGTACACCCTCCGCGAAGCAGACTATCGACTACTGACTATTGACTGTAAGTTTAGCCCCCCAAACGTGCCGGAACTCATCATCAAAATGACGTCGGCGTCGGGGGCGTGTTGGGAGATAAATGTTTGAAGGTCAGTTAGTTCGGTGAAGACCTGAAGGCCCGGCTTGTTGAAAGCGGCCAGCACGTCGGTGGGAGCGATGGGGGCGAGGCGTTTGATGGCCAGCGTGTGGGCGTTGTAGTAGACCGCCGCCGTATCGGCCCTGTCGAGGCTATGTTCGTACTGGGCCAGAAAGTCTTTGTTCAGGCTGCTGAAGGTGTGCAGTTCCACGCAGGCCAGCAGGTGCTTGTCGGGAAACTGCGCTTTTACGGCTTCAGTCGTTGCCATCACTTTGGAGGGTGCATGAGCGAAGTCGCGGAACACGATCTGGTCATCGGTTTGGACCACCGTTTCCAGCCGCCGCGCCGCGCCCCCGAAGCTCTGGATGGCTTCGTAAAACTGCGCGTCTGTCACACCGAGGCGGTCGCAGACGGCCAGGGCACCCGCCATGTTTTTCATGTTGTGCAGCCCGAATACGCGTAGTGGAATTTCGGCTCCGTCGGGCGTGGTCAGGAACGTGTGGCCGTCGCGGATAACGTGCGGGTGGGCATCGTAGGGCACTTTTTGCACGTCGGCGCGACCGTTCTGCCCAATCACATCGAGCATGTTATCGGTTTCGTCGAAGAGTATTACGCCCGATTTCGGCATCTGTTCGGCCAGCAGCTCAAATTGGGCCACGTAGCTTTCGTAGGTTGGATAGATGTTCACGTGGTCCCAGGCAAGGCCGCTGATGAGGGCCATGTGGGGCTGGTAATGCAGAAACTTAGGCCGCTTGTCGAGCGGCGACGACGCGTATTCATCCCCTTCGATAATAATCACCGGCGCGGCCCCACCCGAATGGTCGTCGGTGAGGCTCACCATCGTCTCGAACCCTTCCAGTTGCGCCCCCACGAGGTAATCGAAGTGGTGATTGTGGTGTTTCAACACATGCAGAATCATCGACGTGATGGTGGTTTTGCCGTGGCTCCCGGCAATGACCACGCGCTGTTTCTGGCGGCTGTGTTCGTAGATGAATTCGGGGTACGAATAAATAGTCAGGCCCAGTTCCTGCGCACGGGCCAGTTCGGGGTTGTAGGCGCGGGCGTGCATACCCAGAATTACGGCATCCAAATCTTCGTGGATACGTTGCGGAAACCAGCCCATTTCGGCAGGAATGAGGCTTTTTTGGGTCAGGCGGCTGAGGGCAGGCTCGTAAATTTCGTCGTCGGAACCCGTGATGGTGTGGCCTTGCTGATGGAGTGCCAACGCGAGGTTGTGCATGGCACTTCCACCAATGGCAATGAAATGATAGGCCTGCGGCATGAATAAAGTTTTCAGTTTTCAGTTTTCAGTTTGTTTGTTTCAGTTTTCCATTTGGACCCGCTTTGCTCAGGTACGTTAGCTGTAGCAGTGCTACTGAAAACTGAAAACTGTAAACTGTAAACTTATTTTGCTAGACGAAGGTAGCCACTATCTTCGTTTAGCGAATAATGAGTTGCCCACTGACTATGAAATGGAATAACGGCCTTGCGGTTGGGATGTTGCTGATAAACGGCCTCGTGGCGCACGCACAGGCCCCCGCGTCGGTGTCGGCCACGTCGCTGTATAAAGGGGAAAATCTGGGTCCACAGGTCAATTCGGCCTATAATGAAGGCAACCCGCTGATTAGCCCCGACGGCAAAACGCTGTACTACACCCGCGAAGATCACCCCAACAACACAATGTTTGCCGACAAGGAAAACGGCAGCGCCGACATCTGGTATTCCGAGTGGCAACCCAGCAACCAATGGGGGCCGGCGCGACGCATGGGGGCACCCCTCAACCAGTTTAACCACAACGCCGTCTTCAGCATCACACCCGACGGCAATACGCTGCTCCTGCGCGGAGCCTACACCAACGGACGGTACGAAACGCGCGGCTTTTCGATCAGCAAACGCGCGGCGGGCGGCTGGGGCGTACCCGAAACGCTGAACATTGCCAGCTACGAGAAAATGAGCAAAGGCCAGTTCGACTTTGCTTACCTAACCGTCGACGGAAAGACGCTGCTCCTGTCGTTCAGCGAAAAGCGCAACGGGCAAAAAGATGATCTCTACGTGAGCTTTCGGCAGAAAAACGGCTCCTGGAGCCAACCATTGAACCTTGGGGCCGACATCAACACCGATGATTACACCGAAACCACGCCGTTTCTGGCTCCCGACGGCAACACGCTCTACTTCTCGACCAATCGCCCCGGCGGACAGGGCGACAACGATGTCTGGGTGACGCGCCGGGTAGACAAAACCTGGAAACGCTGGTCGAAACCGCAAAACCTTGGCCCCAGCACCAACACCGACGGCTACGATGCCTATTATTCCATCTCGGCCCTCGGCGATTTGGCGTACCTGACCACGTTCAAAAACACGACCGAAGGCGGTAAAGGCGGTGATATTGTGCAAGTTCGGTTGCGGGCCATTGCGCCCCCCAGCGGTGGTGCCGATTCAACCACATTAGCCCAAAATCCGGGTCAATTGGGCGGGGGGAAAAACCAGACTGACCTTACCCGGCCCGACCCGGTAGCCATACTTTCCGGGAAAGTGATTGACCAGAAAACCGGTCGTCCCATTGCTGCCGACATCATTTACAGCACCCTCCCCGACGGGGCCGAAGCCGGTCGCGCCACCGCCGACCCTACCACGGGTGAGTACAAGCTGATTCTGCCCTATGGCAAAAAATACTCCATCGTCACCATCGCCCCCGACTTCATTGCCGAGGGTGCTAACGTTGACCTCACCGGCGGCCCGCCCGACCCCAATAAAGGTTTCCAGGAAATAAAAGGCAAAGAACTGCGCCTCACGCCCATCCGCGAGGGCGAGTCCATTCCGCTCACCAACGTCTTTTTCGATACCGGCAAAGCCATCTTGCGCGACGAATCCGGCCCGGAACTGGATCGGTTTGTGGCGGTGATGAACGAAAATCCGAAGCTAACGGCTGAACTTGGCGGCCATACCGATAATGTCGGCTCGAACGAGACCAACGCCAAACTCTCGCAGGACCGCGCCGACGCCGTGCGGGAATACCTCATCGGCAAGGGCATCGAACCCGACCGCCTCACCAGCAAAGGCTTCGGCGAAAGCAAGCCCGTAGCGCCTAACGACACCGACGAAGGCCGCCAGAAAAACCGCCGCGTGGAGTTTTTGATCGTGAAGAAGTAGGGTAAGGGGAAGCAATAGGCTACGTCAAATCATTTTCACGTAACAGGCCACGGATTTCACTATCTAAAATTGTGTTCCGATCATTAGCCTTCCCGTAGATAGAAAGAAGCGTGATTGTCTTCTGGATGGCCAATAAGCAGGTGATAATCTCATGGCTCATTTAGAACATCCTTCAATGGCCCCGTTTTTAGCGTGGCTTTTTGTAAAGCGGTGTAGTCTTCTTTGAGTTGGTTGAGAAACTCTTCTTTAGCCCAGAAATCGTGCAATATCAGCTTGCCTTCTTTTTGGGCTCCTTTCAGGTGGCTCTTAAGCTTGATGCCTGCATACCAATAGGTAAAATTGGTACTACTGTCTCTTTCTCAGCCTAGATTATCACAAAACTCAAGCACGCAGATGACTACCAAGGAAATCAATCAGTTAGCGGCTGACCGCCGTCAGTTTTTAAAGGCATCAGGCTTACTTACGGGCAGTGCGCTGCTGGCCCAGCTTCCGCTAAGCCTTTCGGCTATGCCTCGCTTCGGCGCACACTCGTCGGTTGACGACACCATCAAAGTAGCCCTGATTGGCTGCGGTGGTCGGGGGAGGGGTGCTGCCATGCAGGCCCTCAATACCAAGCAGAACATCAAGATTGTAGCCATTGCCGATGCGTTTCAGGACCGGGTCGATATGGCGTATCGGGTGCTAACCGGGCGGCCCGATTCGGCTACAAAAATAGACTTACCTAAGGAGCGTCAGTTTGTGGGGCTTGATGCTTATAAAAAGGCCATTTTCCTGGCCGACGTGGTCATTCTGGCTACGCCGCCCGGTTTTCGCCCCGGCCATTTCGAGGAAGCCGTTAAGCAGAACAAGCATATTTTCATGGAGAAGCCGGTAGCTACCGATGCCCCGGGCATTCGGCGGGTGCTGGCGGCGGCTGAAGAGGCGAAGAAAAAAAAGCTAAACGTAGTAGTAGGCCTACAGCGGCATTATCAAAGTAATTACCGCGAAGCCATCAAACGCATCCACGACGGAGCCATTGGCGACATTGTGGGTGGCAGCGTATACTGGATCAGCGGCGGCGTATGGGTGAATCCGCGCAAGCCAGACCAGACCGAGATGGAATACCAGATGCGTAACTGGTACTATTTCAACTGGTTATGCGGCGACCATATTACCGAGCAGCACGTCCACAACATTGACGTGGCCAACTGGGTGAAGCGCGGTTACCCCGTTTCGGCGCAGGGTACGGGCGGGCGGCAGGTGAGAACGGGCAAAGAATACGGCGAAATCTTCGACCATCACACGGTTGATTTTGTCTATGCCGACGGCACCACCATCAACAGCCAATGCCGCCATTACGAGGGCACATACAGCAAGGTCGATGAGCAATTTCTGGGTACCAAGGGCCGCATCGACTCCTTCAACGGCAACAAGACCGTGCTGAAAACATATGGTGGTCAATCACTCTACGCCCATCAGAGCAAGGGCGATATCGACCCCTATCAGGTTGAACACAACGAACTCTTCGAGGCCGTAGCCAAAGGCATATATAAATTTGCCGATGCCGAAAACGGAGCAAAAAGCACCATGACGTCTATTCTGGGCCGGATGGCTACGTATTCGGGCAACCTCATTAAGTGGGACGATGCCATCAATTCCCAGATCAACCTCTTCCCCGACACCGTTGCCTGGGATGCCAAACCCAAACTACTTCCTAACGTCGACGGCTTCTACCCCGTTGCCGTGCCGGGCAAAACGGTGACGGTTTGATGGTGAGTTCAAGGTTTGACGTCTGAACTTTAGCCCTCAAACGTCAAACCTTGAACCTATTTTTGCCCCATGACCTCCAATCGCTTGCCAACTTACCGCGCCGGTGCGTGGCTGCTCCTACTCGCAGCCATGGCGCCGGTGCTTCTTTTGTATACTGTCGTTTGGCAACAGGCTGTCAACGTGCCC
>JBBRMP010000022.1:0-40565 GCA_038230755.1 Cytophagales bacterium | reverse complement strand
CTTTGTCAAATCGGGCAGATTGGCTACTATTGTAGCCAGCAGGGCTGGTCTTTGCATAAAGGCGTGGTTTGGTTTGGATGTCAGATACCCAAAACTAACACGCCTTTTTCATACCCCTAAAAGTTGACGAACCATTGAATAATTAAGAATGCAGAATTAAGAATATCCTTGACTACCACATATAACCGATAGCCAGAGGCATTCTTAATTCTTAATTATTAATTGAGCCATCATGCGCCTGGAAAATAAAGTTGCCATCATCACCGGCGGAGCACGCGGCATTGGCCGGGCTGCCGCCGACATTTTCACCCGCGAAGGTGCCACCATCGTTATCTGGGATATGCTGGATGAAGGCGAAGACACCGCCCAGTCCCTGCGCGATCAGGGCCGCAACGCCACCTTCATGCGCGTCAGCGTCACCGACGTGCCCGGCGTGGAAGAAGCCGTTCGGACCGTGCTTGAACAGCATGGTAAGATTGATATCCTGATCAACAACGCGGGTATCACCCGCGACCGTACGCTCTTGAAAATGAGTCATATAGAATGGCAGCAGGTCATCGACGTGAACCTTACGGGCGTCTTCAACTGCACTAAAGCCATAGTACCGCATATGGTAGAGCGTGGCTACGGACGCATCATCTGCACATCGAGCGTGGTGGGGATTCACGGCAATTTCGGGCAAACAAACTATGCAGCGACCAAAGCGGGTGTGGTGGCCATGTGCCGGACTTGGGCCAAAGAACTGGGACCGAAAGGTATAACGGCCAACGCCGTAGCACCCGGTTTCATCCGCACCGACATGACCGACGCCATGCCCGAAGAAGCCCGTCAGGCCACGATTCAGCTTATTCCCGTGAAACGCATGGGTGAACCCGCCGACATTGCCAACGCGTACCTCTACCTCGCCTCCGACGAAGCCTCGTTTGTGAACGGGCAGGTACTAGGTGTGAACGGCGGGCAAGCGAGCTGAAATTGTTATGCATGCATACTACTTTACTTTGTAATTTTGCTTCATCAATCAACAAGAAAATCATGATAGCTGCTCCGCACGACCTTCAGGGTCTGAATTTTAACTTGTCGGAAGAACACCTGGCCGTGCAGGAAGCGGCCCGCGACTTCGCCCAAAATGAATTGTTGCCCGGCATCGTCGAGCGCGACAATGCGCAGCAATTCCCTACGGCGCAGGTGAAGCGCATGGGTGAACTGGGCTTCATGGGCATGATGGTCTCGCCCGAATACGGCGGCGGCGGCATGGACACTGTGTCGTATGCCATTGCTATTGAAGAAATTTCCAAGATCGACGCCTCGGCATCGGTGATCATGTCGGTCAATAACTCGCTGGTTTGCTTCGGGTTAGAGGCATTCGGCACCGAAGAACAGAAGCATAAATACCTCACGCCGCTGGCCTCCGGACAGACGATTGGCGCGTTTTGCCTCTCGGAACCCGAAGCCGGTTCCGACGCTACCTCGCAGGCTACCACCGCCGAAGACATGGGCGACTATTACCTGGTGAACGGTACCAAAAACTGGATCACCAACGGCGGCTCGTCGAGCGTAGCCCTGGTGATTGCGCAGACCAACCGCGAAAAAGGCCACCGGGGTATCAACTGCCTCATTGTGGAAAAAGGTACGCCCGGTTTTGTGGTGGGCAAGAAAGAAGACAAGCTCGGCATCCGGTCATCAGACACCCACTCGCTGCTGTTTACCGACGCGAAGGTGCCCAAAGAAAACCGCATCGGCGACGACGGTTTTGGGTTCAAGTTTGCCATGAGTACCCTCAACGGCGGTCGTATTGGTATCGCGGCTCAAGCCCTCGGTATTGCGGCGGGTGCCTATGAACTGGCCCTGAAATACAGTCAGGAGCGGAAAGCCTTTGGCAAAGCCATTTTCGAGCATCAGGCCATTCAATTCAAACTGGCCGAAATGGCGACCAAAATCGAGGCCGCCCGACTGCTGGTTTACAAGGCTGCCCGCCTAAAAGATGAGCACAAAGATTACGTACAGGCGGCGGCGATGGCCAAGCTATTTGCCTCGGACGTGGCGATGTGGGCCACCACCGAAGCCGTCCAAATTCATGGTGGTTATGGCTTCGTGAAAGAGTTTCACGTTGAGCGAATGATGCGCGACGCCAAGATTACGCAGATATATGAAGGAACCTCTGAAATACAAAAATTAGTAATTGCCAGAGAGATCGCTCGGTAGGCGTTTCTTGTAAAAACTATATTTTTTAGCCCCCCAGGCCCTATTTTCAGCGAATAGGGCCGTTTTTTTTACCAAACGGAAACTTTTATAGTTGTATTAGTTTTGTACAATTTATTAGTTTTGTGCAATATTGCAGGGCAACAACGCACCGCGCAATCCGTTCGGCTATGGAAGACTACAATAAAATCATTGAATCGCTGGGCGTTAAGTTCATCAAGGCCCGGAACATTCGTATCCTGCAACCGATTGTTATCAAGAATTTCTACGACGTCGAGAACACGTTGTTGATCCTATATAACGGTGACGTATCGTACGGCGATGATCACCAGAAGGTTGACATCGGCGATATGCTGTTTATCCCCGGTGGTAAGCACGTAACCGTCACCTACGGCGAACCCTCGAACCCAAAGGCGGTGACGAACGAGGAGTTTATGACCCACCGCGAGCATTATTTCGAGGCGAACCGCGATCCGGGCCGCATCGATAATATGCCCAACTCGTTTGGGTACGTTTCATTTGAGGCCAAAGTGTTTGACTCGGTCAACTTCTTCAACTCGCTCGACGTGCCCCCGTTCATTATCAGGCACGACGAAACGCTGGCGCAGGCGATCCGGCAGATTTTGCTGGAAGACATGACCGAGATTGCCGGCAAAGGCCGCGTGATCAAGATCAAGACCGAAGAAATCGTAATCGAGGTGATCCGCTACATTCTGAAGCAGCGTCTGTTTGTGGAACAACTCGTCACCAACAGCACGTACTTCAAAGACCCGCGCCTGATCGACATCTTCGCCTACATCAAAGACAACATCGGCGGCGACCTCTCGAATAAGGTGCTCGCCAACGTGGCGAACGTGTCGGAAGATTACGTGGGGCAGTATTTCAAGATGCTCACGGGCATCAACCCGCAGGACTACATCGAATACCAACGGATGGAATCTGCCGTGGGTCTGTTACGCACGAGCAAGAAAAGTATCCGCGCCATTGGTGCCGAGGTGGGCTACAAAGACACGGCCTATTTCTGCCGCCGGTTCAAAATGATGTTCGGTATTCCCGCCGGTAAAATGCGCCGGAGAGAGTCATTGATGAACGTGTAGTACAAACGGCACGGCGCAACGGTACTAAAAAAGCCCAATCTGGATTAGTCCAGGTCGGGCTTTTTTAGTGGTTTATAACGAAGTAGTTGGGTTATAGCGTATTCTATGTGCGTGTTTTATGGTAATATTAGGCTTCATCTATATATTTCCACCAGGTACCCGTATGAAACTACATTACGCACCCTCGAAAATCATTTTCCCACGCCTGCTATGGCTGCTTATCATTGGATTTTTTGGTCTACAGCCTGTTGCAGAAGCGCAGAATCTGGCTACCTGGTCATTTGGTAGCAGTGCAGCCCCCACCACCGTAGCGGCCAATGTTACGGTGCCAGACGCATTTTATACGACGACTCCCACGTCGCCAAGTATTTCAGGCAGTAGGTTCAGAGCACAAGGTTGGAATACAGCAAGTTTAGATCTAACCCGCTACTTTGAAGTTAGCGTTACACCTAACGCTAACTTCAATAACACAATGACCCAATTTGCATTCAATGTGCAGAATACTGGGGCGGCTGGTGTTCCAGATCAATATCTTGTAGCTATTAGTAATGACAATTTTGTTACATCATCAACCTTGGGGTCAGGCCCAGTAACAAGTTCAGCAACGAACGTTGTGCTTGGCGTTTCGACAGTTGTTCGTATTGGAACCAAAATTACAATCAGAATTTACTTTTGGGGCGCAACTGATGCTACACGCTTTATAAGCATTGGTAGTGCTACTATTACGGGCACAGTTCAGACCCCTACTTTTACTGCGACACCCGTAGTATTGTCCGGCTTTTCGACCACGCAGGGCGTTCCTTCGGCCAGTCAAACCTTTGCTTTATCGGGTACAAATTTGGTGGGTACAAATACGGCTACACTCGCGGCTCCGGCAGGCTATGAGGTTAGTACGAGCAGTGGTAGCGGCTTTGGTGCATCATTGACCATTACACCCACCAACGGTAGCTTTGCCAGTACGAACATTTATGTGCGCTTAACAGGAACCACTCAGGGTGTTTACGCTGGTAACGTTGTGGTCAGTACGCCCACTGGATCAGGTAACAATAGTGTTAACATTGCCGTATCAGGTACAGTACAACCTGCTCTTCCCGTAAGCCTAATCAGTTTCAAAGGAAGGGGCACCGGTAACTCGGTCATGCTCAACTGGTCAACGACTTCGGAACAGAATTCAGAGCAGTTTGTGGTGCAACGCAGCAGCGATGCCAGCGAGTTTATCTCCGTCGGTGCCCGGCAATCGGCGGGGACAACAGACCGGCAGCAGTATTACTCGCTCACGGATGAGTCGCCCCGCAACGGGCTGAATTACTACCGGTTGCAGCAGGTAGACCGCGACGGCAGCGTAGTCAATTCCAAACCCATTGCCGTGCGCGTGGATGCCAGCCAGCCCTACGCCAGCCTAGTTGAAAACCCCACCGACGGACAATCTATTCAACTGAAACTGTACCAGATGGAAGCTCCACAGGTACGGTTAAGCACGCTAACCGGGCAAACGCTGGCAGGTCAATTAGCTCGTTATGGGGCAACAGCCGCCGTTTTTGCTCCCGCCAGCCCGCTCTCACCCGGCCTTTATGTCATCACCGTTCAGGAAGGAGCCGTTCGACAAGCCATGAAGGTGGTGGTGAAATAGATTAATGTTTCTGCTTCTCATAATGCTCGCGGAGGAGGTCGTCGCCGAAGTCGTTGGTGAGATCACGAACCACGGTGTGGACGTGGTTGGCGTTGTTTTGCGAGTTGTCGTACTCAATCAGGAGCATCGGCCCGTGAATGCGGTAATAGTAACCGATACTGTTGTTGGTTGTCGTGTCGCCCGCCCAGGCGAAGCGCAGTTTGTCGAGGCCCGATTTTTCCACACGCTCCATCTGTTGCTTAGCCAGCGTAATGCGGTACCGGTTCATATAAATCCCCAATATTTCCAGAAATAAGGCCCGCTGTTTGGCATTCATCTCTGAGAGAGGCAGACCGTCCATGCGTTCCAGTGAGGCGCGGCGGCTGTTGCCCGTGGTGATGTTGCCGAAGGCTTTTTTAGCCAGCATCGCCTGAGTCAACTGGGTTTCGTTCATGGTGTGGAGCAGGGCAAACGCCAGTTCGGTTTCGCTGCGCATGAGTTCCTTACCCTTCTGCGGCACGTCAATTCGGACAACGCCCGGATTACTGCCCATGAACAGGGGCGTAATGGACATCACCCGCCCCGTCAGCGTCGAAAACTGCACCGACAAGTGGTGTCCTTCTACCCGCCAGCCCCACGGTTCTTTAGCGCTGACGTCGCCGAAGACGGTGAAATAATAGTTTTCCTGGTTACGATAGGTGTCGGTTGCAGCCCTATTTTCGACCACACGCAGCACGTTTTCGAGGTCCATAATCTGGAGCGCTTTGTCGTAACCGCCCGCGCTGAGGCCCGTTTTTAGCAGTTCCATCGCCACCTTTCGTTGGTCGGGCTGCATCTGTTTCAGCGTGAGTCCGTGACGGGCGTGGGGCACAAAATCCCACGTAAAGCGCTCATTATCAACGAATGGATAGGTGGCTTGCTTGCGCTGTTCGGGGTTAAGCGTTGCCAGAAACGCGGTTGCGGCGTCGGCCATGTCGTCTTTCACCCGTTGGGGAGCCACCATCTGCGCGGCAGTTTGGCGGATGAGACTGAGGCACAAGAACAGAGGGAGGTACTTTTTCATGGAGACCGAGGTTTAGTCGCCATGGAAAGAGTAACGTAGCGGGGGTTCTACCCGAACGGCCACCACCGCTTCACGCTCGCCGAAACGAAATAAGCCACGGTGCCCAGCGCCATAACCAGCAGTCCAGAAAGCATATAGCCGCGACCTGTGGAATAGAAAATGTAGCCCCAAATGACGATCGCCAGCAGCACCGGTAGGGGATACAGCGGCATTCGGAAGGGAAATTTCACGGCGGGCAGTCCAGCTTGTGTTCGTCGGCCGTGGAGCAGGAGAAGCCCCACCGCCTGCCCGATGAATTGCACCACCACGCGCATGGCCAGGATGGCGGTGATTACGTTCGACAGTTTGAATAATAGGCTGAAAATGAACGCCAGTCCACCCAGAAACAGCAGCGACACATAAGGAAATTGCCGCGTGGGGTGCAGTTTGGCAAAGGCCGAAAAAAACTGCCCGTCGGCGGCAGCCGCGTAGGGTACGCGTGAATAGCCCAGCAGCACAGCAAACAGCGACGAAAACGCCACCACCAACACCAGTAACGTAGCGAACCGCGCCGCCCCCGCCCCATACAGCGTCTCGACCATCGTACTCACGATAAACGGACTATTGGCGGCCTGCTCGAACGGCAGCACACTGGCCACGCTGAGGTTCAGCAAACTGTAGAGAATGGCAATGCCGATGACCGACAAAAACATGCTCAACGGGATGTTACGTTCGGGCCGCTGAATCTCGCCGCCGAGGTGGCACACGTTGTAATAGCCTAAGTAACAATAGATTGTCTTGACCGAAGCCGCGCCCACGGTGGCCGCCAGCACGGTTGGTGAGGCGCTTTCGGTGGCGGTCCATGCATCGGAAAGGAGTTGGCCAACGGGGTGGGTGCCGTTCATTAGGCCACCCCAAATGAGCCAGCCCATGGTGCCCAACACGCACAGCCACAGCAACACACTGATGCGCCCGATGCCGTCGATGCGGCGGTAGAGCAACGCAATCACCAGCAGCACCACCCCGCCCGATACCAGTCGGCGCATGAGTTCGTCGAGGGGGAAGAGATACGAGGCATATTGGGCGAAACCGATGGCCCCCGACGCTACCACGAGCGGGGCCTGAATGAGCGTTTGCCAGACGTAGAGAAACGACATCAGCCGACCCAATTTCTGTTCGCCGTAGGCAATTTTCAGAAACTTGTAGCTACCCCCTGCCTGCGGAAACGCAGCACCCAGTTCCGACCACACCGACGCGTCGATAAGCGAAATAAGTGCCCCCACGGCCCAGGCAAGCAGAAAATGAGGCCCGCCGATGGTCTTCATCACCAGCGGCAGCACCACAAACGGCCCAATTCCCACCATGTCGATCATGTTGAGGGCGGTGCCTTGCAGCAAACTTAGCCGCCGGGGCAGAGCCGGGGTTTCGTCGGGTATATCAGGAGAGGTAGACGTGTTCAACTCAATAGGATCATCAATTTCGGGCAGTGCCTATCGGGATGAAACCGCCCGGTGCGGGTAAAGTTCCGACGCGCGGATGAGGAACGGGCGGTTTCGTAAACAACCACCCCGGCCAGTAGTTTACTCAGGAAATAGACTAATCAACTCTACAACATGAAACAAATTTGGATAGCCACCCTTTTGATGGCCTCTATGCTGACTACCGCAGCAGTAGCCCAAACACAATCGCAGAATACAGGAGGCAACAATTCCAGCCCAACAGGGCAACGTAACACATCGGGCGCAGAAGGTCTGAAACGAAAGGGCAGCGCCAATCCGGGACCGATGGGTAGCCCGAAAATGCAAAACGGCGTATCGCGCAACGGCAACACGAACCTGTCTCCCACATCGCAGACTAACGTGCCGCCCCCCGGTGGCGACAAGCCGGGTGCCACAAAACCCGCCAGTGGTGGAGCCAGCAAGCCATCGGCAAAAAATAAGGCCGTTAGCACTGCCATGATGAACGAGTCGGCAGCAAAACGGCAAAAGCTAGGCAGCAGCGGCACCAACAATGGCAACGGAGGCAAAGCACCAGAGGCACCCATGAAAACGCAAGGCAGCACCTCGGAAGGGGATGCAAGCGTGGCTTCGCCGGGTGGCGCACGGGGCACGCAGGCCAAAGAAGCCCGTTCGGTACAACCCAAGAGCCGGGCGGCGATGATGGCTAATGGTAAAAAACCGGCACCCGCGCCAGGAGGCCAATCCGTAAAAGCAAAAAATTAAGCTGACCAGTAAAGCCCAAAAAGGGCCACTGCTGGTAAGCAGTGACCCTTTTTGGGTAAAATCAGTAATTTAGCTGCTTCCGAAAATAAACTTTGTCATGGCGCAACACCCCTGCCCTGAACTATCGGCCATCACTGAACTTAAACAACCCCAAGCGCTGGTATGCGACGAGTGCGTTAAAACCGGCTCGTCGTGGGTGCATTTGCCTACTTGCCAGGAATGCGGCGGTACGCACTGCTGCGACTCATCGCCCAACAAACACGCCACCAACCATTTTCATCGTACGCAATATCCTGTGGTGGCCTCGGCCCAACCCGGTGAACAGTGGATTTGGTGTTACGTGCATGAGGAAATGGCGGAATAGTAAACGCCTTTCTATCGCCCGTACCCCGAACTGCCGTTGTTGGTGGCCATAAGGGGGTATTGGTCGAAGATGGAGCGGACGATGCCTTTGAAGTAGTTGTTCTTGAAATTGGGGTTGCGCATCATCTTCGAGGCGTACCCTTTCCATATTACCTGATACGTTTCGGCGTCGATGAGCGAAATCATCAGCGTACCCTCGTCGAGGTTGTAGTCGATGCGCTTGTAGGTCGCGTCGTCGTCTTCGCGCACCACCCAATCTTTAATTACCGGCTGTTGATAACCCCGGAACCGGAGGTCGCTGCGGAAGATATTGTAGGATACCAGCAGGTTTGGGCTGCGGTTGCTGACCTTATAACCACGGGCCTCCATTTGGTGCCGAATCGCGTCCTGAATGTCGGAACACAGCAGCGTTGAGTCGATGAATTCGCACTCCAGAAAATTGAACGACTTATAGTCTTTAAAGTGGCCTTCGTAGCTATAATCATGTTCCACAAACAAGCGGCCTCCGCCCGGCGAGCAGCAAACCATGCTCAGACCGGCCAAAGCCAGCACGACAAAGACACCAACGTATCGGTTCATAACTAGGGGGGGTAAATGTTGTTGCTAATTGTTCTGTGAATTTGAGATTGACGGAAGAAATGTACGCTTAGAACTGTAAGTTACCGACTTATGTTTGGCGCGGCAACCCACATCGTGCAAACTTTACAATTTAGTTACCGATGTAATACTCAAGGGCTTCGCGCATGGTTATCTTACTGATCGGTATGTCGTAGGCACAATGCCCCGGCCCGTCGATGAGGGCCATGCGTACCTGCCCGGCGCGGTTCTTTTTGTCCTGCAAGGTGTGGGCCAGAATGGGTTCAAGATCGCTTTGGGCAAGGGCTACCCGACCATATACGGCAAACAGGTACTCTTCGGTTGCGTCGAGGTGTGAATCAGTAATCATTCCCTTCCGAAAGGCGATGTAGGCCTCCATAATCATACCCGCCGCAATGGCCTCGCCGTGCAGCAAACGCCCCTTTGGGCGGTGCAGGAAGTGCGTCTCTACGGCATGGCCCAGCGTGTGACCGAAGTTCAGAATCTTGCGCAGCCCTTTCTCGGTAGGGTCCTGCGCCACCACCCGCTCTTTAATCGCCACCGAGTGCGCCACCGTTTCAGCCCAGTTAATATCGTCCAGGTCATAACGACGAATGCGGTTCCACTCGTCGGCGTCGGCAATGAGGCAGTGTTTGATCACCTCGGCAAAGCCTGACCGGAGTTCACGTTCTGGAAGGGTCTGCAAAAAAGCCGGATCGATCAGCACCGCGTCGGGTAGTTTAAATACGCCAATGTGATTTTTAAGTCCCTGAAAATCAATGCCTAATTTGCCCCCCACGCTCGCGTCTACCTGCGAGAGCAGCGTGGTTGGCACTTGGGCAAACGCGATACCACGCTTATAGGTAGCCGCGCAAAAGCCGCCCATGTCGCCAATAACGCCGCCGCCAATGTTTAGCAGCAGCCCGTGCCGGTCGACGTTAGCTTTGGTCAGCGCGGCCCAAATTATCTCGCAGGTGGCGAGGTGCTTATGCGTTTCCCCCGCCGGAATCCGAATCAGCGTATGCTTCGGCAACAGTGGCTTCACCAGCGGGTAGCAGGATTTGGCGGTATGATTGTCCACCAGCACCACCAGCGCCGACGGGTTTTGCTGCTCGATAAACGCGGGGAGACTTTCGGAAAGGGGAGCGATGGTGACAGACATGGTAATAAAATGTAAAATGGATAATGTACAATGGTTACTATCTATTCCCCCCTACCTCGCTCTTGCCGCCAGATCCGCCACCGGAATATTTAGCGGCTGGCCGACGGGCTTACCATTGCGGTAGGCGATGACACGCAGACGGTCAGCGCCTTTCGGGAACACAAACGGCTGCACGTAACGAGTTGATAGTGAATCAGGTATGGTGTTGTCTGTCGTATAGAACAGCTCAATGTCTGTTAATTCATGGCTGACGAGAATGTTGAGCGAACCAGGGATGATTATGCCTAGTGTGGCCACCTTGACAGCAGCCTGCCGTTGAATAGTGACGAACGGGTTCAGATAGCTGCGGCTGTAGTTGGTACCCGCCGCGTCGAACCGGGTGAAATGGTTTTCAACCCGCCGGATAAAATCGGGCCAGTTGCGCGTTGGCTTCGGCGACCAGAGCACTTCGGCGGTGGCAAACGCCCGTGGCCAGATCATGTATTCGGCGTGGCGCGTGGTGGGCACCGATTCGGTCCAGAGGTTAGCCTGTCCACCCAGAATCAGTTCGGCGCGGACACTGTCAGGCACGGGCTCAAAAGCGTAGGAACTGCTGAGCCGGTTCATGCTGTATGTGCTTGGTTCATTGGATGGGTCGCCCTGATACAGGTCCACGTAGCAGTTTTGGTAGGGCGTCATAATCACGTGATGCCCCTGTTTGGCGGCTTCGGTGCCACCTTTCATGCCCCGCCAACTCATGACGGTGGAGTTGGGAGCCAAACCGCCTTCTAAGATTTCGTCCCAGCCAATGAGTTTTTTGCCTTTGCTCTGCACGATTTTTTCCACACGCCGGATAAAATAACTCTGCAATTCCTCCACGGTTTTGAGCCCGTTGGCGGCCATAACAGGTTTGCAGGCTTCGCAGTTGGACCAAAAACCCTTGAACGCTTCGTCACCGCCCACGTGGATGTATGGGCCGGGGAACAATTGCGCAATTTCGGTAAATACCTTATCCACAAAGAGATAGGTACTGTCGTTGCAGGGGTTTAGCGTGTTGTCTTCGACTTTGTAGAATTTGCCATTGGGGTAAATCGGCACTGTTTTGCCACCGCAGGTCAGGGCGGGATAGGTGGCAATGGCGGCCAGCATATGGCCGGGCATGTCTATTTCGGGCACCACCATAATGTGCCGTTCCTGGGCGTAGCGCACTATCTCGCGGACGTCGTCCTGGGTGTAAAAACCGCCATACGTCTGCGGTTCGCCGGGGATGGGGTTTGGTCGGTCCCACCAGCGGCCTGTGCGGGGTGCCCGCCATGCCCCCACCTGCGTGAGGCGGGGCAATGATTTGATCTCCACCCGCCAACCCTGGTCGTCGGAGAGGTGCCAGTGAAAGACGTTGTATTTGTAGCGGCTCATGAGGTCGATAAACCGATTGACGTAATCTTTAGTAAAAAACGACCGGCTCACGTCGAGCATCATGCCGCGCCACCCAAAGCGCGGCTGGTCGCGGATGGTGAGCGCGGGAATGGTGGTACTGACTTTCGGAACGCCGCTGACGAAGCGAAAGCCGGGCCGTTCGCGGTCGGCGGGGAGGAGTTGGCGCAGGGTTTGAAGACCATAAAACAGCCCTGCCGCTTCGGGGGCCGTGAGCCGGATACCAGCCGACGACACCACGAGTTCGTAGCCTTCCGGCCCCAACGCCGCCCCGCCGGGTTGCCCCAGCCGCACGGTAATGTTGCGAGCGGGCTTGGCTAAATCATTGATTTTCAATCCTGGCAGACTGGTCTGCACCATGTCGCGTACCTCGCGTACGGGCGACAAAATGGCCAGTTGCGTCTGGGGAGTGATGGTAAACCGTCCCACGCCCATCACCACCGACTGTGGCTGCGGAATGAGGTTGAGGGTACTGGTTTGGGCAAAAACGGGTAACGATAAAAGCGATAAAGCGTAAAGAACGGATTTCATGGACGTCTGTTTGAGGCCACGAAGGTAATTGTCTAACGGACGGTTCACGCGTACTGCTTTACTACCTGCGTGATGGTTTCGGTGTCGACGGCCTGTGCTTGCCAAGTGTCGAGGCGGGCGTCCATGATGCGGAACCAGAGCGGCGGCACCATACCAATCAAAATCATTTGGGCGTATCCGTGGGGCAGTTGCGGGCTTTCGTCGAAATGGCGGAGTACCTGATAGGGCCGCGAGGCGTAGGCATGATGGTCGGAGTGGCGCTGGAGTTGAAACAACACCATGTTGCTCACAATCTGACTGGCGTTCCAGGAGTGGAGCGGGTTCACGCGCTCGTATTTGTCTGGTGCTAGTTCGGCCCGCACAATGCCGTAGTGCTCAATGTAATTCACGCTTTCGAGCAGCAAAATGGCGACGAGGCTCTGGCCCACGAAAAACAGCGGAAATGCCCAGGCCATATGCCCGAAATAGCCGCTAAACCCTGCCGTAAACAGCGTACAGAGCAGCGTGGGCCACAGTGCAAATGCAATCAGGCGGTTGTGCCATGATGCAAATGGCTTGCCGTCTTTAGCCAGTAATCGCTTTTCAATCGCCCAGGCCGACCGATACCCACCCACCAATGACTGCCACCAGAAACTGTACATCGTCTGTCCGCGGTGAGCGGTGGCGGGGTCGATGGGGGTAGCCACGTGGCGGTGGTGACCCTGCACGTGTTCGAGTCCCCAGTGCATGTAACAGACTGATGCTAAGGCAATTTTGGCGTGAAACTGGGCCACCTTACTACTGCGATGCACCAATTCGTGCGAGACGTTGATGATGGTGCCGCCAAACAACCCGATGCTAAACCCCAGCGCGATTTGCTGCCAGAGAGCCAACCCGTCGTGCAGAATCACGTAACCGCCCCACGCCAGCAGGGCGTATTGGAGGTAGACGAACGAGTAGACGATGACGTCGAAAAAGCGGTCGTTCAGTACTGCCTCGAACTGGTCACGGCCAATGTTGCTGTGGTCTTCGCCCGTGAGCCAGTCGAGCAGGGGGATGCCTACGTAGACGTAGAGTATCCCCGCCACCGCCCAGTTGGGGCCGCCGAGGTAGTAGCTGCACACAATGATGAACAGCACACTGTAGGACCAAAGGAAGCCGAGTTTTTTGAGAATGTTCATGGGGTAGGGGAAGTTACGGTTTCACCAAAATTTTACCCCACCGGCCCGGTGCGTCGGCGTGTTGAACAGCTTTGGCAATGTCGTCGATGCAATACGTAGCTTCCACGGGGAGCTTGATCTGGCCTGAAGATAGTAGCGTAATCACTTCATCAGCAACCCGTTGACGCGTTTTTGGATCAACGGTGCGCATCCAGTCGGTGAGCCAGAAGCCGCGAATAGTCAACTGGCGGAAGATCATCAGGCCCGCGTTGAGGGTGGGGTCCTGCATGCTCATGAGGCCGTAAATCAGCATCGTGCCGCCCTTGCCGAGGCATTTGATGGCCTCGGAGGCGGTGTGTCCTCCCACGGCATCGAGTACGCAGTTGACGCCCTGCCCGTTGGTGATGTGCTTCACGCGGGTGACCATGTCCTCAGTTTCGGTATTGATGATTTCGGTTAGGCCTAAAGCTTTCAATTCATCGGCCATGCTGTCATGGCGGACGGTGCCGATGATGCGGATGCCTTTTTGCTGACAAAGCTGAATCGCCATTTTGCCAAACGCCGACCCGCAGGCCGTCAGCATCAGCCACTCGTGGGGGCCGTCGGCGCTATCGGCGGTGGGTTTCACGCCCGATTCCTCAATCATGGCTACCACCGTGAAGGGGTTCACAAACAGTTGCGCGGCTACCTCGTCGGGCATCTCGTCGGGAACGGGAATAATACTTTTGTGGTGGGCAATAGCGTATTCAGCCCAAGTTCCTACGCTAGTGAAGCTCACCCGCTGCCCCGGTTGCAGGGTCACTCCCTCGCCTACGGCATCGATTATGCCCATGCCCTCGAACCCCGCACCTGACGGCAACTGAGGCCGGATGCCGTAGAGGTTTTGCACGAACATAATGTCGGACGGGTTGATGGGACTCATGCCCACTTTCAGGCGTACTTCGCCCGCACCGGGTTGGGGCAGGTCTTTGTCAACGGACTTCAGAATATCAGCAGGTTTGCCGGGTTCGTCAAATTGGATGGCTTTCATCGAAAGGGTATAGGCCGGGGTTAAAATCTTTGATTAAACTTGCACAAAGATAGATTTTTCCCTCCTAAACCCTGCCGTACATGCATACCTCTCCGTTCCTTGGCGAACTCATTGGCACGATGGTGCTCATACTTTTAGGCGATGGCGTGGTGGCCAACGTGGTGCTTAAACAAACAAAAGGGCACGACAGTGGCTGGATCGTGATCACCACCGGCTGGGCATTTGCCGTAACCATGGGCGTCTTCGTGTCCCGCGCCTTCGGTAGTATAGACGCCCACCTGAACCCCGCCGTAACGGTGGCGTTTGCCGTGGCCACCAACGATTATAGCCATATCATCCCGTTCATTACGGCGCAGATGATCGGCGCATTTTTGGGGGCTATCCTGGTCTATATCATGTATTTACCCCATTGGAAAGTTACGCCCGATCCCGCCGCTAAACTGGCCGTTTTCAGCACGGGTCCCGCCATTCGGCAAACGGGTGCCAACCTCACCGGCGAGGTCATTGCCACGATGGTGCTCATTATGGGACTGGCGGGTATTTCGTCGAAAGCATTGGGGGTGCTGGCCATTGGCGTGGGGCCGTATCTGGTGGGCGTGCTTGTCTGGAGCATCGGCCTGTCGCTGGGTGGGCCAACCGGATACGCCATCAGCCCGGCGCGTGACCTGGCCCCCCGCATTGCCCACGCCCTGCTGCCCATTCCCGGCAAAGGCTCGTCTGACTGGGGTTATTCCTGGATTCCCGTGGCAGGCCCCATCATCGGCGCTATCCTGGGCGGATTGCTCATTCGGGCGTACACTTTATGAGTGATTAACGATGAGTGGTAAGTGATACGTTTTTCGTCTCTTAGATTTACCACTTACCGCTAATCACTCATCACTCTTTTATGCTCCTCATCCAAACCGACACCTACACCCTGCGCGGCTACGAATGCGACGCGTTCGGGCGGCTCAGTATTCCGGCGCTGATGAACCTGATGCAGGAATCGGCCAGCCTCAACGCAGTCGAATACGGCATTGGCATTGGCGACTTGCAACAACGCGGCTACGGCTGGATGCTGATGCGGTTTCGCCTGACGATGCACCAATATCCTCGCTTCAGCGACACCATCCGGGTGAGTACCTACCCCACGGCGGTAGAAAAGTATTTCATTTACAGGGACTTCAAGATCACCGCCGAAGACGGCACGCTGCTGGCCGAAGCGACGAGTACGTGGCTGGTTTTCTCGATGGAAAAACGGGCGATGGCCCCGCTCCCCGATTTCATCCGGCAAATTCCGCTGCCCGTTGCCATTAACCCCATGCCGAAGTTGCCGCTGAAACCGGCCTTCCAGACGCAGCCGTTTTCGCCCACGCAGGAGCAGACCGTACAGGTGGGCTGGTTCAGCATCGACCAGAATCAACACGTTAACAACGTGACCTATATTCAATGGTTACTGGAGCAGATGGGCAACGACAAAATCGGCCATAGTGCGCTGGAAACGAAACAATTGGCCGAAATCGACGTGGTCTACAAAGCCGAAACCCACTGGGGCGACCAACTGCGTGTGCAGGCTGCGCCAGACAGCGAGGGCGCGTTTGTGCATCGCATTCTGGACGCCGAATCGGGTAAAGATGTGCTGCTGGCGCGGAGTGTCTGGGGGTAAATGGATAAAAGCGGAACAAACGTTGGCTTTCAGATATACAGTTTTGGCTGGCTATAAAACCCATATCCAGCCAAAACTACGAATATGATCATCGGACGTCAGGTAGAGAAAGTACTTCTAGGCGAATTACTCATTTCGCCAAATGCTGAGTTAGTGGCGTTATATGGTCGGCGGCGGGTGGGTAAGACGTACCTGATACGGTCATTTTTTGCCAAACAACTCACCTTTGAACTAACCGGTCTGTACGATGCCCCGCTGGCACAACAACTGGACAACGCCGCTCTTTCGCTATCGCGGGCCTTCGCCAAAGGCATCGCTATTCCTCGTCCAGCGAATTGGCTGGGCGCTTTCCAACTACTGATTCAATTTCTGGAGGTCGCCCCAACTACCAAAAAGAGAGTACTTTTTTTCGATGAATTACCCTGGATGGATACGCCGAAATCGGGTTTTCTGAGCGCGTTCGACCAGTTTTGGAACGGCTGGGCGGTTAAGCAAACTAACTTGATCGTAATCATCTGTAGGTCAGCGGCCTCGTGGATGATTCAGCGTGTGGTGAACAACAAGGGCGGCCTGCATAACCGCATTACCCGGCGTATACGACTGTTGCCGTTCACAGTGGCCGAGACAGAAGCGTTTCTTACGGGTCAACACGTACTGCTCGACCGGTATCAGCAGTTGCAACTTTACATGGCAATGGGTGGCATTCCCCACTACCTGAACGGAGTACGCCCCGGCGAAAGTGCCGCGCAAACCATCGACAGGCTGTGCTTCACAAAAGATGGACTCCTGCACGACGAATTCAAAAATCTGTACGCGGCCCTCTTCTCCCGCGCTGACCGGCATGTGAATCTAGTTAAAGCACTGGCGGCCAAACCGCAGGGAATGACCCGTAATGAGTTGATCCAGAAAGGGTTGGATCAGTCAGGTGGCAGCACCTCGCAGGTGCTGAGCGAACTGCTCGAATCGGGGTTTATTGCGCAATACCTGCCTTTGGGCAAAACTAGCAAAGACGCCATCTATAAACTGACCGATGAGTATTCGCTCTTCTACCTGAAATTCATTGATGGAAGTCGCGCTAACGGACCGGGTACATGGCTTAGTAAATCGACAGGGCAATCGTGGACGAGTTGGGCGGGGCTGGCGTTTGAGCAGATTTGCCAGAAACACCTGCCTCAGATCAAGCAGGCTTTGGGCATTGCAAGCGTATATACCGAGCAATCGGCGTGGCGGTTCTTGCCCAAACAACCCGACGAAAAAGGCGTTCAAATCGACCTCCTCATTGACCGGCAGGACCATTGCATCAACCTCTGTGAGCTAAAATTTTCGACCGGCGAATTCGTCATTGACAAAGCTTACGCTGAAACACTCATGCGCAAGCGCATGGTATTTCAACAACAAACCAGCACCCGAAAAACTATTCTTCTAACGTTCATTACCACCTTTGGTATAAAACCCAATGCCTACGCTACCTCACTCGTTCAGAGTCAGTTAACGATGGATGTACTGTTTAGTGGATGACCAATTCCCTCCACCCAGACCGGTACGCCATTGAGTGCAGCGTTGCCCGTGAGGGTGTCGAAAAAGGCTTCATCGGTGAGGTCGTTAATGCTGGCACCGGCGTGTTGTTGAGCAATGTCCATGCGGGTGCCGGGGCGGTTGTGGCCGTAGCCGTGGGGCATACAGACCACGCCCGGCATGATACTGGCCGAGACGTCGGCGGGGAGTTCGATTTCACCCACCCGCGACCGAACACGAACCGATTGACCCGTGCCGATGCCAAGGCGGGCGGCATCGTCGGGGTGGATCAGCAGGGTACAGCGGTTGCGGCCTTTCACCAGCACGCGGGCGTTGTGCATCCACGAATTGTTGTCGCGGAGGTGGCGGCGGCTGATGAGCAGTAGCTGATCGGGCGCGGCTGTTTCCTGGACGATGGCCTGATTCAGCACCGATTGGGCGCGGGTTAAGTCCTGTAAAAACACGTCTGGGGCGGCATTAATGCGGTTTTCAGGTGTTTGCAGACGGTCGGGGAGTTGGGCGCGAAGGGGGCCGAGGTCGATGCCGTGGGGGGTCTCGCGAAGGTGATTTAGGCTCAGCCCGGTTTGGCCATATGGTCCGTAACGCAGGCCCTGATCAATGGTTTTAGCCGGGTCTTTCAGCACCCACTCCTCGCGTGGCGTACCCAACAGGCGTAGGCGCAGGTTCTCGAAAATCTCCCAGTCATACAGCGCACCGTCGGGTTTGGGTACCATCGGCTCCGAGTAGCGGGCCGTATTGCGTATGGCTAAAACGTGGAATGTCAAGTCGTAATTGGCCGTTTCGAGGCCCGTCAGTGGGGGCAAAATATAGTCGGCGTGGCGGGTGGTTTCGTTCAAATAAATATCCACCGACACCATAAAATCCAGTTTTTCCAGCGCCGCGTCGAGCCGCCGACCGTTGGGCGTAGAGAGTACGGGGTTGCCGCAACTCGTGACCATTGCCCGAATCTGCCCCTCGCCCGGTGTTTCGATTTCTTCGGCGAGGCAGGCCACGGGTATTTCGCCCATAAACTCTGGCTTGCCACTGACCCGGCTCTGAAAACGATTGTACTTTTTGTATTCTGACTTCGGAACACCCGGACGAGCCGCCAGCGCGTCGATGGCGGGCGAGGTGAACATCATGCCGCCGGGTTCGTCGAGGTGGCCGGTGAGGAGGTTCAGCACGTTGACGAGCCAGAGACACAGCCCGCCAAACTCCTGCGTCGACACGCCCACGCGGCCATAGAGTGCGGCCCGTGGCGTGTTGGCCAACTCCCGCGCCAACCGCCGAATAACATCAGCGTTTACGCCCGTCACGTCTGCCACAGTTTCGGGCAAAAATGCCACTACAGCATCACGGAGGGTGTTTATATCATCGGTCACGTCGGCAAGGCGACCCACGTTAACGAGGTTTTCGGCGAAAAGTACCTGCGTCATCGCCAACAATAAAAACACGTCGGTGCCGGGGCGGATGAAGTGGTGTTCGCCGGCGCGTTGGGCGGTTTCAGTGTGGCGCGGGTCAATAACCACCACCCGTCCCCCGCGTTGCTGAATGGCCCGGAGGCGCGTGGCTACGTCGGGCGCGGTCATGATACTGCCGTTGGAGGCAATGGGATTGCCGCCGATAATGATCCAGAAATCGGTATTGTCAATGTCGGGAACGGGCATCAGCAGGGGATGTCCGAACAGTTGCCAGGCCGCAAAGTGGTGCGGAAACTGATCGACCGACGAGGCTGAAAACATGGTGCGCGTGCCAATGGCTTTCACGAACCCCGGCAGACTCAAAAACGACCCCGAATTATGCACCGTGGGGTTGCCCGCATACACCCCAATGGCATTGGCCCCGTGGGCATCGCGCACGGCCCGCAGCCGGTCAGCTACCTCATCGAACGCCTGTTCCCAGCCAATCTCCTGCCACGAAATTTCGCCGTTGGTTTCCACCCGTTTCAGGGGGCGACGCAGGCGGTTGGGGTCTTCGTAGATGTCCCTGAGGGCCACGGCTTTGGGGCAAATATGCCCCCGGCTAAACGGGTCGGCGAGATCACCACTGATGCTGACGACTGTGCTGTTTTGGTGGGTGACGGTGAGGCCGCAGATGGCTTCGCAGAGGTTGCAGGCGCGGTAATGCGTTTGGAGTTCCATAGTCTAAATGTACCACCAAAGCCCCGGATCGTACCATAAAACGAGTCGCAAACCGTAGCTGTGGCCCTTACCGTTTACACAGAAGCGCCGCCTCATGCAACAATGCACGAAGGGCTGAGACAATACACAACGTTTTTGAGACAATACAAAAAGCCTTGCCGTAGCGAGGGCGGGACTTTTGACTGACGAAACAGGAGGCAGACAAAAATGGTCTCCTGACCGATTCCCAAACAAGATTGGCCTAAAAACGAACATCCGTTCGTTTGGTAACGCGGATGTTTGCAGAGGATTTCAGCAACATCACTCTCCGATTCCATCCACGCTCATTACTTATCATCTAAACCTGTTCACATACATGAAAACTGTAGGCATCATCGGCGGGTCGGGCTTCATTGGCAGCTACGTTACCCGGAAATTTCTGGCCGAAGGCTACGCCGTGAAGGTGTCGGCCACCAACCTCGCCAAACCCGAAAAGTACCAGCATCTGCACCAGCTTCCCCACGCCGAGCACCTGACCATCAGCGAATTGGACGTAACCAACGAAGCAGCCCTGACCGCTTTCGTGCAGGGTTGCGACATCCTGATTCACAGCGGCACACCGTTTCAACTGGCCGCCAACAATCCACAGGAAGAGGTGTTCGAGCCAACCGTCCGGGGCACCGAGAACTTCCTGGACGTAGTCAGTCAATCGCCTTCGGTGCAGAAGGTGGTGTTCGTGGCCTCAGTAGGTGCGCTCAACACAGCCTACCCGATGCCCGTTCCCAACCGCCCCGCCGACTACATATATACCGAAGCAGACGAGCCGTATCTGGACCCCGAAGCCATTCCCTATGCGCAGGCCAAGTACTACGCCGACCAGGCCGTGCGAAAATTTGTGGCCACCCATCCCGACCCCGGCTTCGAGATCGTGAGCGTGTCGCCTACAGGCGTGATGGGCAAACCATTATCGGCCCGTGAGGACTCTACGTCGGCGGGCTTGCAGTATCTCATCAAAAACAAGATCGCCCCCAATCCCTTCGTGGCGATGCTGTTCGAGCATGATATCGAATTCGCCCTCGTGTCGGTTACCGACGTGGCCGAGGGAATTTTCCGGGCTGCCACTACCACCGGACTGCATGGCAAGAACTACCTGCTCAACAGTGAAAGCTATAAAATATCGGACATGACGCGGATGCTCAACGGCGAAATGCCTATGGCTGCCGCCCGGCTGGTGTACAGCAATGCGCTGGCTACGACCGAGTTGGGCATTCAATTTCAGCCCGCCCACGTGCCCCTACACGAATACGCCGGTGCCTGACCATTTGCCAACCCTGCTTATACCCCAAATCAAGTCAAATCTCTCAAAACCAATGAAAACCAACCAATCTCCCCTAATGACGGCCGCTATTGCCGCCCTGCTATTGTTTGCCTTTGGCTGCAACACGCCCCCTAAAGAAAGTACCGCAACGGTCGATAACGCCACGCTCAAAAAAGAAATCGAAGCCGCCAACATCGAGTTCGCGGGCTTCATCGCCAAAGGTGACTCGGTGGGCATGGCCAACTTCTATACCGAAGATGCGAAACTAATGTTCTCGAACGAACCGGCCATCGTGGGCCGCAAAAACATCCAGACTACCGTGCATAACGTCCTCAGTTCGGGAATCGCCAAAGCTGAGTTCAGGGCCATCGACGTGTGGGGAACGAGTGATTTCGTGTCGGAGGAGGGCCAGTCAAGCCTGTTCGATAAAGCCGGTACGCAGGTGGTCACGGACAAATACATGGTCCTCTGGAAAAAAGAAGCCGGGAAATGGAAGCCCTTCCGCGACATCTCCAACTCCGATTTACCCCTGCCCTCAGCGAAGTAAACCGTCCTCGTTCGGGGTAGGCAGAAGGTTGACCCCGCACAAGAATTGACCCTGTTAAACTAAATCAAACCAATGAAAACCAATCAATTAACTCTGATGCTAACCGCTTTTGCCGCCCTGACATTGTTCATTGCCGCTTGCCAGCCCAAGCCCGAAAAGCCCGCTACTGCGGAGGCCCTTTCGCAGGTGAACCGTGACTTCATGAAGGCCATGAACGCCAAAGATGCGGTGGCTGCCGCCAGCTACTACGCCGACGAGGCATCAGTGTTGCCGCCCGGCGAAGCCATCATCACGGGCCGGGCGGCCATTCAAAAATACTGGCAGGGTTTTCTGGACGGGGCCAGTTTCATAGACGGTTCCTGTGCGACGATTGCGACCGGGAGCAGTGGCGATGTAGGCTACGAAATCGGCACGGCGGAACTACATCTCAAAGGCCCCGATGGGAAAATCGTGACGGAGAACATAAAATATACCCTGGTGCTGAAACGCAACGCGGATGGCAAATGGCTCCAGATGTACGATATGTGGAATCCCGTAGCCGCCCCGGCGGTGGGTCAGTGATGAAGCGACAAAAATCAACTCTCTTTTACCAATCAATTCAACCAAAACCGTGCGGAGTCAGCACGTTAAAAACCGACAAAACTCCATGAAAAAAGTACTAACTGGCTTACTGATGCTGTTGCCGTTCATCGGCTTTGGCCAGAAAAAGGCCAACGGAATTATCTACATTGAACACCCCGCCATCAATGTGGTGGATGCCTTCACGAAAGCCATGGTGCTGGGCGACACGACGGCAATGGGCAAGATGATGACTGACGATTTCAAGGCCCAAAACGTGGTCACGTCCACGCCGTTTACCGAAGGAACGGGCAAAGCAGCCTTCCTGCGGAGTGCGAAATCTCAGCAGGAACAGTTCGATTATTATTCCATCAAAACCATCGATGGCACGTATCCCGATGCGTTTGAATACGCCAAAAATACCAGCGATAACAACGCCGTAACGGTAGATACCTGGGATGCCCGGAAAGGGGTACACAAAAAGACGGGCGTGAAAACCGACATTTACCTGCATCGTTCGTTTGTTCTGACCAAGGACAACAAAATCCGGCGCATCTCGAATTACTCTAACCCCGAAGTGGGTAATGAAATAAACAATGGTTCCGCCGAACGCACAAACGGCACGATTTACAATCAGCACGAAAGCATCAATAAATTGCGCCTGATGATGGCTGCTGCCGAGCATGGTGATTTGGAGAAGTATTACAGTTACTTCGATAAAAACGCCACCTTTTGGGATATCAATAACCCAGAATGGAAGGCAACAAATTTAGATGCCGAAAAAGCAGGCGACAAAGCCATATTAGACAAATTTGAGTTTGCCAGCATCGAACAATATGGTTATCCCGATTATATGCACTACGAAATGGGCGATAACAACGTGCTTTACTCGTGGTGGATTTTGCACCTACGCCGGAAGTCGGACAAAAAAATAATAAACGTGCCGATGCATTACGAACACGACGTGAATGCAGACGGAAAAATCGTGAATACCATCTCGTATTACAACGCGGCATTGCTGAAGTAAAACGGTAGTATGGTAATTTTTTTGGGCGGTTTGATCGGAAAAGTGTCAAACCGCCCAACTTATTAGATCACCAGTTTTTTTCTCTAATTTCCCTCTCCTTAAACTCAATCAATTACCCCTGATGCTAACCGCATTTGCCGCCCTGCTGGTTGCCGTACTCAGCGTATCCTGCCAGTCAAAACCGACGGAAATGAGCGAAGCGGAAAAAGAAACCGCCAAAAAAGAAATTTCGGCCCGCATCGAAGAGATTGTACGGGGAGCCAACCCCCTCAATGTGGACGCAGCGCGAAGACCATACAGCGATTCGCCGGAATTTCTGATCGTGAGTCCCGACGGCTCGGTGACTGACTATGAGACCATGAAGAAAGTCCAGACAGCGTTCTTCGGTTCGGTTTCGGCCAACACATTCACGACTAAAAAAGCCCCCAAAATAATGAAAGATCAGCCAACGATTGACATCCGTTTAGCCCAAAGCGAAGCCGATTTCAAGGCCACCAAACAACTCATTCTGGCCTACGTGACCTGGCTCGGCATCGACCTGTCGTTCCAGAATTTCGATGCCGAGATGGCGGGGTTGTCTACGGTCTATGCCGCGCCCAATGGCGGGCTGCTGCTGGCAACGGTGGCGGGTGTGCCTGCGGGTGTGGCGGGCATCAAAAAATTTACCGATACCGACTGCGAATTGAAACGGATGTTTGTCGGGGCTGAATGCAGAAAACTCGGCGTTGGCAAACAACTCCTGACGGAAGCCATTATCCTGGCCAAAAACCTGCGTTACGAGACCATCAAACTCGACACTGCCGATTTTATGAAAGAGGCTATCAATCTTTACGTCGGCGCTGGTTTTGTGGAGATACCACCGTATCGCTTCAACCCGCACGAGGAAGCCCGGTATTTTGAGTTAGTGCTAAATCAGTAAGTTTTTCAAGTCAACTTCCAATGAAAACCAACTACACGCATGATGAACTATGTTACGGTACTGCTTTTGATCGTTTCCATGCATGTTTCAGCATTTGGGCAAAAACCAAGGGCACGAGACATAGGAATTCCTTTTACCGGAACTCCGGGGAAATTCAATGCCATAACCGATGTAAAAGGCGTAGAAGTGGGGTATAGTACCCTCATTTCCGGGCAGGGAAAAAATGTCCGGGGAAAAGGCCCAGTACGTACCGGCGTCACGGCCATTTTGCCAAGAGGCAGAACTAATAATCCGGTTTACGCCAATTGGTATACGCTCAATGGCAATGGTGAAATGACGGGCACAACCTGGATCACCGAGTCGGGGTTTCTGGAAGGTCCGGTTATGATTACCAATACCAATAGCGTAGGTGTGGTGCGAGATGCCGTGCTGAAATGGTTTGTAAAAACGGGTTGGTATAAGCAGGATTTTTGGTACACGTACCCGGTTGTGGCGGAAACCTACGATGGTTTTTTAAGTGATATTTATGGTTTTCACGTCAAAGAAACGCATGCGTTTGAAGCCTTGGACAGTGCAAAAACCGGGTATCTAAAAGAAGGAAATGTGGGTGGGGGAACAGGCATGATGTGTCTGGGTTTTAAAGGGGGCACAGGAACAGCATCGAGACTGGTGAAAATTAAAGACTCTACCTATACGGTCGGGGTGCTTGTGCAAGCCAATTTTGGCGCGAAGCGAAACCTGACTATTGCCGGTGTACCCATTGGAAAAGAATTAAAGGACACGTTGAATTATGAGCTTAAAGCAGCACCATCTTACAGACAGGAAGGTGACGGTTCTATTATTGTCGTAGTCGCCACTGATGCGCCCTTATTACCTCATCAATTAAAACGAATTGCCGCCCGAGTGCCCATTGGTGTCGGTATCACTGGCGGACGTGGCGAAAATGGCTCAGGCGATATATTTATTGCTTTTTCAACGGCAAACCCAACGGCTTTTCAACGGGAAAGTTTCACGAAAGTGAATCAGCTTCCCAATGATCTCATAAATCCCCTGTTCGACGCCACCGTTCAGGCCGTAGAAGAAGCCATCATCAACGCAATGGTTGCCGCCGAGACGATGGAAGGCGTTAACGGAAACAAGGCGTATGCACTGCCGACTACGCTGGTGGTTGATTTACTAAAGAAGTATAATCGGATCAGGTAGATGGGCAATACACCCACCATTACCTTCGCGGCAACCCGTTTTGACAACTCATGAAACACACACTACTCGCTTGCCTGCTTCTCATTTCGTCTGTGGCTATAGCCCAAATGAAGCCAAATAGCCCGAAAATCAATCAGCAACGGATTCAGACCCGGCTGCTGGAGCTATCGAAGTTTGGCGAACTGCCCAACGGTGGCATCGGGCGGGTGGCCTACAGCAAAGCCGATCTGGAAGGCCGGGCGTACGTTATTGGCCTAATGAAAAAAGCTGGACTCGCCGTTACCATCGACTACGCGGGTAATATCATTGGCCGACGAAAAGGAAAAAAACCGGCCCTGAAACCCATTGCCTTCGGCTCTCATATCGATAGCGTACCCAATGGCGGTAATTACGATGGTCCGCTCGGCTCCATCAGCGGGCTGGAGCTAATTGAGACGCTGAATGAAAACAACATCGTGACCGAACACCCATTGGAACTGATCATTTTTGCCAATGAAGAAGGCGGTACGGTCGGTAGTGGGGCCATGATTGGAAAAATCACCCCTGCCGCCCTGAAGTCGATCACCCAAAGTGGCCTGACCATAGCCGACGGCATCCGGGCCATTGGCGGCAACCCGGATAGCTTGAGTAAAGTGGTCCGAAAAAAAGGCGATGTGGCCGCTTTCGTCGAACTCCACATCGAACAGGGCGGTATCCTGATGACCGAAAACCTACAGATTGGCATCGTGGAAGGCATTGTTGGCATTGAACACTGGGATGCCACAATTGAGGGCGCGGCCAATCATGCGGGCACTACTCCCATGAACGCCCGACGCGATGCACTACTGGCGGCGGCTAAACTGATTATCGCGCTGAATGAGGTGATTACCAGCCATGAAGGTCGGCAAGTGGGTACCATCGGCAAAATTGTGGCCGAGCCCGGTGCGTATAATGTCATTCCGGGCAAGGTGGTGCTGGGCGTTGAAATTCGGGATTTGTCGCATGACAAAATCTGGATGCTGTTCCATGAAGTAGAAGCAAAAGCCCGGGAGATTGCCAGAGTCTCCGAAACGACCATCACCTTCGCGCCCTCTTCGATAGGGGTAACACCGGCCCTGACGGCCAAACCAATTCAGGACAAAATCATCAGCGCGGCCAAAGCGCTGGGATTTTCGTACCGGTATATACAAAGCGGGGCGGGGCATGATGCGCAGGAAATGGCTCAAATAGCACCAGTGGGCATGATTTTCATTCCCAGTGTGGGCGGCATCAGTCATTCGCCCAAAGAGTTCTCGAAAGGAGTTGACATCGGCAATGGAGCCAATGTGTTGTTACAGACGATGTTGGCCATCGACCGGGACTGAATAACCGATGGTACGCAAGAGAAAATCAGACGTGCATGGCCCTTACCCAACCAAAAACTGCCCGCCAAACCCTGGACCGACGATCCGCTCAACCTTGCCACCACCACGCCCACGCTGTTTTTCACCCGGCTGAGTATGCTCCTGCTGAAACGGGGCCTGTGGCTCATCGTGGCCGAGGTAATCCTGATTTCGCCGGGGTTCGACTTTACGCTGTTCAATCCCATAACGCTGACCGTCTTCTGGTCGCTGGGCATCAGCATGGTGTGTATGGCTGGGCTGACGTGGTTGCCGTTTCGGGTGATACTGGGCATTGGGCTGGTCATTGTGGTGGGCCATAACCTGCTCGATGCGGTGGAGCAGTCGCCGGGGTTTGCGCCGGGATTCGGGTGGGCGTTGCTGCGTGGCGGGGGCAACCCGGTGTTTTTCTACGCCCCGGACCGGGTTGTCATGGTGTTGTATCCGTTTCTACCCTGGCTGGGGCTGATGCTGCTCGGCTACTGTCTGGGCCGGTGGTTTGTGCCCGGCTTCCCCGCCGAAAAACGCCGGTTTCTGTTGCTCATTTCCGGGGTGGCGGTGCTGGTGGTTTTCGTAGCCCTGCGCTTTGCCAACGTCTATGGCGACCCGTTTCCGTGGAGCGTTCAGAAAGACGGGATCACGACGCTGTTCTCTTTCCTGAAGGTGCACAAATACCCGCCGTCGCTGCTGTATCTGTGCGCCACCGTCGGGCCAGTTTTGCTGGCGTTGGCTTTGCTGGAAAACGTTCGGAATGGCTTCACCGGCATCCTCCGCACCTACGGGCGAACGGCGTTTTTCTATTACACCATTCACTGATACATCCTGCACACACTGCGAATGGTTGTCTTCTTTGCCGGTGGCCACACGATGGCTGAAGCCGACGAAGCCCTGAAAACCATTCCGATGCGGTTTGTACCACCCGGCGATGGCGGCTTTTCGCTGGGTGTAGTGTATCTGGTCTGGCTATCGGTGGTGATGGGCCTGTATCCGATTTGCCGCTGGTACGATGCCTACAAAACGAGCCATAAAGAGAACTGGTGGCTGAGTTATTTGTGAGTCCGCTGAACTGAACTAACCTGCCTAAAAATCGTCTGGTGCCTATTATCTAATTGCTATCTACGCCCATGCAACAATAAACCAAGTGGCTGCAACAATTGGCCACGCGTTTGAGAGAATAGACCAACACGCTGCTAATGAGACCCCATAGCTTTGATTCATCGCTTCCGGGTAGCAAACCAACTCAGGAAACAGTCGTCACGAAGGCGGTTCCGTAACGGCTCGGAGGTAAGTTCACTCTCTGGCCTGAAACGTACCTATTCGTTGGGTAATCGCTTCTACACGGCCACTCTGGCCGATTTACCAACAAGATTGGCTCAAAAACGAATACCTGCCCGCGCCATAATAATGAGGTTTGCATAGAGGTTCACGAACCTGTTTTTCAGCACTCTTTATTGGTCAGCGCGCATATGAGAACCCACAAGAATCAGTTTGCCGACACCCACGCCAGTCCAAAAGACATCAACGAGTCGGCCCTTAAATGCCTGCGTAAAATGGCCCGTCATCACGGCAAGGTCATTTCGCAGGTGGCGATGCGTACCAAAAATTTTAAACAACAGGAGGCTGTAACGCTGAATGACATGGCCAAGATGGCCGAGTCAATTGGGTTTCGGGCGCACACCATCAGCATCGGTCTGGCCGAACTTGGGAAAGCCATCGCCCTGCCCTGTATCATCAAATGGAACGGGCACGGGTTTGTGGTGGTCACGACCATTGTTCAAAATCAACTGGCCATTGGCACCGACCAGGATTCGGTGACGGTGTCGGCCAGTGAATTCTGTACCAACTGGTTGCCTGCTGATGCCGATCAGGGGGTTGTTTTGGTCCTCGAACCTACCACGGCTTTTTTCCAGGAAACCGAATCCGTTACGGAGCAAAAGCCGCAGGGATTACGCTCTCTGCTGGACTACCTCAGCAAATACCCCCGCCTGATGTGGCAATTGACCATCGGCATGATCGTGGGTACGGCGCTGAAATTGACCTTGCCTTTTCTGACCCAATCCATTGTCGATGTGGGGGTTATGAACAATAACCTCAGTTTTATCTACATTTTTCTGGCTGCTCAACTCATGCTGATGCTGGGCCGAAACTCCCTGGAAGCCATCCGGGGCTGGCTGCTGCTCTACGTTAGTTCGCGGGTGGGTATTTCGTTGCTGGCCGACCTGGTGGCCAAAGTCATGCGCCTGCCCGTAAGCTATTTTAACGAGAAAGTAGTGGGCGAAGTCATGCAGCGGGTGGAAGACCAGAAACGTATCGAAACGTTTCTCTCCACCCAACTCACGGGGATCCTGTTCTCTCTGGTGAACCTGGTCGTTTACACCTTCATTTTCATCATTTACGACCGCACCATCTTCGCTATTTTTTTCGGCGCTACGCTGTTATACCTGGCCTGGATCAAGCTCTTTATGCAAAAACGCCGGACCTATGATTTTGGGCGTGCTCAAATGGCTGAGCAGGAACAAAACAAATTGGTGCAGATGATGCAGGGCATGTCGGATATAAAACTGGCCAATGCCGAACTCCTGAAACGCTGGGATTGGGAACACATCCGTACCCGGCTGTTTAAGCAAAACATGAAGCTGCTCAAGATTTCGCAGGTGCAGCAAATTGGCGGGCTGTTGATCAACGACACGAAAAATCTGGTCATCACGTGCCTGTCGGCGAAAGCCGTGCTCGATGGACACCTCTCGTTGGGGGCTATGCTGGCCGTGCAACAGATGCTGGGGCAGACTAACAACGCTACCGAGCAACTCTTTGCTTATTTCCAGCAGATTCAGGATGCCCGGATCAGTACCGAACGGATCAATGCCGTTCATCAGCTAGCCGAAGAGGAAAATCTGGCTTCGGTAAAAACGAGCCAGTTAGCAGAAAATCAGCCTATTGTGCTAGACAACGTCACGTTTTCCTACCCAGGTGCTGCCAGTGCTACCCTTCGACATATGAAGTTGTATATACCTGCTGGCAAAACAACGGCTATTGTAGGGTCGAGCGGTAGCGGTAAAACAACACTGCTCAAGCTGCTAATGAAGCACTACGCACCCACTACCGGCGAGGTGTTGCTCGGAAAGCTCAATTTCGTCAATATCTCGGCCCGGGCGTGGCGTAGTAGATGTGGCGTGGTAACGGCCGACGGTGTCATTTTCTCCGACACCATTTTAAGTAATATCGCCCTCGGCGACGATGAACCCAACATGGCCCAGGTACGTGCCGCCGCTAAAGTGGCCAACATTCACAAATGGGTAGAATCGACACCGATGGGATTTCAAACGCCCATCGGGGGCGAATACGCCAACCTGAGTCAGGGACAAAAACAGCGCATACTCATTGCCCGAGCGGTGTATAAAAACCCTGAGTTCCTATTTTTCGACGAAGGAACCAGTGCGTTAGACCTTCAAAATCAGCAGATTGTGCTCGATAATTTAAACCGGTTTTTTGCTGATCGAACAGTGGTTGTGGTCGCGCACCGACTAAGCACCATCCGCAATGCCGACCAGATTGTAGTTGTCGAAGACGGGCAAATCCTGGAAAAAGGAACGCATCATGAGCTTATTGCTCAGGGAGGACGTTACCTGGAATTGCTCACCTCGCAACTGGAACTGGCCGCCTAAACAACAAACATCATGAAAAACTACACCTACACACAAATGAGCGACGAACTGCTCGATGTGGTCAGCGAACCACCTACCTGGATTATGCGGGGTGGGGCAGGGGTGATGACGGGTATTTTACTCCTATTTCTGCTGGCCACCTGGGTAATCAAATACCCGGAGGTGCTGACGGGCAACGCCGTGGTCACCACCCGTATCCAACCCATACGGGTGGTGACGCCTATGGGCGGGCGCATGACAAGCCTGCTGGCCAAAGACGGTATGCTGGTGAAAAAGGGCGACATCCTGGCCGAAACCGAAAACACCACCCACCTCCAGAATATACCGGCCATGCGGCAACTGATCCGCGAAACGAGGTCCTTTTTAACGAATCCACAGCAGACAGTTTCCTTTCCGGGCACGCAGTTTACCTGGGGTGATTTACAAAATGACGTCAACGTACTCCATCAGAACTATTTGGATGTCAAACGGTTGCAGTCCGATAAGTTATTGGAAGAGCGGGTAAAAAACAGGCAGCAGCAGGCAGATGAACTTCGGCAGGTGGCGGCTGTAAACCAACACCAGCAGCAACTCAACGAAGAGGCTTTCCAGAATGCCGAGGAGCGTTTTGAGGGCGATGAAAAGCTATTTAACGAGGGCGTAACCAGTAAGTTCGACTACATCGCCAGCAAAAACAAACGCCTGCAAGCCCAACGGGAACGCGAAGAGTTTCGGAAAGAAATACTGGGTAACCAACTGAAATTAAATGAGATAGAGCGGGAGGTACAGGAGCTTGGTTATACGTATATCGAGAAAAAACGCCTTTGCTTAGACAACATCGAGCGTAGCCTCTATTCCATTGAAAACAACCTGAGCCACTGGCAACAAAATTACCTCGTCACCGCCCCCGCCGATGGCAAACTGGTATTTCTGAAAAGCCTGACCGAAAATCAATACCTCAAAGCGGCCGACACATTATTTGCGCTAATGCCCGTTGACGGCACGTTTATGGCCACCGTCGATATCCCCGTGCGGGGTATGGGTAAGGCACGGGTAGGGCAAAACGTGATTATTAAACTCGACGATTACCCGTATCAGGAGTTTGGTATGCTGGAAGGAAAAGTCATGCGTATGGAGCCGTCGCTGACCATACATACCTACCGGGTGAGGGTCAGCTTATCGAATGGCCTAACGAGCACCTACCACCAGACATTTATATTCAAAGCTGAAATGGCGGGTACGGCGCAGATCGTAACGACTGACCTGCGGCTGGTTGAGCACGCTTTCTACGGGCTCCGAAAATTGTTGATGTAACAGGCTAAAGGTGAGTAATTTGCTACCCCGTTCACCGTCAACCCTTCCCGTTTTTATGCACAGACAAGTTGGCCAGTTGGTCATGCAGGCGGTTGCCTGTACGGCAGCTATGTTCCTTATTTATTTCCTGTTGAACGCCCTGCTAACCGGTACTATCTGGAACGGCATGACGATCAGCAAATCGGCATTGACGGTCGAATATTGTGAGTTTAATGATGTGGGTCGGTTTTTTCACCAGTCCATGAATACCTACTCCAATCTGGTGTATTTCTTTTTTGGCGTATTGACGTGCCTGATTGCCCGGAAAGACCGCAAGCAACCAATTGATAATGAGCATAATAGAATGCAGGAATTTCCCGGCTTGTCGATTTTGACGGGAGTCTGTTTTATTTATCTGAGTTTCGGTAGTGCGTTTTTCCATGCTTCGCTCACGTGGGCCGGGCAACGTGTTGATATGAACGGGACGTATGGAATCAGTCTTGCTTTGCTTGCCGTTGCCGGTTACAGTGTTTTCTACAAAATCAATCTTTCTGACAGGCAGAAAACGTGGCTACTTATTTTTCTGATGGGTTTGATTCTGTCGTTTTATCAAATTCATCTACTGGTATCGAGTAGTGTTTTACTGCCCACTTTTATTTTATCAACATGGCTGCTGATTGGTATCAATTATATTCAATTCAGAAAAAGTAGATCTATTATTTTGGCCATTTCCAGCCTGGCACTTATTCTAATCGCCTTGAAAATACGGGCGCTGGATGTGCAGAAAATTGGCTGCGATCCGCATTCGCTGTATCAGGGGCATTCGGTCTGGCATTTGCTGGCGGGGCTAAGTAGTTTTTGCAGCTACGCCTTTTTCAGATTCACCCCTTTCACAAAACAAGTATGAAACCTTCTCTCCTCTTTCACTACATGCTGATTGCGTGTATGTTGCTCACCGTCAGCCTGTCGTGGGCGCAGGCCAATCGTTCGCTCGAAGCCACCGTCAGTCAGTTTTTGACCACGCTCAGTGCGGACGAACTGACCAAAACGACCTACGCTTTTTCTGATACCACGCGCCGCAAATGGACCAACCTGCCCGTGGGCATGGTGCCCCGCGCGGGCATTGCCTACGGGGCGTTGTCAGACCAAAGCCGACTGGCGTTCCACCGGGTGCTGTCGGCCCTTCTTAGCTCGCAGGGGTATTTGAAAGTAAACAGCATTATGGCCCTGGATGACATCCTGAACGTGCTGTACCAGCAGGCGTTCGACGACAAAAAAAATGATCAGAAAACCCTGAACATGATGCAGGGGCTGAAGTGGGCGCACGGCAACTTCTACATCTCGGTGTGGGGCAAACCGCAGGCCAACGAACCGTGGGGGCTTGACTTTGGCGGGCACCACCTGGCCCTGAACGTGACCGTGAAAGGCAACGAGTTCACCATGTCGCCGCTGTTCTACGGCACCGATCCGTCGGAGGTGAAGTCGGGGAAATATGCCGGACTGCGGGTGCTGAGCAAGGAAGAAGATTACGGTTTCCTGCTCATCAATGCCCTTACGGCGGGGCAGCAGACCAAGGCGGTAATGAGTCAGGCGGTGCCGAAAGACATCATCACCTCGCCGCAGGGTGGCCAACGCATTACGAGTTATTACGGCATTTCAGCGGGCGAATTCACCGCTGACCAGAAAGCCATCCTGACCATGTTGCTCCAGGAGTACATCCACAATTTCGAGCACCAAACGGCGCACCGGTTGTTCGACAAACTGCTAAAAACGGGCCTCGACAACGTCTATTTCGCGTGGATTGGCAGCCTCGATAATAACAAGCCGCACTATTACATCATCAACGCCCCCGATTTCCTGATCGAATATGACAACGTGGGTTTCCAGAACGACGGCAACCATATCCACGCCATCCTCCGCGAAAAAGGAAATGATTTCGGCGACGATCTGCTAAAACGTCATTACGCCGAGGCAAAACATTAATGTTTTGTAACTACTTAGACCTGAATAGATCAGGCCCAGAGGGCCGTAACGTCGGTAGAAAGGTATGGCGTATCATTCGCGGTCAAAGCCCCAAGGCTGGCCGGTTACCGGGCGCAACATGCGGATACGCGGGGACCGGTTTATTCGCCAACAAATGGCATCGCTGCACCCACCAATGCCCGTACCCGCACGTTGCGCCCGGTAACCGGCCAGCCTTGGGGCTTTGAACATGAATGATATGCCATCCCTTTCTACCGATGTTGCGGCACGCTGTGCCTGAGCTACCCCACCTAAGTAGCGATTATTTTGAACACAAAAAAGGCCACGATATCGTGGCCTTTTTTGTTGACACTATATCCTATTCTGCTCAGTACGTTTCGTAGGTAAACTCTTCGGAATTACCATCAGTGTAAGCAATCTTCGTCACTAAGCCATCGCTATTAAGTAGGTGAGCGAAAAAGAACGACGCTTTATTGCTGATTAACTATCTGACTGTCAGTGTATTAAAAATATACTTGTGTCTCTTATTTTAGCTCGACTACTTATACGTCAGTTGAGCGTTGGTGGTGCGGTTGTTCTTGTTGAATACTTTGACCGATGAGTCGCTAAAATTCTCGCTGATGTTGAATGGCCTATTCAGTTCAATAGCATCGGTACTAAAGGCAGAGTAGTCTGGCGATAAGCTGCGGAAAGCATTGAAGCCAAACAACCCTTTGTAGGGATTAGGGCTTGCATCGTAGGTAAAGGTCGTGCCGTTGACCATCGTCGCATTCCCACCAGCAAACATATAGGTTTCGGTTTTGCTACCGATTGATGCGCCATTTTCCAGTCTCGTTGTTATCCGGGACGACGGCGTGGTACTATTTCCATCATACGTGTAATCGTATGTCAATTTGTATTCTGGAGACTTGTACAGTTTTATTTGGGCAACTCTGTTTTGTGCATCGAAGAAATAAGCTAGGCTAACGTCTGTCAATGGTGTCTGTAACCTAAAGACAGAAATTTTAGGATTGTTTGTAGGTAACTGTTTAGGTAGGCAAATTCGAGCCAATTATCTGACAATCAGCAAGTTACTAATTTTTCTAATTTATGAGTTAAACTAAGCAAAAATATTAATGTGCTGATAATCAACTACTTGACTTTTAGACATTAAATACTTTTGCGATTTTCAACTTTGCAAGTGCTTGATTATCAGTTCAGTGGACTACCTAAACAGTTACCGTTTATCAACGCGCAGCATGGCCAGCAGTACCGCGCCCTTGTCAACAACAGCAGCGGTTGTACGTCGGCAACGGCAACCGTAGTTACGATAACCACCAACGCCAGTGCCTGCCAGTCGGCTACCTGCGATAAACTGGCCGGAACGGTTTCCATCAATACCGTAGGCCAGGCCAGCAACCCCAGCCTGAGTCATCAGGTAATTCTGACCGATATTACGGGCACGATTCAATACGTGTCGGCAGCGAGCAGCAGCAGCATACCGGGTGTAGCCGGGGGCGATTACTTAGCCTACCAGGTCAGTTTCGACAATACCCAGACTCCGTTGCCCACGCTCAGCATCGGCACGAACCTGTCGGCAGTGGGTGGAGCCTGCGTGAAGTACTCGAACCAGTTGGCGCTGAAGGTGTGCGCCGTACCAAGTCTGGTGGTTGACCCCGCCATTGGCCCCGGCCCCACGACGCAGCCCGTAACAGGCACGGCCACGCCGGGAACGCTCATTGCCATCACCGACCCAACCGGCCAGACGCTTTGCACAACTACGGCCAGCGCGTCGGGTACGTTTAGCTGCCCCGTCTCGCTAACCAGTCCGGTTACGACACTGACGGTAACGGCCTGTAATAGTGCCGGTTGCACCACGCAACCCGTCACGCTGACGGTGAACCAGCCGCCAACCCTTACACCGGACTTTGCCGACGTGATTCCGGGCATACCGGCCAAAGGTAACGTGCTCACCAACGACCGAGACCCGGAGGGTACGCCCCTGACGGCCAGTCTAATAGGTCCGCCAGTGCCAGGCCTGATACTTTCGCCCGATGGCTCTTACACCTACACGGCTCCCCTGGGCACAACGGCCCCGGTGACAGTGCCGGTGCAGGTTTGTGACGGGGCTACCCCCCCCGCCTGTGCCACCAGCACCCTGACACTCGTGCCGGTGCCGGCGCTGGTGGTGGGCAACAATGCACCCATTGCTAACCCCGATTATTCGCGTACACCGTCAAGTAAGCCTCTTACAGTCAATGTGTTAGCCAACGACCGCGACCCCGATGGTACGCCCCTGACCGGTCCGCCGGTGCTTATCAGCGGCCCCGCGCATGGTACGGCGTTGGTTAACCCCGACGGCACGGTAAGCTACACGCCCACAGCGGGTTACGTAGGTCCTGACCAGTTGGTGTACAGGGTATGTGATACCGGTACGCCACCGCTATGTTCGACGGCTACGCTGGACCTGACTGTTGATCCGACCGGGCCCGGCAGCGTGACCAACACGGCCCCCGTGGCAGTAGATGATGCCCTGCTAACCGCCAGGAACACGTCGGCCACGGCCACGGTAGCGGCCAACGACCGCGACCCCGAAGGTCAGCCCCTGACGTATGCCAAGTTGACCAATCCGGCCAACGGCACGGTGGTGTTTGGCCCCACAGGCAGCTATACGTACACCCCCGCACCGGGTTTTGTAGGCAGCGACCAGTTTACGTATCAGGTCTGCGACAACGCCAGCCCGGCGCTGTGTACACCAGCCACGGCCCACATCACGGTGGTCAGCCCAGCCACGCCGCCTGCCTATGCGCTGAACGTGAAGGTGTTGCTTCAGGGTGCCCTGCTGGGTGTCAGTAGTGGCAGCCTGATGCGAGACGACCTGCGGTCGGGTGGTTATTTGCCCACCACCACGCCTTACTCGGCCACGGTGACGCCCCGCTTTACCCAGATGGGTGGTGGCGGGGGCGAAACCAGCAGCCCGGCGATCTTCCAGGCCAACGCCGGTACGCCCGATGCCATTGTGGATTGGGTGCTGGTAGAACTGCGCAACTCGGTTGATCCCTCCATTGTGGTGGCTACCCGTTCGGGGCTGGTGCAACGCGACGGTGATGTGGTACTGCCTGCGGATGGGGTGTCGCCGCTGAGCTTCACGGGGCTGGTGAGCAACCAGTACTTCGTGTCGGTCAAGCACCGCAACCACCTGGGAACCATGACGGCCACGGCCATGCCGATGAGCCTGAGCGGTACGGTGGTCGATTTCACCACCATGACTGATGCCCTGGTGTATGACAAGGCTGGGTCGGTGAATTACAACGGTGTGGAGATGGTCACCGTCAATGGCAAACGGGCGCTCTGGGCCGGTGATGCCAACGCCGATGGTAAGGTCAAATACATTGGCTCGGCACCGGATAACGCGCGGATTCTCTACGACGTCATCACCTTCCAGGGAGCCAACCCGAACCCAGCTTACAACTATGATTTCGCCTTCAGCTACTTCTATGGCGACGTCAATCTGAATGGTAAGGCCAAGTACCAGGGCTCGGTCAATGATCCCTCGGTGGTCTTTGACAACGTCGTGGCGATCTATCCACTCAACCTGCTCCAGTTGTACAACTATGATTTCTTCGTAGAGCAATTGCCTTAAAACGAAGTACTCTGTTTACTGTCTTCTGTCTTCTGTTATTCCGCCACGGTGTGGGTTATGTGCTTACATAGACCTCACGGGCGTAAGTCAACAGAAGACGGAAGACGGAAGACGGAAGATTCAAAACTGAAAACGTCAAACCGAAACAGCATGAAACTCTTCGCCTCCCTTGTCTTCTTTCTGACGGTAGCCTTCACCAGCTACGGGCAGAACCAGGTTGATCTTACGCTTCGCTATAACATCGCCCAAAGCCGGTATGAAGTTTACGCCAAGCCGACTTTTTCGCAGGTCGATTTCCTGTGGGGCAGCTCGCAGATATCGGTTGTCACGCCGGGATCGGTGGCCAACGCCGCTTTTGTCGTAGCCAGCTACGACGGTGGCGGCTGGGATGATAACTCGCCGGTGTTTGCCCCCACGGCAGCACCCTCGCTCGATTTTCACGGCATCGGTTCATCGGGTAAAAAAATCACGCTCGTGGCCAATCAGGAGAAGCTGCTCTTCAGCTTCTCCCTGCCCGGTGGTGCCTGCGTTAATGGCCTGCGGCTTTTCGTGAATGGCAGCGACCCGGCTTCCAACGCCATTACCATGCCCGGCGACTTTGCCAACGTGATCTACGCGGCGGGCGTGTCGACCACCTATTACCGCGCCAACTACGCTAATACGGGCACCACCTGTACTGCCTGCAACCTCACAGCGCCTTCGCTGAGCAAATAATCCTCTTCAGTCGACCAAATCGGGCGCAAGCCCAGTGGCTATGGTACTAACTTTCTTTTCTGCACAACGGTGGTGCGTGGTCATCCTGAGCCTGTTGTTGCCCCTTTGGGTGGGGGCTACTGGCCTAACCCCCGACAAGGGAACGGACACCAACCGGCCAGTGGTCACGCAGGTAGCCGATGCCGACGGCGACGGGGTTACTGATGACGCCGACCGGTGCCCTAACACGCCAGCGGGCACGGTGGTGAATGCCTACGGATGCCCGGCCACGCTGGCTACCTGCGACTACAGCACCACCAGCTTTTCGCTGATCAGCGCCGGCGGGGCGGGCGGCGGCATGGTGCAGTATGTACTGGCCGACTCGGTAGGTATTATCAAACAGGTCAACAACACGCCTGCGTTCAGTGGCCTCACGGGTAGCCATACCTACATGGCCCTGGCCATCAGCTACAGCGGCCCCGTCACTGGGCTCACCCTGGGGCAACCCCTGAGCGGAGTGTCGGCGGGGTGTTATGCCTGGTCAGATGCGCAGGTGGTGAAAGTCTGCGTGCCCACCTCGCCCTGCGATTACACCCTGGGTACGACCGTTACGCTTCAGGCCACAGGCGGCAGCACGGGTCCCGGCACGCTCACGCGTTACGTGCTCGTCGACTTGGGTGGTACCATCGTTCAGGTCACCAGCAGCCCGTCGTTTCTAACGGCAGGGCTGGCGGCGGGTACCTACGCGGCCTATGGCGTGGTGTATGCCGACGACCAGAGCCTGACCAACCTACAGGCGGGCCGTATATGGGCTACCGTTCAGGCCAGTTGCATAGCTCTGTCGGCCCCATTGACGTTCAGCCTCTGCTCTGTTTGCCAACCCGCCTGCATCCCCATCACCGTGCGGGTTATCCATCGGGGTCGGTAAGATTTATCTCCATCTGTCATTCCCAACTTTAGTGTCATGAAAAAAATCGTGTTATTCCTCCTTTTGGTAGCGGCCAATGCCCATGCCCAGCGAGTAAGGCCCACCGACGAGCCGCAGCCAGACCGGACCAAACCCCGGTTCGACATTAGCCTTAATTACAATACCGAGGCTGACCGGTATGAAGTTTACGCCCAGCCCAACTTCACCCGGCAGCACTTTCTGCTGGGTCCCTCACAGGTATCCATCGTGGTGCCCCGGCAGGTGGCTGACCAGTCGCTGAGCGTATCAGGAGCCACGGCCAACTGGACCGATTACTCGACCGTCTTTGCGCCCGCAGTTGCCGCCGACGTTGATTTTCACGGCATCCACAGCATGGGCAAAAATATTGACGTTCAGAAGGATACACCGTTTATGCTGTTCTTTTTCAGCCTCAAAGGTGGCTATGTAGACGGTGTGCGGCTCTACGCCAATGGGCAGGACCCCGGTTCGCGCCAAAAGGGGATGATGGGGGGCGATTTCAGCAACACCATCCAGGACTATAGCAGCACCGAGTTCTATCAGACCGGGATCACGCAGGCGGCTCTGCAAGAGTTGTCCACCGCCCCCACGGGTGAGGGGACTCCCACGGTGGTGGTATATCCCAACCCCATCACAGGCGATGCCTTCGAAGTTACAGCCCGGCAGTTTGCCCCGGGCGAACGCCTGAAACTGCACCTGATCTCCTCAACGGGTGTCGAGTTCTACGCGCTGGAAGAAGCGAGCGAGAAACTGGTCAATTATCCGCTTCGGGTGCCCACCCAACTCAGTGGGCAGGCCTATCTGTATGTGGAACGCGCCAACGCAACCACTGGGCAGCGGGCTGTGTGTACCAAACTACTGATCCTGAACTGAGGGTAGTGCCACCGCCCCGGCCTACCGCAAACCACTTTCGTTTTACTCAGCCACTTACTACCCCCACCTATGCGCATTGATCAGTTAATCCGTCCCCTGGAAGCCTACTTAAACAGCCGTTCCGCCATTCTGATGGTCCTCGAAGACCGGGCCCTGAGCGTGTCTGAATTGATCGACATCCTGCGGGCCAATCCCAGCGTAGTTTTCCAGCGCCGCCGCAACCCGGCCCACTGGCAACCCCTCGAACTGGAACAACTGGCCCTTGAATTTAAGCTGTCCACCGATGGTATTGTGGGCCTGCGTGTGGCGACCGAGCGCATCAACAGCCTGCCTCCCTTCATTCAAACGCAGCTACTTAAGGAGTCCCTGCTGCACCGGGGCCCCTTTCGGGTTCGGTGCCATGATTATAATTACTGGAAATATGCCGAACTGGAGCAGATGGCCGGTACCCTCCGCCGATGGCAGAACAGCCGGAAACTCGACACGCTGCTGGCTGATAGACGGTATACTGCTGCGCTTGTTCTACAGTTGAATTAAGTGATAGGGTTGTCTACATAGGCCGCCATCCGAATGCGTACCAGCGTACCACCCGTTGGGGTTGATGGCATTGGCCAGGAACGGGTACAGATAGACCAGAAACACGTCATTCGTGTCATTAAACCGCCTGTTTGCGTTATACCCCGAATTAAATGCTATTTATTGCTCGTTGCTTTCGTCTAAGCCTTCGAATTGGAAACTTAGACAGTCATGAAATACACCCTACTCAGCGACGAAGCACTTATCAAGCAGTTTAACGTAGATCAACATCCCGCTTGCTTCACGATCCTATACAACCGCTACATGAACCGCGTTTATCGATTATGCCTGCGTTTAACCCGGCAACCCGAAACCGCCCATGATTTTACGCAGGATGTTTTT
>JBBRMP010000021.1:0-41424 GCA_038230755.1 Cytophagales bacterium | reverse complement strand
AGTCAGGTATATAGTCTGCAACCAGTTGAATAGCTTTTGATTCATTAAATTTTTGCAGACGACGTCCTGACAGACCACTTGTTTGCCTGAGCAATTCTTTCAACTGTTGCTTAGGGTCAGGGATTGAATCAACAGCAAATAGGGAGGGTAGCTTAAGCGGATCTTTCCCAGACGGATTACTGGCAGCTTTGCGGATGGCCATCTCGTCAAACAAAAGCCAGGCTTCTGTCATGCGCACAGGTACTACGCTAACAAGTTGATTGGTTCCGGCTATATTAGCTACGCTTTGCCAAGCCTCATTTATTTCCTTTACCCGGTTAATGGCTAATTCCTTTTCAGCATCCCGGTGAACGAACAGCCAATCACAAGCATAAAACGTTAATGCCGTTGACATTCTTCCAGCTAAAGAATTTACTGATGTTGATTGGGGTAACCGTGACAGATCAGCCCATCACCGTTGAATATTTATTGTCGGAAAATGCTGCTGAATTATCCAATCAATAATTGGCAGAAGCACTTTGTCTGAGGTCCCATCGCTCAACAATGTGTACGTAATTTCATTCATGAATCTATGCTCCAAATAGAATAGGTAATTGGGGCTGACTATGTTGAATAGCACGAATATCTGACCGGTCTTTCACCCGTTTAACTAGCGGTTGTAGACTATCCTCCTCAGGGAGCGAGGCAGGTAATAGGTAGCTCAGTAACTGACCTAACGAAACAGCCTGATACTGGTTTTTGTCAATTTTGGTACGCCATGTACCTTTCAGTGGATTGTAAACCACACGCTTGTAACTAACTCCACTATCTGATCGAGCCTCTTTTAGTTCGGCTATCAACAAGCTGTCTTCAGGAACCAGTTGAACAACACTTGGCGAGTGAGTATTGATAATTACCTGCCGCAATGGATTATCGCTACCCACGGGTAGCGACACATCAGTGCATATGCCTTGCAATAGATTTAAAATGGCATTTATTTTTTCGGGATGAATGCCATTTTCTGGTTCCTCTAGACAGATAACTCCTCCCGATTTTTGATCCAATTCTAACACGGCTAAACCAAGAAAACGCAGCGTTCCGTCTGAGAGTGACCGCGCGGGAAGTATAGTACCATCACTTCCTCGAAGAAGAAGCGTCAACATTTCGCGGCGATCATCCCGTTCTATTTCTACGCCTGACACATTATCTACTAGCTCAGACAACTTATTTGCTAACGTTTGATACACATCTGGGACCTGTTGGTCTCTCTCATTTTCAATTTTCAGGCGGTAAAGTGTAGCTGGCAAATGGCTTCCATCGGGCCCCAAATGAGCGTTGGTAACGGCGTTGAATTCGTCCGATTGACGCATGGCAGTAGGTTCTAACTGAAGCATCTGCCACGACTTCATTTCATTCTTGACTAACAGTGCCGTCGGTTTTTCAAGCGCGTTAGCGGTTGAAAGTACTGTACGCTGGAGCTGGGTAGCTTTTAATCGAAAGGGCTTACCGCTACTCCCACCATCCTGGTGGAAATTAATAATTTGATTGCCGTCCTCTGTAGAGTCCGTAGATATAAACGGAACTGTTCGACGACCTGTGATTACCGACTCCTGCCAACTTTTCTCTTGCTGTCTAACCTCACGTTGGTCAGCAGGAGATGATTTTGGCGTCGTGAAACGCATAGTTCGTCTACTTTCCAGTATGGCTATCGGGGTAAGTTCTTCCTTGACAATTTCCAGTAACCCTTGAGTCGCCAATCCATCACCCTGCCGGTATCTTAGCACTAATTCGTACCGAACCGTTGTTATACTGGCTTTTGCATCTTGCCCTAAATCATCCGTCCCAAATTCTGAGATAATCATATCAGCCACAAATGACATTTGTGGCTCATGGCTGTCACCAATTTTATGAAATAAATCGCGGATGTCAGAGTTTTTTTGCCCTTCACTGCGAACCGATTTAGCAGCTTCGACAAGTGACATATGGGTTAGGTCGCTTAGAAACCGAATAGCATCGAATAGATTGGATTTACCCACACCGTTTACACCGGCAATATAGGTGAAAGGCCCAAAGTGTACTTCCACATCCACCAAGTTCTTAAATCCGCTAACTTTTAATCGGGTGAGCATTTGAAATAGTTTTGTGCTGCTAAAGTATAACAAAAACCCCGCACACGTTCCTAAACATGTGCGGGGCTGTAAACTGAATGACTTCTGCTCTCCTTTATGCCGTTTCCAATTCGCGGTTGCGCTTTTTTTGGGCGGGGCGTTCATGAAAACGGAGAAGTACACGCTCTTTGAGGCGCTGCCAGCGTTCGTACCACTTTGATTCTTTGAGGAAATTCCAGCGCGGTTTTACTTCCGATTTCTTCTGCTCGTCGGGGTCGTAGAGCATACCCGTACAGAGGCAATGTTTGCGCTCGGTGCGGGTCAGAATGTCGTAATTGACGCAGGTTTGACAACCCTTCCAGAAGGCTTCATCGCCGGGTAACTGGTTGAGTGTCACGGGTTGGTAGCCCAGATCGCTGTTGATTTTCATCACGGCGAGGCTGGTGGTAAGACCAATAATTTTTGCGTCGGGGTATTTCGTGCGCGACAACTCGAAGGCTTTGGCCTTGATGCGTGTGGCAATACCGCTTTTGCGGAAATCGGGGTGAACGATCAGCCCGGAATTGGCCACGAATTTGCCGTGACTCCAGGTTTCGATGTAGCAAAAACCCACCCATTCGCCCGAGAGGGTTTGGGCAATGATGGCTTTACCTTCCAGCATTTTTTCGATCAGGTACAGGGGCGACCGTTTGGCAATGCCCGTGCCACGGGCTTTGGCGCTTTCGGCCATTTGCTGGCAGATGGTGTCGGCCAGGCCAATGTGATCGTTATTGGCTACCTGAACAATGTATTCGTCGTTGACTATTTCGTGCGTGATCATCGTCATTTATTGAACGCCCGACAACGGGTCGGCGGCGGCCTCAAACGGAGACGTTTTTTATCCGGTGAAAAAAAAGATGAGCTAGAGGAGGGGGGGATGTCGAAAGGGCCTGCTACTGGGGCAGGACAGCGTTATAGGGTCCTCACGAACCTGAACCCGAAGGGCGTCGTGTGGCACTGTGCCTGTATGTAGACGAACTGGTTCATATGCTGAAACTAAACGCGGGCAATATTCGACAAATTGCCCGGTGTGTGCAATCAATAAACAGAAATCAATGGTAAACGTTCAGCAAATTGGGGCATTTACTAACCGGTAACCGTTTGTCAGATAGAACAACTGCCTGGCTTTATTCGCCCTATTTGCCCCTTCAAACGCTGGCCTATAACCCTGCCAATCGCCTGGCGGGCACTTGCCCGGCAGGCGATTGTTTTCTATATATTTGTGTTTCAACGCATCCCTTTCGGGTAACCATGAACAAGTTGACTGCCGACGACCTTATCTACGGCTATATCAATGGCATCTTTCCGATGGCCGACGCTGACGGTACGCTTTACTGGTACTCGCCGGATCCCCGCGCCGTCATTCCTATTGCCACCTACAAACCGTCGAAATCATTACGGCCAACCTTAAATAAACAGCAATTCGATATTCGTATAAATGCTGATTTTGAGCAGGTGATGCGCTATTGTGCTACGCCCCGGTCTATTGATGACAGTACTTGGATTTCTGCCGAAATAATTGAGGCTTACACCGACTTACATCAAATGGGCCTGGCCCACAGTGTAGAGACGTATATAGATAACCGGTTAGTTGGCGGATTGTATGGCGTGGCTATCGGCGGGGCTTTTTTTGGCGAATCGATGTTTCACCACGTGTCCAACGCCTCGAAAGTGGCGTTTCATCACCTGATTCTGATCTTGCGTGAACAGCAATTTGCTCTGCTCGACACGCAGTTTATCAACGACAATGTGAAGCGGTTTGGGGCTATTGAAATCAGCAAACGCGATTATGCCGATCAGCTTAAACGTGCCCTGAAACAAAAAAAACGCTTCACTGAAGCCTCAATTGAGCACCTCTTCAAGAGCCACGCAGGTTAGGCTTTGCTTACTTTTGGCTCCTGAATCAACCTTCCCCATTCATGGCCCGCCCCGTTCTTGTGCTCAAATTTGGTACTGCCTCCATCACTAAACCTACCGGCGAACTCCACGAACCGGCGCTGGTCGATATTGCGCGGCAGGTGGCGGCGCTGCGCGACCGGTATAACGTGGTGCTTGTCTCGTCGGGGGCGGTGGGCGCGGGGAAGGGTACTATCCGCGATTATCGGGGCGAAATCAGTCAGCGGAAGGCGGCGGCGGCGGTGGGTAACTTGTTATTACTCAATGTCTATAGCCGTTTTTTTGGCGTCTACGGCGTCACCATTGCGCAGAGCCTCTGCGAACGCCACCATTTCGCCAATCGCGATCAGTTTCTGCAACTGAAAGACACGTACGAAGAGCTTTGGGCCAACGGTATTATTCCCATTGTGAATGAGAACGACGTGGTCAGTAACCGCGAACTCAAGTTTTCGGATAATGACGAACTGGCTACGCTGCTGGCCGTGGGCTTTGGCGCTGAAGTGCTCATGCTCTGCACCTCAGTCGGTGGCCTGCTCGACCCCGACGGCAACCTGATCCGGTACGTTCCGCGCCTGACCGAAGCCGTTTTTGCCGTGGTCCGCACCGATAAATCGTCGATGGGATTGGGTGGGATGGCCTCTAAGCTGACCTTTGCTAAACTGGCCACTCGCATGGGTATTCGGGTGGTCATTTTTGGTCTTCAGGAACCCGACAGCATTCGCAAAGCCCTTGACGGTGAGGTGGGTACGCAGATAGAGCCGCAACCCATCACCATGTCGGCGCGGAGCCGGTGGCTGGGTAGTGGTAGCCTGGTGGTGGGACGGGTGCGGGTCGATGCGGGTGCGGCGGCGGCTCTGTTGCGGCGGAGTAGTTTGCTGGCCGTAGGCGTGACCGAAATCCTGGGCGAATTTTCGATGGGTGAGGTGTTCGAGATCGTCGACGAAGCCGATGTGGCCGTGGCCGTGGCGCGGGCTAAACTGTCGTCGTTCGATCTGAGCGGGCTGACGAACCGCCAAAACGTGGCCGTCGCCAACGCCAATGATATCGTACTTTTGTGATTATGATGCCTATTACGCCCCTTTTACAGGCTACCAAACAAGCGGCCGCCGCCGTTCGGCGGATGAGCAGTGACCAGAAAATGGCCCTGCTGAACCGTCTTGCCGATTTACTTTCGGCAGAAAGCGACGCGGTGCTGGCGGCAAACCAACTGGACCTGGATCAGATGCCTGATTCCGACCCAAAAAAGGACCGGTTGCGGCTTACACCCGCCCGCGTGGCTGACCTCGCGGCGAGTTTGCGGCAGGTAGCGGTGCTGCCCGACCCAGCAGGAGTATTACTGTTGAAACGGGACATTGAGCCGGGCCTGACGCTGAAAAAAATGGCCGTGCCAATGGGTGTGGTGGGCGTTATTTACGAGTCGCGCCCCAACGTCACCATCGATGTGGCCGCGCTCTGTTTGCGGTCCGGGAACGCGTGCGTGCTGAAGGGTGGTAAAGAAGCTGACCACTCAAATAGGGCACTGGTAGGCCTGATTGGGCAGGTTCTGGCTGAATTTGATATTCCCAGGCAGGCCGTGCTACTCCTCCCGCCCGACCGCGCCGTGGTGAATGAACTGCTCACCGCCACCCGCTACGTCGATGTGCTGATTCCGCGCGGGTCGGAGTCGCTGATTCAGTATGTACGAACCCATTCGCTGATTCCAACCATCGAAACCGGCGCGGGCGTGTGCCACACCTACGTGGAAACGTCGGCTGATCTGGACATGGCCGCCCGCATTGTGGTCAACGCCAAAGTGTCGCGCCCATCGGTCTGTAATTCACTCGATTGTGTGCTGGTGGATGCGGCAGTGGCCGCCGATTTTCTGCCCCGGCTCCTGCCCGGTTTTGCCGAATACAACGTCGCTATTTTTGCCGACGAAACGGCGTTTGACATACTGCAACGGGCCGGTTACGCCCATCTTCAGCCCGCTGAACCCGCTGATTTTGGTCGTGAATTTCTGGATTATAAATGCGCCGTCAAGGTCATAAATGGCCTTGACGAAGCTCTTTCGCATATTCAGGCCTATTCGTCGAAGCATTCCGAAGCCATCGTTTCTACGAACCCCGCGCTGATCGGGCAGTTTCTGAATGAGGTGGATGCCGCTGCCGTCTACGCCAACGCCTCGACCCGCTTCACCGACGGCGGCTGCTTTGGCCTGGGTGCCGAAATGGGCATTTCGACCCAAAAACTACACGCCCGCGGCCCATTTGCCCTGGAGAAACTGGTAACCGAGAAATGGGTGGTGGAAGGAAACGGGCAAGTGAGGTAAATCACTCGACCGCCAACCGCCCTTCTACTGCGCCTTTTGGCGTGATGATGCGGTACACGTAGATGCCTTTGGCAAGGGTTTGCAGGCTGAGGTCGGCCTGCTGCTGGAATTGGCGGCGGAGGCGTTCGCGGCCCAATATGTCATACAAAATCACGTCGTGGGGGCCGCTGAGGGTGGTTTCTACGTGTACGGCTTCGCTGGCTGGGTTGGGCACGAGCGTCACAACCGGGCCTTTGGCGGGGTCGAGGGCCAGGAGCGGAATGACCATAATCGTTTGTTTCCCAGACACCACACCCGCGCCGCACCCGTTGGTTACGGCTACCACGGCATAGGTAGTGGTTTGGTCGGGTTTCACCGTAAGTTCTTCGGTTGTTGCGTTGGCCGTGCCTACTGTGCCATCGGTGAGGGTATACTGGTAAGGAGCCGTGCCGGTGAAGGTAAGACGCAGGCGGGCCGTGCTGGTTTGCAGAATGCTCGAATCACCCACCGCCGCGATGGTGGCCGTGGGTTTAGTGTTGATGGCGAAGGCCGGGCTGGGCGTGGTTTCTACTTTTTCGACCGTGTTGCCCACCACCCGAAGCCGGTAGCCGCTACCCGCCGACTGATTTTCGGCGATGGAAAAAGAGAGTGGGCTGGTCGCTCCCGAACCGACCGTTGTTGGCGTACCGAAGGTGCCTGATGCGTCGGAAAGCTGCACGACGTAGCTCGTTGAGCCATTGAACGCGCCTCCCTGCACCGCCGAGAGCGACCCCGTTTGTCCGGCACAGATGGCTTGCGCGACAAAGCCCGAAACGGCTACTGTTGGAATCACCACCACCCGCGAATTACCCGTGCCGATGCCATTGCCGCAGGTATTGCTCAAACTGGTGATCGAATAGGACGTACCCACCGTGAGCGTCACCGACTGCACAACGGGGCTGGTGCTGGCGTTGATTTTGTTGCCGCCGTTGATCGCGTAATCCCAGGGACTGGAGCCACCGAACGCAATGCTGAGGCTGGCGGGTTGCCCAAAAACAACGTCGGCGGGCACATTGAGCACGGCACCAGGCAGCACCAGCACCCAGAGCGCATCAGACGTGTCGGCGGTGGCGATATTGTTGTTGCGCAACACCCGAATCAGGTAATTTTTCCCCGCCAATTGGCTGGCGGGGATGGTCACCAGCGGGCTAATCGAGGTGGTGGTGAGCAGGGTTTGGGCCGCCGCGAACGACCCGTTGCCATCGGAAAGTTGGACGGCGTAGTTGTTGGTGCTTGTGCCTTTCGATACCTGAAAACTAACGCCCAACTGCGCCCCTGCGCAGACCTCGCGGCGGTTGGTAGCCAGCGCCGATACCTGCCCCACGGGCACGGCCAGTTCGGCTTCCCAGACGCCCCGGCCCTGCGTAGCGGCTTTCACCTTGCCGCCACTGTAATCCATTCGTAGGTCAAGAACAGGGGCGTTGGGCAAGGCCGTGCCATAACGTACCCACTGTTGCATGGTGTTGTCTTTGTAGTAAACACCCTGATCCAGCGCCACATACAGGCCATCGTCGGTGCCTTCCTGATAGGCCATGGCGTTGCTGGCGAGGCGGGGCAGGTTGCCGTTTATTTTGGTCCAGGTACGTCCGCCGTCGCCCGATTTCATGATGTAGTAATAAAAATCGGTGGTGTTGTAGCGGCAGGCCCAGAGCGTTTTGGGGTCAGCAGGGTGGATCACAAGGGCCGTTACGTACCCGTCGAACCCATCGCCGAGGATTTTTTCAAAAGTGGCACCACCGTCGGTCGAGGCATAAACCCGGTAATTACTGCCCGAACCGGTGCGCACGTAGATCGTGCTCACGTCGGAAGGGGCCACCCATACATCCTGAATAGTCTCCTTATTTTCGAACGTATATACCTTTTCCCAGGTCGATGAGTAGCTGCGTTCATCTTTCCGCCAAAGGCTATTCGAGCCTAGAAACAAGGTTTTTGTGGCTTGATGGTAGTCCAGTGGACTGTAGAAACTGGTGTTATCAGCCGTAACGCCGCTGGGTGTAATGTAGCTCTGTGACCCGTTGACCGTGCGCTGCAGATACCCATTCTGTGATGTGACATAAAACACGTTCGGGTTTGCATCGTCGATGAGGCAACTGATGCCATCGCCGCCGCCCACCTGCTGCCATTCGGTGCCATTATACAGCTTGGTGCCGTTATCCTGCAAGCCAATCACCATCCGGTCAGACACCGTGGCCGACTGCGCCAGAAAATAAATCTGTGATACTGAGACGTTGTTGAAAAACCGGAACGCGGCCCCCTTCTTGCCCGTAGCACCGCTCAGCCCTCCGTCGGAGGTGACGAACAGCCGGTTGGTGCCGGGTTGAAAATCAAGGCTGCTCACGTCCGAATGCACGTCGCCGGCGCGGTTGGTGGCCCAGCCGTGGCGGTATTCCCAGCTCTTGCCCCCGTCATAGCTCGACATCAGCGGGACCATGCCCACGTGAATTTCGTTCGTGTCGGTGGGTGATACGTTCATGGTGAGGCAGTAATACAGTTGGCTATCGTCGCGGGTTTGCTGGCTGCTGGCGAAGTTTTTGCCTTTGGCCACCACCACGCGCAGGTCATTCGTGGCCGTGTTAAACCGGTACAGCCCGCCGTGCCGTTCGGTGCCCATGGTGGTGAGCAGGTACAGAAAATCGGGTGCTGCCGCCGACACCGCCAGTTCCACCCGCCCCACGGTGCCCACCTCAACGGCGTCAGGCAGCGCGAGTTGCGTGAATGTTTTGCCGCCATCAACCGAGCGCAGCACCTGATCTTTGCCCGATCCGCCCACGTACACCACCGATGGGTCGTTGGGTTTAAATTCCACGTCCCAGTAATCAGCCAACCGGTCAACGCTGGAACTGGTGGACTTCTGCCACACCAGCCCACCATCGGTTGAGTACATAATGGCCCGCGAGCAAAGGGCAATCAGGTGCTGATCGTCGACGGGGTCGATGACGATATTGGTGGCGCGGGGTACGGTGGTTTTGCCGCCGGTGGTGTTGGTTTCGTAGTATATTTTGAACGAGGTAAACGTCCAGCTTGCCCCGCCGTTGGTGGACTTCCAGATACCATAGCCCGATTCTAAAGGGCCGGTGGTAGAAGCCCCGAAGTAGTTGCCGGTGAGGTAAACTGTCTGCGGGTTTTTGGGCGAAACGGCCACGTCGGTCAGCACCATGTTTTTACCCTCGTCGAAGAGCGGCGTCCAGGTCTGTCCGCCGTCGGTGGTGCGCCAGAGGCCCCCGGCGTTGTTACCACCCCGGCCTGTGGCAATGGTGTAGATCGTGTTGGCATCGGTGGGGTGGAAGGCCACAGCACCCAGCCGCCCCACGTTGTAGCCGTAGAGGTAGTTGCTGTTGTTGCCGGTGGCGGTGGTTTGGGTCGAAAATGGCCCCAGTTCCTTCCATCGGGGGTTTGCAATCCGTGCATTAGCCTGTTGCGTTGTTTGCGTCGCTGGCTGGATTTTGTTGAACTGGGCTAGTTCCTGCGGTTCGCGGGCGGGGTCGAACCGGCCATCGGGACCGAGGTGGTTGAGCATCCATCTTTCCCAGCGGTAGAACTTGGCTTCATCTTCATTCTCCTCGAATTCGGGTTCGGGCAGTTCCTTCCGCAGTGCTTTTCGGATGGCTTTTTCCTGGGCCTTCTCTTCAGCGGCGTGCTCTTTTTCAAACGCTTTTTTCACGTCCACATACCGCACGTCGGGGTCGGTCATAAGCAGTTGGTAGGGGCGTTTTTGGGCAAAGGTGGTCAGGCTGGAAAGCAGCAACAGGAGGGGAAGTAGACCGTTTTTCATTAGGGCATGGCGTTTTGCACGTAAGTTAGTGGGTTTGCGGTGGTTGGTGATGTAGGTTTATTTAACGTAGTACGTACCCGATCAGTTGTCAAAAAGGGGCGCGGCCCACCCAACTTACTGTTGAATGGGCCGCGCCCCTTTTTGACAACTGAATTCCCTTACAGCCGCACAATCTCCGCGCCGATAGCATTCAGGCGGGTGTCGATGTTTTGGTAGCCGCGGTCGATCTGTTCGATGTTGTCGATGATGCTCGTGCCGTTGGCGGAGAGGGCGGCAATGAGCAGCGATACCCCCGCCCGAATGTCAGGCGACGACATGCGGATACCACGCAATTGCATTTGCCGACCCAGGCCAACCACTGTGGCGCGGTGTGGGTCGCAGAGGATGATTTGCGCACCCATCTCGATGAGTTTGTCCACGAAAAAGAGGCGGCTCTCGAACATTTTCTGGTGAATCAATACGGTCCCGCTGGCCTGAATGGCCGTTACGAGCACAATGCTGAGCAAATCGGGCGTGAAACCGGGCCAGGGAGCGTCGGCCACGGTCATCATGCCGCCGTCCAGAAACGACTCGATTTGGTAGGTTTCCTGCGCCGGAATGTAAATGTCGTCGCCCCGAAATTCGAGTTGGATACCCAGCCGTTTGAATACGTTGGGGATGATGCCCAACTCAGGAATGCGGCAGTTTTTGATCGTCACCTCCGACTGCGTCATGGCGGCGAGGCCAATAAACGAGCCGATTTCGATCATGTCAGGCAGCATCGTGTGCTCCGTACCACCCAGTTCCAACACGCCCTCAATGATGAGCATGTTCGAGCCCACACCCGCGATTTTGGCTCCCATGCGGTTAAGCATTTTGCTCAGTTGCTGGAGGTACGGTTCGCAGGCCGCGTTGTAGATCGTGGTGGTGCCTTCGGCCATCACCGCCGCCATCAGCACGTTGGCCGTGCCCGTCACCGAGGCCTCGTCGAGGAGCATGTAGGCGCCTTTCAGATGCTCCCCTTCGACGCGGTAAAAATCACCATCGAAGTGGAAGGTGGCACCGAGTTTCTCGAAACCCAGAAAGTGCGTGTCCAACCGCCGACGGCCAATTTTGTCGCCGCCGGGCCGGGGAATGCGCCCCTGTTTATACCGCGCCAGCATCGGCCCCAGTAGCATCACCGACCCGCGCAGGGCGGCGGCTTTGGTCTTGTAGGCGGGCGTGTCGAGGTAGTCCAGGTTTACATCCGAGGCCACAAACCGGTAGGCTCCTTCGCCGATCTTGGTGACCCAAACACCCATGTCGCCCAGCAGGTCGATGAGTTGGTTGACGTCGCGGATATTCGGGATGTTGTGAATGGTGACGGGTTCTTTGGTCAAAAGAACGGCACACAGAATCTGTAATGCCTCGTTTTTGGCCCCCTGCGGCACTAATTCGCCCGACAGCCGCCGACCACCCGTAATTTTAAAAGAAGCCACAGAAATTTACGATTTACAATGTATGAATTACGATTTTAGACCAACGACGGACAATCTCTGAACTGGCGACGCTTACATCGTAATTCGTAATTCGTCCATCGTAAATCTATTCACCTCCCCCGTCGCCGGTTGTTACCGCCGCCCGTGTTGCCGGGATTGTTACCGCCGCCGCCGCCCCGGAACGGGTTGCGGTTATTGTTGTTGCCACCACCACCAGGATTATTGCCCCGGAACTGCGACCGGTTGTTGTTGCTGCCGCCGTTATTGCGGTCCTGCCGGTTGCGCTGTTGACCATAGTTGTTGGCGAACGACTTATTGCGCTGATTAACAATCTTCTGCGGCTGTTCGTCGGCGCGTTCAATGGGCGAACTGTCGATCAGGCCTTCACTGCGAATGAGCTGAATATCAGGCGCTAACTTACCCTTTGAGATGTCGAGGATGCTCTGGTAGATGGTTTCATCTTCTACGTTTTCCTTGTTCCAAGTGGTGTAGAAGGTCCGCATCAACCGTACCAGATACGACACAAACGCCCGCCGTTCGTCGGCATCGTCGGTGTTGAACGCCCGGTCGATAAGCAGGTTGATGTTTTGCCCGAAATGCTTGTATTTCAGATTATGGTACTGATAGCCAACCTTTTGTGGTTTTTTACCCAGCACATCGGGTGAGGGTGGCGGATAGGGGCTGTCTACGTCGAGCCGGAAGCCGGAGATGATGTAGAGGTCGTCCCAGAGTTTGTTATAATAATCCTGCCCGTCTTTCATGGCCGGATGGAGTTGCCGCATCAGTTCGACCAGGATGTGGGCCTGACGAGTGCGCGTAACCCGGTCTTCGATGCCCAACAAATAATTGACCATCTTCTGGATACTACTGCCGTATTCTTTCAAGCGATAAGTGGCTTAACTGTAAAAAACAAAGGTAAGGAATAGTAGGCAGTTGGCAGTAGCAGTAGGCAGCGAGCAGCGGGCAGTGGTAGTTGGAAGAAGAGTGAGCCTGTAGGCATGACTCGACTACCTTTGCACACTTTTTCTGCCCACTGCCACTGCCAACTACCCATTTTATGACCCTTCGCGCAAACCTGATCGATACCCTTCGACTGAGTATTCCCATCATCATTGCCCAATTGAGCACCGTGTTGATGGGGCTGACGGATAATTTGTTTGTGGGGCGGCTGTTGGGTCCGGTACCATTGGGGGCGGCGGGGCTGGCCAATTCCATGTCGTTTTTGCTGTCCAGTATCGGTATTGGTGGGCTGTCGGTGGTGGCGGCGCTGGTGGCGCAGGCAAGCGGGCGCAACGATGCTGCCGAAATCAACCAGATTTATCGGGCGGGTTTGCGGGTGGCCCTGTTGCTGAGTATGGCCCTGGGCCTGGTGGTAGCGGTGGTAGCGGTAAACTTCCAGTGGCTCGACCAAACGGCTGAGGTTGAGGGTATAGCCCGGCCCTTTATGCTCATTCTCAGCGCGTCCAATGTTCCGTTGTTTATTTTTATTGCCGCCCGCCAACTGGGCGATGGGCTGCGCTTTCCGCGCGTGGCCATGACCATTACCATTGCAGCACTGGCCCTCAACGCGCTGTTTAACTACCTCTTTATCTTGGGAATTGGCCCGTTTCCAGGGCTGGGTGTGCAGGGGTCGGCGGTGGCCACGCTGCTGTCGCGGGTGTTTATGGCGGTGGCCATGCTGGCTTACATTCGCCGGTCGGGTACGTTCCGGGACTATTTTCAGGCCTCGTTTATGGCGTTACCCATTGGCAACTTTGTGCGGGACATTCTGCGATTGGGCCTGCCAAGTGGCCTCACGTTTTTCTTTGAAATAGCCCTGTTCACCGCCGCTATGGTTATTATTGGCTGGCTCGGTGCCGACCGGCTGGCGGCGCATCAGATTGCCATTAGCATGGCCTCCAGTACCTACATGATGGCCACGGGCATCTCGTCGGCGGCGGCTATCCGGGTGGGGGCAGCGTTGGGCCGCAATGACCGAGACGGGGTACGGCGGGCGGGCCTGGCGGCGTTTCTGCTGTCGGCCCTGCTGATGGGTGCTGCCGGGTTGGTGTTCATCTTTTTCAGCACCATGCTGGTCAATCTATACATCCAAAATGCCCCCGACGTGGCCCGGATTGCGGCCACGCTGGTACTTCTGGCGGGTTTTTTTCAACTCTCCGACGGTATTCAGGTGGTGGGCATCGGTGCGCTGCGTGGCCTCTCCGACGTGAACGTACCCACGGTCATCACGCTCTTTTCGTACTGGGTGGTGGCCCTGCCTGCTAGCTACCTGTTCTACAAAATGGGCTACGATGCACTGGGCGTCTGGATGGGCTTGCTCATCGGCCTCAGCGTGGCAGCGGTGCTGCTGACGGTGCGGTTTTTCCGTTTGGTAAAAGGGTGAAAGAGCGAAAGGGTGAAAGAGTGAAAGAGTGGTTGAAGTAAGCACTCTTTCACTCTTTCACCCTTTCGCTCTTTCACCCCTTTCCCTACGGCACCAGTACTAGCTTGCCAAAGTTTTCGCCCGAAAACAGCTTCAGCAGCGTGGGGAGAAAGTTTTCGATGCCATGTTCAGCGTGAATTTTGGGTGTTTTCATTTTGCCTTCCCGAATCCAGCCGGCCATTTCTTTGGCGGCCACGCTATAGTTGGCGGCATTGTCAAACACGACAATCCCCTCCATCCGGGCGCGGTTTACGAGCAACGCCAGGTAGTTCGACGGTCCTTTTACGGGTGTCGTGTTGTTATATTGCGAAATGGCCCCGCAGATGATGATGCGGGCGTGGAGGCGAATTTGGGTCAGCACGTCGTCGAGAATATCGCCGCCTACATTGTCGAAATACACGTCGATGCCCTTGGGGCAGGCTTCGCGGAGGGCGGCGCGGACGTTCTGGGTTTTGTAGTTTATGCAGGCGTCGAAGCCGAGTTCATTCACGCAGTAGTCGCACTTTTCCTGGTCACCGGCCAGACCCACCACGTAGCACCCTTTGATTTTGGCAATCTGCCCTACCACGCTACCTACGGCCCCCGCCGCCCCCGACACCACCACGGTTTCGCCCGCTTTGGGTAGCCCCGTATTGAGCAAGCCGAAATAGGCCGTCATGCCGGGCATACCCAACGTGGCGAGGTACGTTTCCAGCGGGGCAAGGCTCGTGTCGACCTTCAGCAGATAGGCTGGACTGGTGGGGTCACTGGCCTTGTTACCATCGCTGAGGGCATATTGCTGCACGTTCAGCCCGCCCGTCACGTAGTCGCCGACGGCAAAGGCGGCATGTTTCGACTCCACAATCTGACCCGCTGCCCCCGCCCGAAACACATCGCCGATGCCGATGGGCGGGATGTAGGATTTGCCTTCGTTCATCCAGCCGCGCATGGCGGGGTCGAGGGAAATAGCGAGGGTTTTCACCAGAATCTGCCCGTCTTCCAGCGCTGGAATCTCGACGGTATCGATCTCGAAATTGGCGGGCTGGGCCATGCCCACTGGCCGCGATGCCAGTTTTACGCGGGTATTTGAGTAGGTCATTTAGCTACTTATCAGTCTATTAAGTGGTTCGAAGTCGCTCAAGAAGATCATCGCGGGTAGGGCGGTCGTTGGTTACGTCATAACGCAGGCCTTCCAGGTCCAGGGCATCCACAAAGGTGGCGTAGTTTTCGACGGTAAAGACCACGAGGTTGTCGTAGGGTTCGTTGAACGGTTCTACTTCGGTGAGGTTTGCCTGCTTTTGCAGGGCCCGATACGGTTCAGGCCGAAGGTCGTCCTGTTTCAAAATAAAATACCACATGCAGGGATTTTGACTTGGGGATTTCGGGTTACGATTTTTGCTGATGCCGGATTACTGTTGTTCCGCCGTGAGAAAATCAGCCACAGCGTTTATCAAACAACGGAGTGTGGCTCTGCTGAACATGTGCTTCGGCAACAAATTGTACTTCGTGCTTCGTGAATCAAAGCCCTTCTCCCAGCACACACCGCTCCCCTGCCAGGTGGGCCATGTTTTTGGGCAGGAGCATGGTGGTGCGGGCGTTGTCGAAGTGTTCGCTGTAGGCGGTACGGAGTTCTTTACGTTTGATGGCTTCCAGAAAACGGCGCGCATCGTCGTTGGTTTCCAGCAGCAGGGGTGGCACCTCGGTAAGTTCGCCCGCCTCATTTTTGGCCACCATCGTAAAATACGAGGTGTTAGTATGCTTCACCACGCCCGTCCGCACGTTTTCGGCAATGACTTTGATGCCAATTACCAGCGACGTTCGCCCCACATAATTGACCGAGGCCATCAACGATACCAACTCGCCGACTTCAACCGGTTGCCGGAAATTGACCCCGTCTACCGACACCGTCACGCAGTATTCGCCCGCGTGTTTGGCGGCGCAGGCATAGGCCACTTTGTCCATCAATGACAGCAACGTGCCGCCGTGAATTTTTCCACCAAAATTGGCGTAGGCCGGGATCATCAGTTCGGTGAGCGTAGTCCGCGAATAGCGAACGGAGCGGGGAGCGGTAGGCATAGGGAACTCAATTTAGTAACCACGTTTTTGGGACGCCCTGCCCGTAATTGGCCAAAACAAGCCGCTCGTGGGGGTTTACGACCAATTCTCGAACGGGTGATTTGGCCGTAGAGATGATCGTTTCGGTTCGCGTAGCCAGGTCGTAGCGCAACACATCGCCAATGAGTGTACCCAGCAACAAACCCTGATTGGCCTGTTGGGCAACTGACCCAATTGGCCTGGTCACGGCCAGGGTTTGACCAGGGGCCGTTGTGGCATATTGCCAGACAAACAGCCCCGCCGTACCCGCTGCCGCCAGCAGGCTATCGCCCCGAAAAGCCAGTGAACGAACGGGCGTACTGAATGGTTTGGCCGACACTTGCTGCCGGGTTTTCAGATCATATACCACCACACCCCCGTCGGCATAGCCCATGGCCAGTTGCGACCCGTTGGCGTTGAACCCCACCGAAACAGGGGTCTTGCCGGGGGCTGTGGTTGGCAACACCAGTTTTTTGCCGGTGGTCATATCAACCAAATCGACGGTGAGGTTGGTCAGCACAGCGACCAATGGCCCGCCTGGTTGCGGCTGTACCGCCTGCACCCGGCCCGGCACCTGCGCCCGGCCAACGATTTGTCCGGTTTTGGGCCGCCAGAAAAGGAGCAACCCGTTGGCATCGCCGCTCACGATGGTGTCGCGGTCGGGCCACGAGGCCAAACTACCCACTACGTGCTTATGGCCGCGAAACTCGCTGACCAGCAAGGCCGTGCGACCGTGATAAACGCCGATCTGAGACCGTTTTGCCGATGCCACCAGCACCAGACGTCCGTCGTGGCTGTAGGTGGCCCGGCCCGCATTGGCCGACTGGTAGCGGAACTCACGGCGGGGGGTGGTGGCGGGTGCTTCGGCCTGCGCCAGATACCCCGCCAGCAGCAGACCCGCCAGCATACATTGTTTCGTACCCATGGGCTAGCGGAAAATAGTGTACGTCTTCTGGTAGTCGTCGAGGGGAATAGTTACGTCGACGCGCTTGAGCACGACCGAGTTGTTTTCGACCTCAAACGACGGAACGCCGAAGCTCGTTCTGGCAAAGTTATCCCTCACTTTTGCGGCGTCACGGGGGGGGACTTTGATGCGATACCGGTCGCCAAACATCTTCGACTGCAAGAGGTACGTCTCGCTATCGGCATCATAAGGGCCAACCACAAACGCCTGCCAGTCAATGGTGTTGCCAAATTTGTTGATGATTTTATCGCGGCATTCGCGGCTCATCTGGTCGGCCTGCTTGTCTTTTTTGTCCATGCGCCGCTGGAAGTCGTCGGTCTTTTCAAACTCACCCCGCACGCTCCACTGCTGAATACCCGTAGTCATGCAGGCAGCCACCCGATCGTCGGTGGTGGGCATACGCCAGATTTTTAGTGTGCCATCACGGCTGACGCTGGCCAGCGATTTTCCGTCGGGCTGGAACATCACGTTCTCTATTTCAGCGCTGTGCAACGTACCCGACACGTCGGTGATGAGCAGGCCCGTGGCCATGTCCCAAAGTTTCACTTTGTGGTCGCCACCGCCGGTGGCAATCATCTGACCGTCGGGGCTGAAGGCCACCGTCCAGGTGTCTGACACGTGGGCCGGAAAGGTATACACCAACGTCTTCGTTTCGGTGTCCCAGACGCGGGCGGTATTGTCCCAGGCCCCACCCACCACATAGCGGCCATTGGGGCTGTAGCGGGCGTCCCAAACTTCGTCGGTATGGCCCAGCAGCACGTATTTCTGTTGCCACGTTTTGGTATCCCAGGCCCGGATGCTGCGGTCGCCGCTGGCCGTGAGGAGTTCGGTGCCTTTGGGGTTGAACGTCACCGAGGTTACGTTGTCGTGGTGGCCGTCGATGGTGGCCACTTTGATACCGCTAAACGTTTCCCAGATAATGGACCGCCCATCCCAACTGGCCGAGGCAATCAGTTTTGAGTCGGGGCTAAACGCCACATCGCGCACGTAGTCGGTATGGTCGGTCAGCTTGCGGAGGATGTCGCCGGTGATGGCATCCCAGAGAATCAGCGTGTTATCGACCCCGCCCGACGCAATGTAGCGTCCGTTGGGACTGTAGCGAACGGTTACTACGTCGTCGGTATGGCCTTTTAACACCAGCATCGACTCGCCACTAACGGCGTCCCAGATAGTGATGTTGCGCGACTGCCCACCGGTCACAATGCGTTTGCCATCGGGGCTGTAATCGAGCGAAAGTACCGGTGCGCCCGTGTTCACTTCGAGCAGCATCTTGCTAACCTGCGCGGTTACCGGGTTGAACAGCAGGGGGGCGACCAGGAGAGCGGTCAGGAGATAAATTTTCTTCATTTTTCTGTCATTAATTAGGTTGATAAACGGTCAATAACTCCCCCAACGCGCCGAATGGGTGCGCCGGGGATATCGGGTAACGTCGACGGCATGGCACGGGCCAGGTGCGTAGTGTCGGCGGCTAAGTTGTTCATAAACAGCACTAAACGGTCCCAGTCCGGTCTGTTCAGCGTTCGTTGCCGGGCATGGAACGGGCTGGTCAATACGGCCTCAAGCGTGGGGGCCGACCCGTCGGCGAGGTAAGGCGGGGTGAGGGGTAGGTAGCGGAGGCCGGGTGTGCGTACCCAGCGGTCCGGGGCTATTTCGTGGCGACGTCCATCGCGGTAGTTTGGGGCGGGATGACAGGTGATGCAGCCTGCTTTGGCAAAAACGGACTGCGCTGGATTGACCGCCATCAGCGTACGTTTCGACGGATGCCTGGTGGAGGGGCCAGCTAATTGGTTTAGATAGGCAATCAGCGCTTTGGTAACGGTTTTTTCTGATGGCGTTTGCCCATATACCTGCCAAAACCAATTCCGGTACGTGTCGCTGCTGGTCAGTCGGTTCGTCAGTTGCGCGTAACTGCTGTTGAGTTCGGTGGGGTTGGTCAGTACCGACTCAATAACCTGCGCCAGACTGCCCACCCGGCCATCGTGAAAAAATCGCCGCTGCCGCGCCGCCCCCAGCAACGTGGGGGTATTAACAGCCAGATTGCCCGAAAATTCGTACGCCCGTGCCGTTACGCGCTGGTCGGTGAAGGCCTTCTGTGGCCGATGGCAGGACGCACAACTGCGCTTGTAGTTGCCCGACAAAACAGGGTCGAAGAACAGCATACGCCCTAACTCGGCTGCGTCGATTTTGGGGAGATCTTGCGCGTTCAGTACACCAAAAGAAGAGCAGAAGAGCAGGAGGCAACGAACGCACCTGTTGACTGGCCGATTAAACACTTGTCGATACTTGTTGATGGAATGGTGGAATTACGACATCAAAAATAAGCTATTGCCAGCCAAGTGGGTGTACTTATACCTACCAAATAAGTAATTTGTCGATGCCAACCCACACACGTATCGTTCATCAGCCCATCACTTCTTGAATGCTGTGTGGTTGGCGGTAGCGGCGCGGTAATGGACAGGGTAAAAAGCGGGCGGCATCCGTTTTTAAAACCATACCACTAAAGCCCTCTCCGCCGTGCAGCCCATTCCCATTAAAACCACCGTTGTTGGTTCGATGCCTTTTCCCGGTTGGCTCGAATACTCCACGCAACACCTCGATCAGTTTGGCCCCGCCGACATCAGCGAGATGATCGAAGACGCCGTCATCACCGCCATCCACGACCAAACCACGGCAGGCCTCGACGTGATCACCGATGGCGAACAAACCCGGTTCGACTTCAATCTGTCGTTCTACGGCTACATCAACGGCATTGAAAATAACGATGCCGAACTGCGCAAATTCGGTCCCCCAGCGCACGACCAGCGGGGTAAACACACCATTACGCAGCCGCTTACGGCTCCGGGTGGGCTGGGTGTGGTGGACGAGTACCAGCGGCTGAAACGGCTGGCTCCCGCCGGGCAGAAACTGAAAATGTCGATTCCCGGACCCTACACACTCAGTGGGCGATTATTGCCCGGACGCGGGACCGCCGGCGAATTTTACAAAGACCGCTGGGAAGTGACCGAGGCACTGTTGCCGATGGTGTGCAAAGAAATCGAAGATCTGGTGGCCTTGGGCGTGGAAGAAATTTGCGTCGATGAGCCGTCGATGAGTTGCTACGCCTACCGCGAAGACACGAAGCGATTTGTCGATATTTTTAACCGGACGGTGGCCCCCGGCGTGGGCAAAACGCGGCTGTCCATGCACCTCTGTTTTGGTAATTATAAAGGCCGGTCGGTAGGCAAAAAAAGTATCGCGCCCATGCTACCCGATTTTCTGGATATGACCGTCGATGAGTTGCATTCGGAAATGACGATTCTCAACTTTTCGGAAGTGCATTTACTGGAACGCTTCGCCGAGAAATTCGACGTAGCGGTGGGTGTCATCGACGTAAAAAGTTATTACATCGAAACCCCGCAGGACGTGGCCGAACGCATCCGTAAATGTTTGCCCTACGTGCCTGCCGAAAAGCTGGCCGTGGCTCCCGATTGTGGTATGAGCCAAACCGCCCGTTGGGCCACCAAACAAAAACTTACCAACATGGTAGCTGGTGCCAAATTAATCAGGCAGGAATTGGGGTTGGTGTAAGGGGTAGCTGGCTAAACCCTACTGGGAAGCGGGGAATTGTAGAGGCGGCTACGGGTTCCTGATCGATTTTCAGACGTTGCGCGAAGGCATCAGCGGGTGCGAATCACGTGTAACTGGTCGATCAGGGCTTTGCGTGTTCCTGTGGGTAAGCTTATCAGGCGGTTGCCCACAGCAACCTGATAAGCCTCAATCCGATCCACATGGCTCAAATTGACAAGCAGCGATTTTGACAACCGGTAGAATAATTTCGGCGACAGGTGGGTGCTCCAGTACCCTAAGTTGCCTGTCAGCGTCAGCGATTTACCAGTTCTGTTGTCGGGACTAAGCCGGTGCATAGCTTCCTGTGTCAGGAAGATGTTGGTGAAATTGCGGGCGGCTTCGAGGTAGTAAATATCGGTTTGTAACACCCGCACGTACCCCTGTTCGGTGGGGAGGTAGACCGGATCGGCACCAATGGGGCTTACTGGCGCGGCAGCCTCGCCCGGCTGACTGTTGTGAAGGGCCAACCGTACCTGCTGCACCAGCTCAATTGGCCGGAAGGGTTTGTTCAGGAAAGCTGCCGGATGCACCGCTTTGGCCCGCTCAAAGGTGGCTTCATCGGTAGTGCCGGTCAGAAAAATCAGCGGTAGCCAGCGCTGCCGAAGCAACGCCCGCGCAAAAGCCACGCCGTCGGGTTGCCCGGCCAGTTGCACATCAACCACCGCCACATTGATTGGTGTGTGGTTGGCCAGGCGCATGGCTTCGTCGTAGGTGCGGGCCACGCCGCTGACCCGAAACCCGGCAGCAATCAATGCCTCCTCCAGGGCTACGCTGGTCAGTAAATCATCTTCAACGAGGAGTACGTGTATAGGTCGTTCCATAGTGTGGCTGGTTTCTGGGCTGGCGTCTAACGCCACCCCAACTCAGGTTACTTTACAACTACTTGTACCGGTGCCGATAAGTTGAACGTTAGCCCGCCCGCCGACGTAAACCGCGATTCGCCCCAGAGTTGTTGCGTTTGCAGATCGATGAGCCGGAGGCCGAAGTTGGGGGACGTGGTTTGTTGTGGTGCCAAACCAGAACCGTTATCGTGTACCCGCAGGCGGAAGCGGTTGCCCTCGCGCCAGCAACGTACCTGCAACACAGGCGTAGGGTGGTCGGGGAAGGCGTATTTGCAGGCGTTGGTGGTTAACTCGTTCATAATCAGCACTACCGGCACCAACTGATCGGCATTCAGCGGTAAATCGGCAATGTCGTAGGTTGGTTCAATGCGTTGATAACCATAGCTGTCGAGCACCAGCCGTACCACGTCGGGAATCACCACCGACAGGTCCGTTGAGACCATATGGCCAGTTTCGTAGAGCTTGCGGTTCAGCAGGGCCATCGTTTGCAGACGCAGTTGGCTTTCTTCCATTGCCCGTTTGGCATCGGCATCGGTCATGCGGTTGGCTTGCAGGCTCAACAACCCGGCCACCGTTTGCAGGTTGTTTTTCATGCGGTGGTTTTGCTCGCGAACCAGATAGGCGTTCTGCTCGCTGATGCGCTGGTTGCGCCGACTAAGCCGGTAGAATAGCCCACCCACCACGACAGCGACTATTAATCCACTCAGGGCCAGGTACGTGTAGGTACGTTGTGCGGTGAGCCGGGTTTCGCGCAGGGCCAGTTCGGTTTGCTGCTGTTGCAGGAGTATTTCGCGGCGGTTGGTCGCGTAGGCAACACTAAGCTGAGCCAGCGTACTGCGTTGCCTGTCAGACAGAATGGCCTGCCGCAGTGAATCGGCCACATGCAGGTACGTGTAGGCTGGTTGCCAGTGCGCGGCTGCCCGGTGCCACTCGGCCCAGGTTTCCTGTGTTTTTAGCCGAATCTCCAGCCCAACGTGGTCGCCGTGCTGCGTATGGTAGTCGGCCCGAAGCAGGTGTTGGCGGGCCTCGGGCAACTGCTCCAGACGGATGTGGCAACGAGCCAGGTCGTTGTAGAGCGAGACAATGTTTTGCGCTGTTTTGAGGCTCAGGTACGTCCTGAGCGCGGCGTTCAGCAGCGGAATGGCCCGTTGCGGCGCGGGTTCCATGAGTAATCGCGCCCGCTGGTAGCGGCTCGCGGCAATGTCGAGGGGTACGTTGAGCCGGAGAGCGATGGTTTCGGCCTGTTGCCAGTACCAGGCCGCACTGTCGAGGTGCATCCGTTGGGGTTGGGGTGGCGGGGCGGGCTGTTGCGTGGCCAGATCGTGATGCAGCCCACCCAACAGGGCGTAGCTGCTCATCAGGCTGTGGGGATGGCCAAGGCGGCGGCTATTGCTCAGGGCGCGGTAGGCATACCCGAAGGCTTCAGCCTCGTTGCCGGGCAGGGGGCCGTTGTAGGTTAGTTGAACCAGCACCTTGTTGAGGCCCACCGAGGGGCCACGTGCCTCCCGGTAGCGAAGCACATAGAGCAGCCATTGCCGCCCCGTGACGAAATCGCCGGAGGCGCGGTAATGCTTGCCCATGTCATAGGCAGCCTCTACCAGGGCCATTGTATCGTGTCGGGTCAGCGCATCGGCGTAGCGGGCTTTGGCCTCGGCGAGCTTAGGATGGGGGCTGATCTGAGCCTGTGCACCCAACGCACAAACCCAACCAAGCAGGAAGCAAAACAGACGAGTCATGGTGGGGATGAGTAGTTCTACAGACGTACCTACAAACATACAGGTTAGTACCCACAGGTTCAACCAAACGGGCCGTTGGTGGAGTAAAAAAATGGGCTGATGGAGAAGGCCTGTTACTGTATCATCTGATTCAGTATGATTACAAGTCATGGCCGAGCTTTCTGCTTCTATCCCCAGCCATATACCTATCCTGATGATGAAAACGGCTTACCTCTTTTTCTGCTTTTGCCTGCTACATACCGCCACTCAGGCGCAGGAAGTACTCAACAACCAGAGCATTATTACGCTGCACAAAGCCAAGATGGCCCGCGACCTGATGCTCGACAAGATCAAAGCCAGCGCGTCGCAGTTCAACGTATCCACCAACGGGCTGATCGAGCTAAAGCAGGCCAACGTACCCGACCCCATCGTCGATGCCATGATGCTCGCGTCCTCGCCGCTGCCTACGCTCCGCAATCAGGACATCGTGGATATGCATCAGGCGGGTATCTCGCGGGAGGTGATCACGAAGAAAATTCAGTACAGCGAAACCAGCTTCAGCCTATCCACCGACGATATGGTAGCCCTGAAAACGGCCAAAGTGCCCGACGCGCTCGTGAAGGTGATGATGGTGCCGAAGCGGGCACAGCAACAAAGTGCCAACCCCAACCTGATTGCCGGTACGCTCCCCGCCCACCCCGACAACCTGCCCATGCCCCGCTCCCGTATCGGCGACCCCGGCATCTACTATGAAGAGTACAAAACGCCCAAACCAACCTACCCCGAACTGGAACCCACCACCACCAACCAGTCCAAGAACGGCAGCGTGGGCGAATCGGTGGCCAGCAACATAACGGGCGGCATCACGGGCACCACGAGCCGCGTGGGGCTGGCCAACAAATCGGCCAATATGGTGATCGAAGACAACCGACCGGTGTTTTATATGGTATTTGGCGGGCAGCGCAAAGACATGAATACGGCCTGGGAAAGCCCTTTCGACGGGGTAGCCAGCCCCAACGATTTTGTGCTGATGCGCACCAAGGTGAGCGGACGCGGGCGCGAGGTGACCGTCGGGCGGAGTTCGTCGTACACGAGCGAATCGGGTTTTGGGGCCGGGGCCATACCGTTTCGGTTTAAAAAAATCAGCAATACGCTCTACAAAATCTATTTCGAGCAGGACATCGCAGCGGCTGAATACGCTTTTCTCTACAACAAAGGCAGTGAACAGGCTTCGTCGTTAAAAATCTACGATTTCTCGCTGCGGAATAACACCAAGTGACCTCACCCCCAGCCCCTCTCCTATTGAGAGGGGAGCCGCACTACCACAGCTTCGCTAAACGGAAGAGCTACGCCGAAGCGGCTCCCCTCTCAGTAGGAGAGGGGTGGGGGTGAGGTAAACAACTTAAATCTGACGTAAGCAACAATTTTCCAATTCTTTCAAAGAACTTTTACAGCACACACATGAAAAATCTATTACTCCTTTTCGCCCTCCTGCTGCCCGCTTTACTCGGCAATGCCCAAACCGTAATTCGGGTACGGAATGGCACCAATATTCAGACGCTCGTCAATAGCGAAACTTTTGTTTCTGGTACTGTTCTACTACTCGATCCCGGATCGTATGGTGATGTGCAGTTTAAGAAACGCGTCAGCCTCATTGGCAGCGGTTCATTCACAGGAACAAACACTACTACGTTTGGTACGATTAGTTTCATCGATGACAATCTCACCGATTCTCAAGGATCATTTATCACAGGTTGCCGATTATCTTTCGTAAGTATGAATCGTCCAAATATTACGATTCAACGTTGCTCAATCTATGATAGAGTCGGTCAATTAGGCATTATTGTTTCAAGCGTTAATAACTTTAGACTAATTCAATGTTATGTAGATGGCGGCATATCATTATCTACAGGAATTTCTAACTTTCTGATTCAGAATTCAATAGTTAATGGCACTATTAATGCTGGAAGTTCGTCTTCTAACTATTCGGGTAAGATAATTTCAAATGTAATTAATCCGGGCGGGTGTATACCACTTGGATTCGCAGAAAACAGCATTAATATCATCGTATCCAATAACATATTTGTCACTCCGCCTACCTGTAATAATGCGGATGGGCGACAAAATTACCGAACCGATTATTTTGCCAAATTCAACAACAATATTATTCGGCAGGGTAATTACCGAAGTAATGATCCCAGCAATAAATTGCTGAATGCTGCCGATGTGGCGAAGGTATTCACGACAACGGGTACGTCGCTGGAGGGCCAGTATATGCTAGGCACCGATTCTCCCGCCAAAGGAGCGGGCGAAGGTGGCACCGACATTGGCGCGTTTGGTGGGCCGGAGCCATATGTGATTGGTGGGGCACCGATTGGGCCAACCATCACCGAGTTGCAGGTGCCTTCTACCGCCCGACAAAACGAGACCATTCAGATCAGGCTCAAAGCCCGCGTTCAGAACTAACCATGCGCTACGTACTCCTCCTCTGTCTCGGCTGGCTGGTCATGGCCCCGTGCGCTGTGGCCCGCCCCGCGCTTGCCGATGATTTGGTCGCGCTCGAATATTTCTGGGACGATGACCCCGGCCTCGGCAAGGCTACCTCGCTCACCCTCACACGGGCGGCGGCGTTCGACGGTACCCTCAACGTACCTACGTCAAGTACGCTCACGCAAGGCATTCATTTTCTGGGCGTTCGGCTCCGCACCGCCAACGGCCAATGGTCGCCCACGCTCACCTCGCCGGTCTACATACACACCCTCGCCAACACCGGTGACCCTACCACACTCACAGCTGTGGAAGTATTTTTCAATGACGATCTCGGCTTTGGGCGCAACATCGTTCAGCGCATCAACAGCAAAGGCGGCGATACGCCCATCAGCCTCACGATCACCGTGCCGCCCACGCTGCCGGTGGGGGCGCACCTGCTGGGCATACGTACCCAAACCGAACGTGGCCAATGGTCGGGGACGCAGATTACGCCTATTACCGTGTTTTCAAGTCAGCGCACAGCCACCATCAACCGCGTGGAAGTATTTACAAACCCCAACACCGCTTTTGGGGCCGGTATCTCCCTACCATTTAGCCCCGCTGCCGCGCAGGACGTAACCGTAGATGCCCCGCTACTACTCGCCATCCAGACACCGGGCCGCTATAATTTCCAGTTCCGCGCCCGCGATTCCAACGGCTCGTGGTCAGAGAACTACATCGTGCCAGTAGATATTACCCTGGTCTTAGCCACCGAACCCCTGAGCAGTCAGGTACGTATCTACCCCAACCCCACCACCGGCCTCTTCACCATCGAATTGGACGAATCGCTGATCCAAAAGGAACCACTCACCCTCGACGTGGTCGACGCACAGGGGAGGTTGATATATCAGAAAAAGCTGGGTACGTTACCCGGATTACACCGCGAACAAATTGATATTTCACAACAGGGAGCGGGGGCTTATTTTCTGCGCGTGTCAGGCGCAGAAAATGTACAAACGGGTAAAATTATCAAACAGAATTGATGGCTTCCAAACTATCTACTTCCATGAAAGCTATTTTGTCCGTCACGCTTTCCCTTCTACTATCACTGCCCACATTGGCACAACGGGCGTTTACCCTCAACGAACTGATACAACTCTACAATTGCCCCGATCAGGCATGTGTAGAGGCGTTTATCAAACCGAGAAAATTTGTTTTGATTAATAGAGAATCGGACAACGAAGAAACATCTCATAGTTACAGGGCGGGGTCGGTTCAATTGAAGACGTTTGTAGTACTGGGGCATATACAATTCAATACTGGTCTCAGAAACGTTTATTCAACTTTTAGTGAAGGAATCAAAACAAACATTGTAGCAGAGTTGAAAGCTGCAAACTTCGAGGTACACGCTAAAAAAACGGATGAAGATGTTTACAGAAAGGTAAATGGTGACTCAGTTTGGGTAGTTTCTGTATCGCCAATTAGTTATGTTGGCACGACAAAGACAAGCACCATATCGTTGTTTCGGATGGCTATTCCTGATGCAGCAAAGCAAGTAATCAGTGATAAAAACGGACCATCAGGAGACATTAAACCAGCCAAAGCGTCACAAACTGGTAAAATCACAGATGCTACGACAATCAGTAATCTGTACAAGAAAATTATATCATCTCCCGAACCTATTGGCCGCCCGCGTGACGTAGAAGACATACTGCGAAAACGTAAAGTTGATGAATTGACAGCATTATTTAATGCCATTGAAGCAAATAGTAATAATTCCACATTTTACTTCGGCATACTTATGTCTATTCAGGAATACGCCAGATACTTACATTCATATAAATATGAATTCACCATAAAGTTAGCTAACCAAGCAGAGAAAATAGTACGTAAAGACAATAAGCATTTTACAATGTATCATAACTCAGGTACTAAGAAGCCTTTTTACACAACGACTGGCTGGACACAGCCTGAGTTTATATATCCGAATTCACTAGACCGTTTAGGTGTTACTGAAAATGATGTCAACGGTAACACTGTTTATGATTTTGACGAGTTATTGACAGCGATGGACAAGCTTTATGAGCAGTATGGAGCTTTGACAAAGAGTTTTGATTCTACAGATGAAAAAAGCACAAAAACGTACGGTGACGAATTTTTTAGTTACTTATTTAATTCTAATGGGATTATGACTAATGATGATTCAGAGATTATTGTCAGGAATCCTCGTTGGAATGGTTTCGTTGAAAAAATATTGCCTACGCTCAGAAAGCACTACAACAGGGCAAAGGCTTATTATTGCACAAAACAATTCGTTTTGGCCTTAGAAGAAGCACAACTAGCTAAGGAGGAAGAGATTAAAAAGCGCCCTAATTACGATTTAGAATCCGAAAATTCGCTCATTTTTGCTACACAAACTGAACTGCTTCTACAAAAAAATCCGCAGCTACGTTACGGGTTACCCAACAAGAAAATACCCACTGGCTGGTTTATTCCTTCTAAGCTTCGCCAATCCAGAGAACGAACTGTGGTTGCCGATATGAACCAGGATGGTATACTCGATGAAGCGATTCTGTTATGTCAGAAAGAAGGCACCACGTTTTATAATACAAACCTGGTATTACATCTTTTTCTAGGGCAGAGCGATGGAAGTTACATCGTTCAACGCGTGGTTAATAATTTAGTCAAACCAGAGTACGGAAAATTAAAGAGTATCCAACTTCATTTGGGAAGTGGATATTATGCGAGTCAACCCGCAGGAGGGGTAGTTGCTGTGTTTAGTGAGAAAGATTTTGACCCTAGTCATGTTGAGGAGGTCTGTATTAGTTGGAACAAAAAGACGCGCCGGGCCGAGTACAGTTTTTTCTATAATGGACACGACTAACTCTAAATCAGATTTTGCAAAGGCCCTTTTTCTTCCCTAAACCTGTATGAACAACCAATTCACCTGGCGCGATTTTCTGAGTTTCGACAAGATGATTGCGCCCACGTTCTTGTCAGCCGTGTACCTGGTTCATCTGGTGGTGCACATCCTTGGCTGTCTGTGGTTTATCAATCAGGGCATTGGGCTTCGCTATGGTAGCAGCACGATGTTTACGGGCGGGGTTATCGGGCTGGTGGCGGGGCCGTTTCTGATTCGACTCTTCTACGAGTTTATCATCGTCATCTTCAAAATTCACTCGCGGTTAGCCAACATCGACGTGCAGACGCGCAAAGAAGGCACCGCCAATGCACCCGAACTCGACATCGACGCGGCCCTGCGGCAGTCGCGCCCTGCCGAACGTATCGCTGCTGCTGTGTCGAGCGTCTCGGAGTCGGTATCGCAGCTCCCCATCGCCGATTTCTGGCCCGCGCCTGGTGCTGCCGGTACGCCTGGTGGGGGTACGTCGGTGCCGCCCGTCGATGCCAAAGCCCTGTTGCAGCGCGTACCCAACTGGCCGTTGGTGGCGGCCTCGCTGGTGGTGCTGCTGGGGGTGGCCGGTGCCTATGGCGAGGTTGCGGGCATCGAGTTTAGCATTAAGAACAGCACCTTCGGTATGGTTACGTTGCTGGCCGCTATCGGTATGGTGGGCATCAGCGCGGCGGGGCTGAAATGGCTGTGGTTCGTGGGTTGCTACGGCCTCGTGCTGCTTGGCTCGGTCATGGCCTTTTTCGATAGCAATAGCCTGTTTTCGCAGGTATCACGGGGGCGGCAGGCGGCTGAATCGGTGGGGGGCACGATGAATCAGCTTGCGCCGGGTATGGGGCAATATGCGGAGCAGGCAGCCCAACAGGCCAGCGCCACGCAGTTTCTGACCATGACCTTCTACCTGCTCATCCTGGCCGTTGTGTTCTGTGGCTACTGGGCACTTGCGGGCCGCTATCAGGAACGCGGTTCAGCCACCCACTGACGGACCCAGGCACTTATGCAACCCTTCAAAGCCAACACGATGATCGGTAACCGCTACTGGCTCATCGAAGAAATTTCGGTCAGCCCGGAGCGGGGGCAACGGGTGTGGGCCGTGATGGATACGCACACTAATCAGCGGCTCATCGGGAAGTTCTCTAATAATGGGCAGGTGGAGTGGTTCAACGACAACCGCCCGCCGCGCCCCGTCACCGAGGAAGTGCTGCCGGTAGCTGGTACCACGTTGCCACCAACACCCACCCCCCGCCCCGCCGCAAAACCGGTTGCTGTTGCCGCAAAACCAACCACAACCTCGCCCGTAACCGCCGCACCGGGACCGGGCAGCGGCAGGCGGGCGATGTACTTTCTGGGTATGTTGCTGCTCGTGGGCGCAGCCTTCGCAGGGTATACCAAACGCGATGCGCTGACTGGATTTTTTAAGGCAGAAACAACCCCCGCCGCCGCTGATTCTGCCACTGTCGATGCTGCCCCTGCTGCTGTTGCGGTTGATTCTGTCGCTCCTGCCCCCGAAGCAACCGTTGCCGGGGCACTGCCCACCGTGCCGTTGTCGCCGTTTATTAACCGTACGATGGCCACGGGCTGGTCGGTGAAGCAGGTGAGTCAGATGCTGAAACAATTGAAAAAGCTGCCCCTTGCCCAACACCCCGTCCTGTTTGCCGAAGCGGGTAGGGTCTTCACCACCTTCCGGACAAAATCGCCTGACGAAGACCTGATCGACTCGCTCTACATGGCCTACGCCACCTGTGGGGCGTTGTCGTTGCAGGCTCACGAGCAAAACGCCGACCCTACCTCGAAACAGTACGCCATTTGGTGGTATCAGACAGCCTACGCCATCAGCCCCCGCCCAGAGGTGGCGGGGCTGCTCAACCGGCTGCGGGGCATCATACCCAAACCGCCCGTCCGTAACGTACCTACCCGCCCCGCTAGCCCCGGCTTTCTACCCGACCCCGAATTAAATCAGTGAGCTATGCCATCGCGCTATTCATCTATCCTCCTGTTTGTCTGGCTGCTCGGTAGCTGTAGCCGTAACTCGGCTACTATCGACCGCTCGGTGGTAGCCCTACGGTTGGCCAAAGAATCGCAGGACCGCTCGCTGATGATTCTTGATCGGATGGCCACGCAGGCAGGCAACTCAGCCAAAGACGAGCAGATTGCCGAATCGGCCAACGTCGAGATTCAGCGATATGCCTAGGAAGAACGGAAACAGATTCAGGAGGAACGGCAGGCTGTTGAAGCCGCTCAGCAAAGCGTAGCTGACTACCGGGCAGGCAACGGCAAAAAATCGAAACGGCAAATCGTCGAGGACGCTAACCGGGTTGTGCTGAACGCGTCGAACACCCTTCGCATTCTGGAAAAAAAGACGGAGGTGATCGTCGATTTTCTAAATAACGAAACTTTCAGCAAATCGGAGATTGGCGCGTTGTTTTCACCGGGCGAATACCACCTCATTCCCGGTCAGTTGAAGGAAGGCGAACGGCTGTTTACGCCCATCGTACAGAAGCTCTACACCTTCGCCAACAAATACAACAACTCGTTTAAGAGCCTCAAAGGCGAGATTATCGTGACGGGCTATTCCGATGCGATGCCTGTGGAACCCGGCTCACAGTTGTATGCCGACCTGGCCAAACGCCTCCAGACGGACAGTAACGTGGGCGAACCCACCACGGCTGACCTCAACCAGAAGCTCTCGGAAATGCGGGCATTGGCCGTGAAAAACCTGCTCGAAAAGATCATCGGCAAGCGCAAAGGCAATGCTACCGGCGGACAACTGCCCATCAGCGTGACGGTGCTGGGCCGGGGTGAGCAGATTCCACGTGGTCTACCCGTTACCGTGGCCAAAAATGACCAACGCCGCCGCGTCGTGACGTTCTATTGGGTGGTGTTGCCCAGCCTTTAATTCAGGGCAGGGTAAATTGGGGATGTACGCAATTTTCAGTGTTGTGAGCACGTCGGAACGTACCCGGTGCTTTCTACCAGACAACATAACGACGCCAACCTGTCGTTTTGCGTAGCTCGGCGGCATTGAAAATAACGACGCCGAGCTACGCAAATTCGGCCCGTCCGCAAGCAATACGCCAATCAATAATTGAATTGGTATTCGGGCCTGCGGGTTGTGATTCACTGAGCAGGACAGCCGTGGGTACGGCATCTTTGAGCAGTTTCCGGTCATCAACAAAAGCGCGTTCGGCAAAGGGTATCAGCATGAGCGGGGCGACAAAACACAATCGCTCTTCCAACGGTCACGCCAACGTGCGGGTCATGCCCAAAATCAATTCACACGATGAAAAATGCCCTCTTCTTCACGCTATTACCCGTTTTGATGCTGCTGAAAATAACTTCGTATAGTCAACCAAAAACGGCAATAGATTCGATTATTGACAATACGCAAGTCATTTTTAAAGGCGAAACAATTATTGACGTTGGCGGAAAGAGTACCCTCATGCCCATGTATAGTCGGGTGACGAATAATAATAAGTTTTATACTGATTCGACGGCCAACGTAGATAGTCAATCGCTGTATAAAATGATTCAGAATGGGTCTAGCTTTCATGATCTTGCCGTTAATTATTCACAAGATCCAGGTTCGTACAGGAAAGGAGGTGAACTAAGACCAACAAACATGGATGAGTATGTTGAGGAGTATAGGAATGCTATTTTAAAATTAAAAATAAATGAAATTTCACCACCGTTTAAATCAATGTATGGCTACCATATTGCCCAATTGATTTCAGTGAAAGATGGGGTCTACGTATCGCGTCATATTTTGTTACGGGTAGATTAGAGGGCTTTTTCTCACACGCTACCTCGCCATTTTGGCGTGAAAAATGCCTCAAACGGGCAAAAAACTGCCATTTTGGCCTAAAAACAGCTACGGATCGAGATTTGTTTAGGCAGCATAGTGTGTCGATCAACAGACGCGCAACCTGAACCATGAATCTCAACCAATATACCGTTAAAGCGCAGGAGGTGGTGCAGCAAGCCGCTCAAATGGCGCAGGGCAATAGCCAGCAAACCGTGGAAACGGGGCATCTGCTGAAGGCTATTTTGGAAGAAGACCCCAACGCCACGGGCTTCCTGGCCAAAGCCGTGGGCACCGACGTGAGCCGCCTGAACCTGGCCCTCGACGCTATCGTGAAAGGCTACCCCAAAGTAGTGGTCAGCGGGGATCAGCAGGGGGGTATTTACCTCAGCAATGACGTAAATTCGGCCATGCAACGGGCCACCAATGCCCTCGCCGATTTTGGTGATGAGTACGTCAGCGTAGAACTGCTGCTGCTGGGCCTGCTGGGCGGAAAAGACACCGTAGCCACGCTGTTGAAAGACGTGGGTTTTGCCGAAAAGACGCTTAAAGAAGCCATTAAAACCCTCCGGGGCAAGAACAACGCTGTGAAAAACCCCAACGCCGAAGCGACTTATCAGTCGCTGGAACGCTACTCTGTTAACCTGAACGAACGCGCCCGGACTGGCAAAATTGACCCGGTTATTGGTCGTGATGAAGAAATTCGGCGGCTGCTCCAGATTCTGAGCCGCCGCACCAAAAACAACCCTATTTTGCTCGGCGAACCGGGCGTGGGTAAGACCGCCATTGTGGAAGGTCTGGCCCAGCGCATCGTGTCGGGCGACGTGCCGGAGAACCTGAAATCAAAGACCATCGTGTCGCTCGATATGGGCCTGCTCATTGCCGGCGCCAAGTATAAAGGTGAGTTTGAGGAACGCCTGAAAGCCGTCATCAAAGAAGTGACCGACTCAGACGGTGAGATCGTCCTGTTCATCGACGAAATCCACACGCTGATTGGCGCGGGGAGTAGTGGCGAAGGGGCGATGGATGCCGCCAACCTGCTGAAACCGGCCTTGTCGCGGGGCGAACTCCACACGATTGGGGCCACCACGCTGAAAGAGTACCAGAAGTACATCGAGAAAGACAAGGCCTTGGAACGTCGTTTTCAGGCCGTTATGGTCGATGAACCCAACGTACCCGACGCCATTTCGATCTTGCGGGGTATCAAAGAAAAGTACGAACTCCACCACGGCGTGCGCATCAAAGACGACGCCGTTATTGCCGCCGTGGAACTCTCGAACCGCTACATCTCTGACCGTTTTTTGCCCGACAAAGCCATTGATTTAATGGACGAAGCCGCCGCCAAGCTGCGCCTTGAAATGGACTCGGTGCCTGAAGAACTCGATGAGCTGAATCGCCGCATCATGCAGCTCGAAATTGAGCGCGAAGCCATCCGTCGGGAGAACGATAAAGAAAAAGAATCGTCGCTGAGCCGGATCATCGCCGACCTCAGCGAACAGCGTAACGAGTTGAAAGCCAAGTGGGAAACCGAAAAAGCGTCGGTCAATGAAGGGCGGACGTTGAAGGAGGAACTGGATCATCTGCGCTTTGAAGCTGACCAGGCCGAACGCGCCGGTGACTACGGTAAAGTGGCCGAAATCCGCTACGGACGTATTCCCGAACTGGAAGGTAAACTGAACAATCTCGCCACGGCTGACACCGACCAACCCGCCACCGACCGGATGTTGCAGGAGGAAGTGACTGCCGAAGACATTGCCGAAGTAGTGGCTAAATGGACGGGCATTCCGGTGCAGAAAATGCTGCAAAGTGACCGCGACAAGCTGCTGAATCTGGAAAAAGAACTCGGCAAGCGCGTGGCCGGTCAGGCCGAAGCCATCGAGGTGGTGGCCGACGCCGTGCGCCGTAGCCGGGCCGGTATGCAGGACCCCAAACGGCCCATCGGCTCGTTTATTTTTCTGGGCACCACGGGCGTGGGCAAGACCGAAGTGGCCCGCACGCTGGCCGAATACCTCTTCAACGATGAAACCGCGATGGTGCGGATCGACATGAGCGAGTATCAGGAACGCCACGCCGTGAGCCGGTTGATTGGGGCACCTCCTGGGTACGTAGGTTACGACGAAGGCGGCCAACTAACCGAGGCTGTGCGCCGCAAACCTTACAGCGTGATCCTGCTCGATGAGATTGAAAAAGCCCACCCCGACGTCTGGAATATTTTGTTGCAGGTGCTGGACGAAGGTCGGTTGACAGATAACAAAGGCCGCGTGGCGAACTTCAAGAATACGATCATCATCATGACCTCGAACTTGGGGAGCCACATCATTCAGGCCAAGTTTGCCGAAGACGAGGGCTGGAACCACACGCTGGTGGTGGAAGAAGCCAAAAAAGAGGTGATGGATCTGCTGAAGCAAACTATCCGCCCCGAATTCCTGAACCGGATCGACGAGATCGTGCTGTTCGAGCCGTTGACAAAAGCCAATATCCGGCAGATCGTGACGATCCAGTTTAAGCAAATCCAGCAGCGTCTGGCCGAGAGTGGTATCCAACTCGACGCCACCGATGACGTGCTAAACAAACTGGGTGAAGAGGGTTTCGATCCCGCGTTTGGTGCCCGCCCGCTCAAGCGCGTGTTGCAACGCCGCGTCCTCAATGCGCTCTCGAAAGAGATTCTGGCGGGTAGTATCAAGAAAGACAGCATCGTGCTGATGGACGTTGACACCGATGGCGAAGTGACGTTTGAAAACGTCGGTGGCGAAATCGAGATATAGTTGCATAAACCAAGTCCCGGCTGCTGATGAGCGGTCGGGGCTTTTTGTTAAATTTGTCTCCGTCACCAACACAAGTCATGCAACACGTTCAATACGTTACCGACACCAACGGCAAGCCTCTCTACGTGCAGGTGCCGATTAAAGACTATGAAAAACTGCTGGCTGATGCTGAAGAGCTAGCCGACACTGTAGCCTACAAAAAAGCGAAAAAGAAGCCGGGCAAATCGGTGCCTTTCGCTGAGGCTTTTGCCGAAATAGAAGCGCATCACAGCAAGTCTGCGTTCTGATGTACACAATTGTCATCACGGAATATGCAGTTCGGCAGTTGAAAAAGCTTAACCCACAAGTAGTAACTAGACTAAAGGAAGCGATTGCTGGATTGGCCGAAGAACCCCGGCCATATAACCACATCAAATTGACCAATGTGGCAGCTTACCGTATTCGTGTTGGCAGTTATCGGGTTGTGTATGAGATCGATGACAATGTGCTGACTGTTGCAGTGGTCGAGGTATCGGACCGGAAGGAGACGTATAAAAAGCGATAGCCCAGAAAGATACCATCGTGCTGATGGACGTTGACTCAGCGGGCGAAGTGATGTTTAAAACGTGGGCGGCGAGATCGAGATATGAACTGATTGACTACCGAATAATAAAGTCCCGGCCACTTCTGTAGTGGCTGGGACTTTGGCGTCATAGGCTGGCATACGAGTTGTTAGTGAGTAGGTTTTACACAATTGGGGAACACTTTTCCCGGTACTTATACTCAGTATCATAGTTAATTTATAGATTTAATTCATTTTTTATCATCTGACCATTTTTTTTCTGGCAATGACCTCGTACTATTGTCCTACCTAAAAGAGACACACAGATGAAACCGTACCTGATCACGTACAATTACGGCCAGCAAACCCACTTTGCCTACGCTGATACCGTCACCGAAGCCCGCGCCTATGCCGCTGATTTATTGACAAACGCTAAGGTGTTGGCCACTGATTCACTCTCTATTATTCGGATGGCCGATGAGCAGATCGTTTTCTTTAAAGCAAGTGACCTGACTCCTGATAGTCTCTACCCGCAGCCACGCCGGATGAGTCAGGTATTTGATCGCCTTAAGGCAATGATATACGGCGGCACGGTGCCAAACCCCTTTGTTCAGCAATCCATTTCAGTTCAGCATTAATCGACTGCCTATTCCGTTCCCACCGTATCACACACATACAAAAAATGCCCCCCGCCATAACGCGGGGGGCATTTTTTGTATCAGGAAGTCGTGAGTCCAGGAGTGGTAAGTTGGGCCACCAGCGCGAAGCACTTGCGACTCCTGGACCTACGATTACTTAATAACCCTACTGCAAATTGGCATCTTCGCGGCTGTTGAAGGTATCGCCCTGGCTGATGTCGCCGGTTTTCAGGCCTTTTTTGAACCAGTATACCCGCTGCGCCGAGGTGCCGTGGGTGAAGGCATCGGGTACTACCTGCCCCTGGGTTTCCTGCTGAATCCGGTCGTCGCCGATGGAACTCGCCGCCCGCAGTGCCGCATTCACGTCGTTATCATCCAGGGCTATGCTTTGGCCCTGCGCATGGTGCGCCCACACACCAGCGTAGAAATCGGCCTGGAGTTCGAGGCGGACCGACAGGCGGTTGTTCTGCACTTCGCTGCTGCGTTCGCGGGCGGCGTCTACCTTGTCCATCGTGCCCATCTGTTTCTGAATATGATGCCCAATCTCGTGGGCTACCACATAGGCCATCGCAAAGTCGCCGGGAGCCTGGAAACGCTGCGCCAGTTCGTCATAAAACGACAGGTCGATGTACACTTTCTGGTCGCCGGGGCAATAGAATGGCCCTGATGCCGCCGACGCCCCACCGCAGCCCGACTGCGTCTGCTGCCGAAACAGCACCAGCGTGGGGGCGGGGTATTTGGCGTTCTGATCGGCAAAAATTTTGGTCCATACGTCTTCGGTACTGGCCAGCACTTTTTTGGTGAAACTGGCCGCCGCGTCGTCGGGTTGAGGGCCGTCGGGTGCCGAGGCCGTGGTCTGCTGCTGGTTGTTGTTTTGCAATAACTGCGACGGGTCGCCACCCAGCAAATACACCACCAGCGCAATCACGAGGGTGCCAATGCCGCCCCCCACAATCATGCCCCCGCCACCCCCGCGACGGTCATCTACATTATCACTTTCTCGTCCTCCTAACCAACGCATGGCTTTGTCTGATTTAACTTTTAGGTCCGAAAGAACGCCATATGCTCCCAAAGATGCAAAATGCACTACCCACTGGACCAATCTACATCACCGCCGGTTCCAGCAGCCGGATAGTGCCCCGGTTGGCGTCGATTTCGGCGTCGAGGCCCACCGGCACCGTAAACTTGTCGGTGATGTGACCAATCATGGCGCCCGCATAGGCCGGAATACCCAGCGGTTTGATGTAGGTATCCAGGATTTCTTCCAGTGTCAATGAGCCGTATCCACCGCCGCTGTCTGGTTCGCAGCGGGTGCATTTGCCGAATACAAACCCCGAAATCTGCCCCAGAATGCCCGCCAGTTTGAGTTGGGCAAACATCCGGTCCATCCGGTATACGTCCTCATGCACGTCTTCGAGAAACAGAATAGTGCCCTTAAAATCGGGCAGGTAAGGCGTACCTACCAGGTGGCTGAGTACGGTGAGGTTGCCACCCATCAACCGGCCGCGGGCGGTGCCGGGGTGCAGGGTCGTGATGCGGTCGATGGTTTGGGTAAGGGTATCGCCTTTGGTGGTGGCGTTTTGCAGGGTAACGGCTTCGCCATCCATCAATACCCGCTTTAACCAGTTGGCGGTGAAGCCGTTCCAGGTAGCTGCGCCTTCGGGACCGTGCATAGTGACTAGTCCTGTTTTGGCGTTGATGGCCAGTAGCAGGGCCGTAATGTCGCTGTAGCCGATGATGATCTTGGGCGTACGGCGCATCTGATCATAATTGAGTAGGGGCAACAACCGGGCGCAGCCCCAGCCGCCATGCATGGCCATCACAGCATTGACCGACGGATCGACAAACAAGGCGTTAAGGTCGGCAGCACGGTCTTCGTCGCGCCCGGCCAGGTAACCGTAGCGGTCGTAGAAATGGGCGGATAGCTTCGTTTTCAGGCCCAGTGCCTGTATTGATTCAATGGTGATCTGCACCTGTTCGCGGCTGTAGGCGGGCGCGGCAGGGCAGAAAAGGCCCACCGTATCGCCGGGTTTCAGACGGGGTGGTTTCAAAACGGGAAATGGTACAGCACCAATGTTGGGAAACAGAGGGGCAAACAGGGTAGTTTTAAGCAGATCGCGGCGGGAAAGCATAGAATCGGTTGTTACAGGAAAAAGAGCTGGGTAACGGCTCAATTACGTCCTTTTTCGGTCACCGAAAAAGGCAGTTTCTCTTTATTAACCGTTCCAGTAGAAGCCAATTGGCAACGTCTTTGCAGAGGAGTAAGACAGCAAACAACTTTAACAGTATCCACACCACATGAAGCCCTACGCGCACTATTCAGCGATTGAGCTAGCCATGGACGACATGTTCGTGCGGTGGGTACAAATGCCCGACGACGACGAGCTGTCGGCCCATTGGGAAGGCTTTCTGGAACACCAGCCCCAGTGCGAAGACCTTGTCTATGAGGCCCGGCAATTGGTGCAACAAATCAGTCTGCCGTCCGCAACACTGCCCGCTCTACAAACCGACGAAGTACACAGCGTATGGGGGCGTATCCGGGGGTCGTTGCAGGATCTCGACGATGTACGGCCCCTACAACCCGCCGTGCGGGCGGTGGTGGGATGGTGGTATTTTGGGCGAGCCATGGCCGCCAGCCTCGGCATGATCATGCTGGTGGGCTGGACCGTTTTTAAACAGTATACCTCCGAAACCTCGCGCCTGGTCACGACCACCACCGCGACCCGCCAACTGGTACTGCCCGACGGGTCGTCGGTTAAGTTGCTGCCCCACAGTAGTTTACGCTACACACCGCGCGGTTTCGCTCGTGAAAGTGCCGCCGACGGAGACACTCAGATAGAACTCACCCGCGCCGTTTGGCTCGACGGGGCCGCCGAATTCAACATCGTGAACCCAACGGGCCACGGAGCCACCAACGCGTTTCGGGTGCATACCGATAACCTCACCGCCGAGGCTACCGGCACCCATTTTTCGGTCGATAGTCAGCACGGGCAAACGCGCGTAACGCTGCTCGACGGTACGCTAAATCTGTTGCTGGGCCACCGGCAGTTTCGTCGCCTGAACCCCGGCGAAACCGTGCTGGTGGCGGGTGGGGACCTGCGGCCCGACTGAAAACGGGTTATCTTTACCCCTATGACTCCTGTTCCTTCACCGACGGCCAATGCCGTGGCTAACCGGCCTAAAATCGGCCTTGTCTCGGCTGTTATTTTCGTAATCAGTGCCGTAATCGGCACGGGCGTTTTCAAGAAAGTGGTCCCCATGTCGGCAGAACTGGGGTCGCCCACGCTGGTACTGGCGGCATGGCTGCTGGCGGGACTGGTGAGCCTGGCCGGTACGCTCAGCAACGCCGAAGTGGCGAGTATGCTGGCAAGCGACGGGGGTGAATACGCCTATTTCCGCACTATCTACAACCGTTTTTTCGCGTTCCTCTTCGGCTGGACCAACTTCGCCGTGGTGCGTACCTCGTCTATTGCGTCCATTGCCTACGTTTTTGCGCAGTCGGTGAATAGTCTGGTGCCGCTACCTGCCACGTCGGCATCGCTGGCCGACATTTCGGTGCTGGGCCTGCACCCGCTCGATAACCTGAGCGTGAAACTGCTGGCCATTGCGCTGGTCTGGTTTCTTACCCTGTTCAATATCAGGGGATTAAAAACCGGTGAGGCCCTCAGCCGTATATTGGTCGTTGTGCTGGTGGTGGTGATGCTGGCCTTCATGCTCACCAGCTTTTTCTCGACGGCAGGCAGCGTTGAGAACCTGAAACCGGTGGCCACACCACTGGCGGGCAATGCGCTGGCGAGTGCGCTGGCGCTGGCCTGTCTGAGCGCGTTTTGGTCGTATGAAGGCTGGAGTAACCTGGGATACATCGGGGGCGAAATCGAAAAGCCATCGCGGAATCTGCCGCTGGCGCTGGCCATTGGCACGCTGATTATCATGGGGTTATACCTGCTCATGAACGTGGCCTACCTCTACGTGATGCCGGTGCAGGATCTGGCCGCGCTGGCGCAGAAACCCAACAGCATTGCCGCTATCGAGGTGGCGGGCACGATGGCGGGGCGGCTGGGTACGTTGGCTATTTCGGGCCTGCTGCTGGTTTCGACGTTCAACTGTTGCAGCAGCAGCCTGCTCATGTCGTCGCGGCTGTTCTACGCGATGGCGAGCGACGGCATGTTTTTCAACAAAATCAACCACCTGCACCCCACCTTCAACACCCCCTCGCGGTCGTTGCGGTTGCAGGGGGCCTGGACCACGATGCTAGTTATCTCCGGCTCCTTCGATGCCCTGACCGATATGCTCATCTTTGCGTCGTTTATTTTCTACGGGGCCACCACCGTGGGCGTGTTCCTGCTCCGCCGCCGTATGCCCGACGTGCCCCGTCCCTACAAAGTCATCGGCTATCCTGTCGTGCCAGCTTTGTTCCTCGTTTTCTGCGCCTACCTCATCGTCAACACCCTCATCAACCGCCCCTACGAGGCAGGCATCGGCCTGTTATTGATGGCCACGGGTGTACCGTTCTATTTCTATTGGAGCAGACGAAAAGGAGAATCGGGCATATGAACGTAATGCAAGCTTACGTGAGGAATCAACCTTGTTTTATTGAGAATTCATAAGACGAATAGGATTCTTATATTCATGTTTGAATCTCCAACAAGTACTGAATAGGTTAGTAGTAAACAGCTTTGTATGCGCTAATTGATAAATCGCGGTACTTTTTGGGTAAGAGTGTATTCCGTAACAAACTAACGTACTTACAATTCGTCCTACTGATTATGAGATTTTCACTATTATTTTCAAGAACTATTATCAGGAAGACTTCTTCGATTTCTGCTTTGAAATTGATCTGCCTGTTTCTCTTGAGTAACGTGTCTTACGGCCAACCCAAGCAGAAAATGTCCTTGTTAGATCTTCCTCAAGCCATTGACACACTTACAGGTCAGGCTACATATACTGAGGTTGTTAGTGTATCTGGTATACAGGGCTTTCTCATAAAAACTCGTGGGGCTAACTTTAGGCTGATGGTTGCCACAAATCGTTGCAGTGTAGCTATAGACAGGCTCAATGGTACACTAACCAAGTTGTCTGAAGTATACTTTACTGGTTGCCGTGTT
>JBBRMP010000020.1:0-42900 GCA_038230755.1 Cytophagales bacterium | reverse complement strand
TGACAACGTTCTTGGAATTGGGTATGCTGTGCATTTTTCCAGCCTTCTTGTAATGTGGTTACCTCATCCTGATCTAAAGTAACATAACGGTTTGGTCTCATAACGTAAATATATAAATAAAATTGTTCGATTACTTAATACAAATGGGGTCATAAATAGTACTCCTATTACACCGACCGATTTGGGTACATTGCCCGTTTATGCAAGTTTCCTGAATGGGAATATACAAGCCCCTGCAGGGGCTAGTTCATATCAATGGGTGATGGACGACGGAAACATCGGCGATTTAAATGCGCCGATAAACTATGGTCAGACAATAAGTCCAACAGCGGGAGGACAACGACGTGGCATATTGCGCAACAGTCAAGGTGGGTACATCCTAACGCAGGCTGTGCTTCTTGACATCGAGCCGCCCACTGATGCCTGTGCTTCGTTTACCGAGGGGACGGAAGTAGCCTACCGCAACATCGGTGATCCAAATGTGAAGGTGGTGGTGCGGCAGCGGGGCAATTGCAAATACGCCGTCTGGAGCGATGGCAGCGAGGATATGCCCTACGACTGGATGCCCTACGTGAACACCATTGGCAGTTTCACCAAAGAGGCTATGCGGCAGTGCCTTAAGTTTAACAGTGAACCCTGCACGGGTGGTACGCCCAACTGCAACTTCGCCCTCTCGCCCGGCCCATCAGACAATAACACCAACCGGTCTTGTAGTCAGGGCGTTACCCTCAATGCCAACTGTTCAGGCAGCGATTGCGGCGGGGTTAGTTACAGTTGGAGCGGCAACGGCATCAACGGTAACGGGCCGTCGGTTAATTTCACTATGCCAGACAGCAACGGCCCTTACCAGTACACCGTTACGGCCACCAAAGCGGGCTGTGGCAACCAAACCGCTACGGTTACGCTCAACGTGAGTGGCTGCGGTGGAGGCGGTAGCCCCTGTGCGGCCTTCACCAACGGCACCGATGTGGCTTACCGGGCCATCGGTGATCCCAACGTAAAGGTGAGGGTGGTAGTCCGGGGGGCTTGCAAGTATGCCGTCTGGAGCGATGGCAGCGAGGATATGCCCCGCGACTGGTTGCCCTACATCACGGCCAACCCCGGCTTTAGCATCAACGAGATTAGCACTTGCCTCAAATTCAACGGCGAGTCGTGTGGTGGGCGTATGGCCGCCGAGGAACCCTCAGTAGACGCCGGGCTGGATCTGCGGGTGGCACCCAACCCCAGCAACGGGCGGTTTACGGTGCGTTTTCGCACCCAGATCGGGCAGGTGGCCACGCTGCGGTTGAGCGACCTCAATGGCCGGGCGGTGCGTAGCCCGCAAACGATTGTGGGCACGGGCGATACGCACGATGAGGCCATTGTGTTGCCCGGTAGTGTGCATGGTGTCTTGCTCATTGACGTGGTCAGCGGGTCGCAACGGGCCAGTCAGAAGGTAGTAGTTGACTAGGGCGGCAAACGCTGCAAAACGGCGTGCAGGCCCGACTGCCGTTTGAGCTGGAAATCCGGTAGGCATTGGTATTGACCGTCTATGAAAAGCCCCGTCTGCATCCAGATGGGGCTTTTTTGATTTATACGGACGTATAGCCTACTCTGTATGGTACATTAATCTTCCCCCCAAATCTGCGCCAGATGCACCACTACTTCGGCGGCTTTTTGCATGTCCTGAACCGATACCCACTCCTGCCGCGAATGGAAGGCGTGTTCCCCCGCGAAAATATTGGGACAGGGCAAGCCCATAAATGATAACCGCGACCCATCGGTGCCCCCCCGGATGCTACGGCGGTTGGGTGTCAACCCCGCCCGGCGGATGGCTTCCAGTGCCTTATCGACCACGGCGGGGCGCCGGTCCAGCACTTCTTTCATGTTGCGGTATTGCTCTGTTACCGAGAATGTTGCCGTGGAATTGGGGTAGTCGCGGAGGATACTTTTGAGCAGGTTTTGTAGCAGTGTCTCGTGCGCGTGAAGGCCTTCGGTGGTGAAATCGCGGATGATAAAATCGAGCGTCACGCGGTCCTGATTACCGGTTATGCTGGTGGGGTGAACGAAGCCCTCTTTACCTTCCGTCGTTTCGGGCGAGAGTCCTTTTTGCGGCAGTCCAGCCAGGATATCGCCCGCAATTTTCAGGGCATTTTCCAGCTTGCCTTTGGCGAACCCGGGGTGCGTGCTCACGCCCTGAATCACGATTTTCACACCATCGGCAGAGAACGTTTCGTCTTCCAGCGTCCCCAATGACTCACCGTCGATGGTGTAGCCGAAATGAGCGTCGAGGCGTTTCATATCGAGGTTGGCCGTGCCGCGCCCCACCTCTTCGTCGGGTGTAAACAGCAGCCGTATACGTCCGTGGGGCACTTCTGGGTTGCTCATGAGGTATTCCGCGGCGGCCATGATGGCGGCAATACCTGATTTGTTGTCGGCCCCCAGGAGCGTGGTTCCGCTGGCGGTGATGATGTCGTTACCTACCTGTTTGTCCAGATCGGGATGGTCGGCGCGGCGAATGACGATGGGCACGTCGGCAGCGTTTTCGCGGTGGGGCAGTTCAATGTCAGCGCCGTCCCAGGCGTGGTGGATAATGGGTTTCACGCCCGCGCCGGTCACATCGGGCGAGGTGTCCATGTGGGCACAGAAGCAGATCGTGGGTGGTTGCAGGGTGTCTACGTCGGGGTCGCCTTCATCCAGGTTATTAGCAGGAATGGTGGCGTAGATGTAGCCAAAATCGTCGAGTTCGGCGTCGGTGATACCCAGTTCGTGGAGTTCCGAAACGAGCAACCGGCCCAGGTCTTTTTGCTTCTCGGTAGTCGGCCCCGCCGTCGATTGCGGGTCCGACTGGGTGTCGATCTGCACGTAGCGCAGAAATCGGTTGGTAAGGGATTCAGTGTTGATCATATTGGCAAAGATATCGTGTATTGTTTGCGCGCATTGGGAACGCGCGTCAGCAATGCGCCGATTCTCTACACCCCCAGTTGCTGAATCCGATTCAACGCGTCGGATTGGTGCCGCCACATATCGCCAAAAATGGTGCTTCGTTGGCGGAGGTCTGCGAAGGTGCCTTCGTCGGCGATGCGGCCCTTGTCGAGGGTGTAGATATAGTCGAAGAGGGGTAGTAGGTGCAGGCGGTGGAGTGACGAAACCACGGCTTTGTCGGCGAAGGTGGATAGCAGGGCGTGGTAAATCAGGTATTCCGTTTTAGGGTCTACGCTGCTCGTGGGTTCGTCGAGGAGTATAATGTCACTTTGTCGGGCGGCGAGTAATCCCCGCGCCAGAGCCAGCCGCTGCTTTTGCCCGCCCGACAGGTTCACGCCTTTTTCCTGAATCAACGTATCCAGTCCGTTGGGCAACAAGGCCGCCACGTCGGCAAAACGGGCAATCTCGCACACCTCGGCTATGTCGGCATCGCTGAAGGGCAGGCCCAGCGTGATGTTGTAGCGGGCAGTATTCTCGAAAATCTCGGGCTCCTGCGGAAACAGCGTCACCGTGTTGCCAATAGCCGACCAGTCCGTGCGAATTTCACCGTCCACGGCCCAGGTTACGCCGTCGATAGGACTGTTCAGACCACGGAGCAAGGTCAGCAACGTGCTTTTGCCGGAGCCGCTTTCGCCAATAAGTGCCACGCGCTTTCCCCGTTCCAAGTGGACCGACAGGCTTTTAAGCGAGGCCGGCTGGCGTTCGTTCAGGCCCGGAATAACGGGGTGTTCGTAGTTCAGATTAGTCACCGAAAGTCGATTCCACCCGTTGGGCAGGGTGGCCGATTCGGGTTGATGGTACTCCTTATAGGCCTCGCCGATTTGCCGGGCGGTTTGCACGTCGGTGTTGAACTGCACGATCTGGGTGTACTGCCAGGCCACGTCGTTGAATACGCTCGTAAACTGGTTCACGTAGCCCAATAGGGTCACCAGTCCGCCCACGTAAAACACGGCTCCCGGCACGTAATGCTGATGAATGTAGCCCGTGGTGATGATCACGTAGATGCCCGCAATGAGCATGGAGGCCACAAACCATTTCCATTCGTTAATGCGAATCTCCCGTCGAAACGGCGGCTCTATAGCCCCGATTTTGCCTGTCAGGCGTTGTTCCATTCGCCCTTCCAGCCGCAGGGTCAACACCGTAATAATGTTCGAAAGGCTATCATAAAGCGACGATGACAGGTCGTGCTGCCGCTCGTTGGTTTCTTCCAGCGCGGCCACAAACGGTTTGTCGAACCGACGGATGACCCAAACCGTGCCGCCACCCAGTACCAGCCCGACGCAGCCATAAAGCGGCGCGAAATAGAGCATGGCCCCAAACGACAGCGTAAATTTGGCGAGGATGTGGAGGTATGTAAAGCCGTTCTCGAAGAAGCCTTTTAACGCCCCATAGGCCTTGTTGATCCGGTTGATGGTGGCCCCGCTATGGTGCGTTTTATGCCAGCTCAGCGGCAGGTGTAGGGTCTGATGGTATAGTTCGTCCAGGAAGTTGCGGCTCACGTCAAACGCCAGTTGCCGCTCCAGAATCCGGGCGGGTCCGTGGAAGGCCCATTCCAGAATTTTCAGGCCCATAAAGCTGCCGCCATACCACAATGTGGTGTTCAGCACCGCCGACGAATTGTGCTGAATGCGGTCGATAAACCAGCCGAAAAGGAGCGGATGCATTGCCAAAACAAGGTTGGCGCAGATGAAGAGACCATACACGACGAGGTAGCGTCCGCGCTGCTGGCGGGCGTAGTGCCAGGCCGTACGTAGCAGGGCCACGTAGGGGTTTTTCATAGGTTATGGTGAGTCGATACGGTGTTGTAAAGATTACAAAAACGATGCCGATTTCATAGTTGATCTATGGGATTTACGATGTACGACTTACGAATTACGATTGGTTGCTGACGCGTCAGCTTACGTCAGAGCAGACTGACGCGTCAGCAACCAATCGTAATTCGTAAGTCGTACATCGTAAATCCTATTTTCCCCCTTCTACGTGTTTATTTCGGCGTTTTTGCGTATCTTTAGGGGTTGCTGCTTCGCTGGTAACAGCCTGGTTTCACCCCCAATTTTTTGACTAGTTAACGCGTATTTTCTTGCAAGATGACAGACGACAATCAGGAATCTGCTGACCAAACAACACCCATCACTGAACCCACCAACGTGCTGCTCCATGATCAGACGGTGGTGTCGGACCTCTACCAAACGTACTTTCTCGACTACGCCTCCTACGTCATTCTGGAGCGGGCGGTACCGGCCATCGAAGACGGGCTAAAACCCGTGCAGCGCCGCATCCTCCACGCCCTGAAAGAAATGGACGATGGCCGCTTTAACAAGGTGGCCAACGTAATCGGGCAAACGATGCAGTACCACCCCCACGGCGACGCGTCCATCAACGAGGCGATGGTCAACATCGGTCAGAAAAATCTCGTCTTCGATATTCAGGGCAACTGGGGCGACATCCTCACTGGCGACGGTGCGGCGGCACCCCGTTACATCGAAGTGCGCTTGTCGAAATTCGGGGCCGACGTGGTGTTTAACAACGACACCACCGAGTGGCAACTCTCGTATGACGGGCGCAAACGTGAGCCGGTGACGTTGCCCGTAAAATTCCCCCTGCTGCTGGCCATGGGCGTGGAAGGCATTGCCGTGGGCCTGTCCACCAAAATTCTGCCGCACAACTTCAACGAGATCATCGACGCCACGATCCAGTTGCTGAAAGACAAGCCCGTTACCCTCTATCCCGATTTTCTGACCGGAGGCCACGTCGACGTGAGCAATTACAACGATGGCCACCGGGGCGGCAAAGTGCGCGTTCGCGCCCGGATCGAGGAATTGGACAAAAAGACGCTGGTTATCCGCGACATTCCGTTTGGTACCACCACCACGTCGGTGAAAGAGTCGATCATTAAGGCCAACGACGACGGAAAGATCAAGGTGAAAAAGGTGGAAGACCTCACCTCGAAAGATGTCGAAATTATCGTCCACCTCACCCCCGGCGTCTCGCCCGATGTCACGATTGATGCGCTCTATGCCTTCACCGACTGCGAGGTGAGCATTTCGCCCAACGCCTGCGTCATCATCGGCGACAAGCCGCATTTCGTGAGCGTGTCGGAGATTCTGCGCTACAACACCGACCAGACGGTGGCCCTCCTGAAGCAGGAACTGGACATTCGGCGGAGCGAACTGATGGAAAAACAACTCTACGCCTCGCTGGAGAAGGTTTTCATCGAAAACCGCATCTACCGCAAAATTGAAGAGTGCGAAACCTTCGAGGCCGTGCTGGAAACGATTGACAAAGGACTGAAACCGCATAAGAAACTCTTCTACCGCGATATCACGCAGGACGACCTGATCCGCCTGACCGAAATCCGGATCAAGCGGATTTCTAAATTCGACGGGTTCAAAGCCGACGAACTGGTGAAGCGTCTGGCACTGGAACTGGCCGAGGTGGACGATAACCTCGCCAACCTCACGCGCTACGCCATCGCCTACTTCAAGGACCTGCAAAAAAAGCACGGCAAAGGCCGTGACCGCCGTACCGAAATCAGGGCGTTCAACACCATCGCCGCCAACGTAGTGGCCGCCGCTAACCAGAAACTCTACGTCGACCGCGAAGGGGGGTTCATTGGCTACAGCCTGAAAAAAGACGAGTTCGTTTCGGACTGTTCCGACATCGACGACGTGATCGTATTCCGGCGCGACGGTAAGTGTCTGGTGACCAAGATTCAGGAGAAGACGTTTGTGGGCAAAGACATCCTGTTTGTGTCGGTGTTCAAGAAAAACGACGAACGCCGGGTCTACAACCTCATCTATCAGGACGCCAAATCGGGCATTTCGATGGCCAAACGCTTTCCCATCACCGCCGTTACCCGCGACCGCGAGTATGACCTGACGATGGGCAACCCCAAATCGAAGATTTTGTACTTCTCGGCTAATGACAACGGTGAAGCTGAGGTAGTTACGGTAAATCTGACGGCGCAAAGCACGGCCAAATTGAAGCAGTTCGACTTTGATTTTGCCCCCATCGGCATCAAAAACCGGGCGGCGCAGGGCAATATCCTCACCAAATACAACGTCCGCAAGATTACCCAGAAAACGGCGGGGTCGTCTACCCTCGGCGGGGTCGATATCTGGTACGACGATCACCTTGGTCGCCTCAACCGCGACGAGCGGGGCCGGATGCTGGGTAATTTCGACGCCAAAGACACGATTCTGGTGGTCTATAAAAACGGCGAATACGAACTCACGAGCTTCGATATTACCAACCGCTACGAACCCAACGACGTAGCCGTGCTCCAGAAATTTGACCCCGAAACGGTGATCTCGGCAGTCTATTACGAAGCTGGTTTGAAGCTGAACTACGTCAAGCGGTTCAAAATTGAGACCACCTCTATCGACAAGAAATTCAGTTTTATTGGTGAGACAAAAGGCTCGAAACTCTTTGCTGTTTCGGCAGACGCAACTCCGCGCATCGAATTGCAGTATATGGTAAAAGAACGTGGGCCACTGGAAAAAATGGTACTCGAACCAGCCGGTTTCATCGACATGCGCGGTTGGAAAGCACTGGGCAGTAAATTGCCTTACGCAAAAGTGAAAGAAGCTAAATTGCTGGCCCCCAAAGCCGGGGCCGTTGCAACCGTGATGCTGCCAAAGGAATCACCAGTTATTGACGCAGAACCCGAAGCCGAAACCGTCAGCGATGACGGTGGGCAGTTGGGAATATTTTAAACTAATAGCCCCCCGGCCCCAGCCCCCTAGCCCCCGAAGGGGGAACCTGCTTGCGTCAGTTGTTGACGCGGCAGCACTTCCCCCTTCGGGGGCTAGGGGCTGGGGCCGGGGGGCCGCTCCTTATGACCACAGCTCGCCCTGCTGACAGTACGGCTACCCACCGCCGAAAGTCGCGCCGCATTTCGTTGCGGCAGGGTAAGCGTATGGTTAAGTGGGTGCTGGCGGGCGTATTTGGTGGGGTAGTGGTGGTGCTTTGCTGCAATTGGTGGGTGGTAAAAAGCACAAAAAGCCAGATCTATTTCGATGTCCATAAACTGCCCGTCAACGACGTAGGGTTGGTTTTGGGCACCAGCAAGTATGTGAAAGGCGGCAAAGACAACCTGTTTTTTCGCTATCGGATGGAGGCCACCGCCCGGCTTTGGAAGGAAGGCAAAGTGAAGTACCTGATCCTGAGTGGTAACAACGATTCGGAGTTTTATAACGAGCCGGTGGACATGCAAAACGCCCTGCTCAAACTCGGCGTCCCCTCCGACGTGATGATCCCCGACTACGCCGGCTATCGCACGTTCGACTCTATTTTGCGGTGCAAAGAGGTGTTCAAGCAGCACCACATCACCATCATTTCGCAGAATTTCCACAACGCCCGCGCCCTCTACATCAGCAACTACGAGGGCATCAACGCCGTGGCTTTCGCCGCCCAGGACGTTCCCGACGGCTACTCCCTGCGCACCCTCATCCGCGAGTACCTCGCCCGCCCCCTCGCCATGCTCGACGTGCATTTGCTCCGCCCACAGACCGAGATGGGGAATGTGCGCATTAAGTAGCCCCCGAAGGAGCTACTTCCACCTTTCGGTCAAAAACTGCATCATAAATACGTTCACATCCCACTGACTCACAACGGGTTGCTGGGTGTAGGGCAGGGTGGGCAAATAACCGGGCGCAGGGCCAAATTCACAGGTGACGGTTAGTTCGGGCGCCCCGGCGGTGATGAGCCGCTGCCGAATGGTGTCCCACCAGTTGGCGTGGGTTTCCAGGGCGTCTTTCCATTCGGGGGCGCGGGGGTCGTTCACCTGCGGGCCTTCGGGGTGGCCCACCCGGCAGTGGATATGGTCGGTGCGTTGCAGGGCGCGGCCCATATTGTCGGCCTGTTCGGCGAGGTACGATTCCGAGACGTTAACCCAGTGCGAAAAGTCGCCGGTGAGGCGCAGGGTGGGAAACGTGACGAAGTAGTGCTGTATGGCCGGGGCTGAGTAGGAGAATCGCCCCCGGTGGGTTTCGTTCAGGATTTTTACGCCTGACGCTTTGGCGACGTCCATCGTCACCTGAATCAGCTCGCAGTTTTGTTCGTAGGTGAAATAGTCGTGGCCCGTGTGGGCGTTGATGAATTGCGGCTTATGCGCCGCCGTGGCTTCCAGGTCGGAACGGAATTTTGCTTTGTGTTCGGGGAAATTGGCCCCGCCGCCAAAGGCCATCAGGATCAACCGCAGGCCGTTTTCCTGCACAATCCTGACCACGTCGGCTTGCTTATCGAGGCCGATGGCTACTTCCATGCCATCGTAGCCGACGGCTTTCACGCGTTTGGCAGCCTCGGCTAGTCCAAGCGATTCCATGCCCCAGAATGGGCAGTAAAAGAGGGTTTTCAAGGGCATATGGTCAACGGATGAGATCGTGAACCTAAGGTAAATCTGGCTGCTTTTTACCCGCTAACGTTGATACAGTCATGCTCCCAACCCCGTTGGGGCGGCCCGTCAATAGGATAGGTAAATTACCACAAAGCCCTGTAAACGTTGTATTTTGCACTGCTCTAGGGCCAGCAGTCAGTTGTTGTTTGCCAAATGGCCCATTTTCTAACCAAAATTCAATTTGTTCTATTATGAGTGATGTAGCCACCCGATTTGCTCCCGGCGTTATCACCGGTGACGGTGTTTCCGAGATTTTCCGCCACGCCAACGAAAATGATTACGCCCTCCCGGCGGTAAACGTGGTCGGCACCAATTCGGTAAACGCCGTGCTTGAGGCGGCGAAGGCCGTTAACTCGCCCGTTATCATCCAGTTCTCGAACGGTGGCGGCATTTTCTACGCGGGTAAATCACTGCCGAACGACGATCAGAAGGCGGCCATTGCGGGGTCTATTTCGGGAGCGTTGCACATCCATAATATCGCCGAGCTCTATGGCGTACCCGTCATTCTCCACACTGACCATTGCGCCAAGAAACTCCTCCCCTGGATCGACGGCCTGCTGACGGCTTCAGAGAAGCATTTCGACCAGACGGGCAAGCCCCTCTACTCGTCGCACATGCTCGACCTCTCGGAAGAGCCGATTGAGGAGAACATCGAGATTTCGTGTAAGTACTTCGAGCGGATGGCCAGGATGGGCATGACGCTGGAGATTGAACTTGGCGTGACGGGTGGCGAAGAAGATGGCGTCGACAACTCGGACGTTGACGACTCGAAACTGTACACGCAACCCTCGGAGGTGGCCTACGCCTATGAGCACCTGCGCAAGATTTCGCCCAATTTCACCATTGCGGCAGCGTTTGGCAACGTGCACGGCGTATATAAGCCGGGTAACGTGAAACTATCGCCCATTATCCTGAAAAATTCGCAGGACTACATCGTCGAGCAGTTTGGGACGGATCCGCTGCCGGTGAACTTCGTTTTCCACGGTGGTTCAGGCTCAAGCCGGGCCGAAATCCGGGAGGCGATTCAGTATGGCGCGGTGAAAATGAACATCGACACCGACGTGCAGTGGTCAACCTGGGAAGGTATTCTGGGCTATTACAAATCGAAAGAGGGCTATTTGCAAACGCAGCTCGGTAGCCCCGATGGTCCTGATTCGCCCAACAAAAAATATTATGACCCCCGCGTGTGGCTCCGCAAAGGCGAAGAGACGATGGTGGCGCGGTTGAAAACGGCGTTTGAAGACCTCAACTGCATCAACCGCCTGGCATAAAAAGAAAGAGTTTACAGTCTTCTTTTTTCCGTCTTCTGTTGCTTCACGCCCGGTCTACACTGGCGAAGCATCAGAAGACGGAAAACAGACGGCTTTTTTGTTTGTTGATACTACCTAAGACGATTATGCGCCGCTGTTTGAGGGGGTAGCCACGGCGAAGAATAAAACTTGACAAACGAATGCCACTCCCCTACACCACCCCCGAACAGGCCGTTTCGGCGATTCAATCGGGCAACCGGGTCTTTATTCACAGCGTGGCTCAAACGCCGCATGTACTCATCGAGGCCATGGTGGCGCAGGCCGACCGGCTCCGCGACGTGGAAGTCTGCCACATCCACACCGAAGGCCCCCTACCTTATCTGGAGCCACAGTATCAGGCCAGTTTTCGGCCCAATTCATTCTTCATCGGGGCCAACATGCGGAAGGCGCTCGCGCAGGGCATTGGTGATTACGTGCCCGTGTTTTTGAGCGAGATACCACTGCTGTTTAGCCGGAAAATTCTGCCCATCGACGTGGCCCTGATTCAGGTGTCGCCGCCCGACCAGCACGGGTATTGTTCGTTGGGGCCGTCGGTCGACGTATCATTGTCGGCCATTCGGGCGGCCAAATACGTCATTGCGCAGGTGAACCCGCAGGTGCCCCGCACCCACGGCGACGGGCTTATTCCGGTGTCGATGCTGCACGCGGCGGTGGATGTCGACGAGCCGATGTATGAGGTGAAACCCGCCGAAATCGACGCTACCGACCGCAAAATCGGGCAATACGTGGCCAGTTTGATACCGGACGGGGCCACGCTGCAACTGGGTATTGGCGGCATTCCCAACGCTACGCTGGCCGAGCTAATTCACCACAAGGGCCTCGGCATCCATACCGAAATGTTTACCGACGGCATCATCGACCTTGTAGAGCGGGGCGTGATCACGGGCGAACATAAGGCCATACTACCGTACCGCATTGTGTCGAGTTTTGTGATGGGCAGTCAGCGGGTGTATGACTTCATTAACGACAACCCCGCCGTGGCCATGAAACAGGCCAGCTTCACCAACGACACGTCCATCATCCGTCGTAACCCCAAAGTGATGGCCATTAATAGCGCCATCGAAATTGACATCACGGGGCAGGTCTGTGCCGACACCATTGGCACGATGCAGTATTCGGGCGTGGGCGGACAGATGGATTTTGTGCGGGGCTCGTCGTTGTCGGAAGGCGGTAAACCCATTATTGCGCTGCCCTCTACCACGAGCAAAGGGCTGAGTAAGATCGTGCCGTTTTTGAAAGAGGGGGCGGGCGTGACCACCACCCGCGCCAACGTGCATTTTGTGGTGACCGAGTGGGGCATCGCCGATTTGTACGGGCAAAATCTCCGGCAACGGGCGCGGCTACTCATCAACATCGCCCACCCCGACCACCGCGAAAGCCTTGAACAGCAGGCTTATACGCGATTTGGTACGTTATAATTTGCCCTGCCAACGGCCTCGGTTACGCCGCTTGTCGCCACCACACTCAACTCGCCGCTGGGTTCCATCGTGATTTTTTGCACCTGAGCCATCGAGTCCATGTTTATTTCTTTGCGGACCACGCCTTCCAGTTCTTTGGGGCTGACCAGGCTTGTTTTCAGGTTACTTTCCTGTATGATGCCCTGATCGAAAAGCACCTGACTCTTGCCGTTGATAAAGTTGCGGAAACCGTCGTTGCGGCTGCTGATGTAGGCAACGCCACGGTGCAGACACGCGAGGGCCAACGCCCCGGCCACCACACTCACAAACGACCCGGCACCGATGATGGCCCGGCTGAGGGTGGCCCCCAACAAAAAGGTGATGACGTTATCGAAGGGGGTTCGCATCCCGTAGGCCCGCCTCCCCGTGATACGAACACAAATAAGGGCAATGACCGCGACGAGTAAAGCCCGCGCCACAATCTGAAACGTCGTTAACAGTTTATCGTCGTGGAATAAATCACCAAATAGGTAGTTGAGCATCGATCATGTCAGTTTATCTATAGCTAACCAATAGAATAAGCCACTGTTTAACGTGCGTGTAGCCATATAATAAGTAACCCGGCCTCGGCACGAAACCAGGAAGATATGGACGGGCATCAACGGTTCGGTGGCGTATCTTGGCGCGTTCTTTTCCAGAAAGCCGTCATGCGCCACGTAGTTATTTCGTTTTTAGTCCTCGTTGTTACTACTGCCACCGCGCAGCCCCAAACCGCCCATCAGGCAGCAGACCCCGTTGAGTGGGTCAACACCCTGATGGGCACCGACTCGAAACCCAGCCTCTCGAATGGCAATACCTACCCCGCCGTTGCCTTGCCCTGGGGCATGAATTTCTGGATGCCCCAAACCGGCCGCATGGGCGACGGATGGGCCTACACCTACGCCGCCGACAAGATTCGGGGGTTTAAACAGACCCACCAGCCGTCGCCCTGGATGAACGACTACGGCCAGTTTTCGATCATGCCCATGACCGGACGACCCCGCTTTGTGGAAGAGCAACGCGCCAGTTGGTTTTCGCACAAGGCCGAAGTTGCCAAACCCTATTACTACTCCGTTTACCTCGCCGACCACGACGTGACCACCGAAATTGCTCCCACCGAGCGGGCGGCGGCGTTCCGGTTCACGTTTCCCAAGACCGACAGCGCCCAGGTGGTCATCGACGCCCTGAACAAGGGTTCCTACGTGCGCATCGTCCCCGGCGAACGCAAGATTGTGGGCTATACCACCAAAAACAGCGGCGGCGTGCCCGCCAACTTCAAGAACTACTTCGTGCTCGTGTTCGACAAGCCCTTTGCCCGGTACGCAGTTTGGCAAAACGGCAAATGGGCTGATGATCTTCTCGAAATACAGGCTGATCAGGCGGGGGCGGTAGTGGGTTTCCAGACCCGCAAAGGCGAGGTGGTTCATGCGCGGGTCGCCTCGTCGTTCATCAGCCCCGAACAGGCCGAACTGAACCTGAAGGAGTTGGGCAATGACGATTTCGAGACGGTGAAGCAAAAGGCAAAAGCGGCCTGGAATGCAGTTTTGGGCCGTATTCAGGTCGAAGGTGGCACCCCCGACCAGTACCGCACCTTCTATTCGTGTATGTACCGGGCGTTGCTGTTTCCCCGTAAATTCTACGAGATGGATGCCGCCGGTAAAGTGGTGCATTACAGCCCTTACAACGGCGAAGTACGGCCCGGCTATATGTTTACCGACACCGGTTTTTGGGACACGTTCCGGTCGCTGTTTCCGTTTTTGAATATGCTCTATCCGGGCATCAGCGCCCACATGCAGGAGGGGCTGGCCAACGCCTACAAAGAGGGCGGGTGGTTGCCCGAATGGGGTAGCCCCGGCCTGCGCAACGTGATGGTCGGCTCTAATTCGGCGTCGGTGGTGTCGGATGCGTATTTGAAAGGGGGCAAGAACTACGACATCAACGCCTTGTACGAGGCGCTGGTGAAAAACAGCAACAACGAAGGTCCGCTCGATGCCGTGGGTCGGCGCGGGGCCAAATACTACAACGAGCTGGGCTACGTGCCCTACGACGTAAACATCAACGAAAACGCCGCCCGGACGCTGGAATACGCCTATGATGACTTCACGATTCACCAACTGGCCAAGAAACTGAACCGCCCCAAAGCCGAAATCGACCTGTTTGCCAAACGAAGCCTCAATTACCGCAACCTGTTCGACAAGCAGACCGGGCTGATGCGCGGCAAGAACAAAGACGGCCAATTCCAGACGCCATTTAACCCGTTCAAATGGGGCGACGCCTTCACCGAGGGCAATAGCTGGCACTACACCTGGTCGGTTTTCCACGATGTGCAGGGGCTGATTGGCCTCATGGGTGGCCCGAAGCAGTTCACCAATAAGCTCGACTCGGTGTTTACGCTGCCCCCCGTTTTTGACGCCAGCTACTACGGCAGCGTAATCCACGAAATTCGGGAGATGCAGATTGCCAACATGGGCCAGTATGCCCACGGCAACCAGCCCATTCAGCACATGATTTACCTCTACAATTATGCCGGTGAACCCTGGAAAACGCAGTATTGGCTCCGCGAAGTGATGAACCGCCTCTACCTGCCTACCCCCGACGGCTACTGCGGCGACGAAGACAACGGCCAAACCTCGGCGTGGTACGTGTTTTCGGCGATGGGTTTCTACCCCGTCTGCCCCGCCACGGACCAGTACGTGCTGGGTGCGCCGCTGTTTGGCAAGGTGACCATGACGCTCGAAAATGGCAAGAAAGTAGTCATCAACGCGCCTAAAAACAGTGCCCGGAACCGCTACGTCAACGCTATAAGAATGAACGGCAAGCCATACGCCAAAAACTGGCTCAGCCACGAGGTGCTCATGCAGGGTGCCACCCTCGACATAGATATGCGTGCGACGCCCAACAAACAGCGCGGCACCCAAGCCGATGCGTTTCCATATTCATTGTCGAACGAGATGAAGTAACGTTCAGCGGAGCGTTGCTCCGGTGGGCCGTCAGGCCAATGCTGAGTAAATGCATTCAGCTACCACTGGCCTGACGGCCCACCGGAGCAACGCTCCAGCGAACTTCCCCCTCCCATGCAAAACCGCATCCTCCACACTCTGCTTTTCCTGCTGCTTACCCTCACCGCCATTGCCGGAAAAATTGACACCGTCAGTGTAGACAGTCCGTCGATGCACAGGGCCGTCAACTGCCTGATTGTGGTGCCCGACAAACGCGCCACGGCCCCGGCAGAGCGGTTTTCGGTGAATCTATCTGCTCCACGGCTTTGGTGGTAATCAGCGCGACTGGCTGGGTAATGTGCCCGAATTGACCACCTACGCCGACCGCTATAACGTGCTTATTGTCTGCCCCGACGGGCAAAATAGCTGGTATCTCGATAGCCCGGTGAAGCCCACGGTGCGGTATGAAACCTTCATGACTGCCGAGCTGCTGCCCTTCGTCGACAAGCGGTACCGTACTCAGCCCGATCGGCAGCACCGCGCCATCACGGGCCTGTCGATGGGTGGGCACGGGGCGCTGTTTCTGGCCATGCGCCACCGCGATTTGTACGGGCAGGCGGGGAGCCTGAGCGGCGGGTCCGGCCTTTTCCGAAAAACTGGGAACTGCGCGACCTGCTGGGCGATGCTGAGGCCAACCCTGATGTCTGGACAGCCAATACCGTCATCGCCGCCGCCGACGCCATTCAGGACGGCGAACTACGGTTGCTGATCGATTGTGGTACCGACGATTTTTTCACCACCGTGAACCGGGACCTGCACCAGAAACTGCTTCAGCGAAAAATCGGGCACGACTACGTAGAACGCCCCGGCGGCCATACCTGGGACTACTGGCGCAACAACGTCGAGTATCACCTGCTTTTCTTTCGTAGTGGGTTTACCAGGTAGCATCAGGAGGGCAGTTGGTGCTTGATTATCAGGCCATTTTGCTGTAGTTTTTGAGGAAATGGCCATGAATCGTGCGGTTGCCTGTATTTTTGGAATTGGATTGGCGCTTCATCATCCGTTTGCGAATCCCATTGAGATGTTATGCAGGCAGATGCTGAGAAGTTGCGGATTTACGACCGTGCCGATAATAAGGGCTGGAAAAAGTGGGGACCGTATTTGTCTGACCGTGCCTGGGGCACCGTCCGCGAAGATTACAGCGCCTATGGCGACGCCTGGAACCACGTTAGCCACGACATGGCCCGCTCCCGCGCTTACCGCTGGGGTGAAGAGGGCATCGGCGGCATATCTGACAACAAAGGCCATGTTTGTTTTGCGCTGGGGTTCTGGAACCACAACGACAACATCCTGAAAGAGCGGTTTTTTGGGCTTACCGGCCCCGAAGGAAACCACGGCGAAGACGTAAAGGAGCTGTATTATTACCTCGACAGCACGCCCACGCACTCGTACATGAAGATGCTGTATAAGTATCCGCAGTCGGAGTTTCCGTACAACAAACTGGTCATCGAAACCATGCGCCGGAGCCGTCAGGAGCCGGAATATGAGCTGCACGACACGGGCATTTTCGACAAAAACGAGTACTTCGACATCTACATCGAATACGCCAAAGCGGGCCAAAACGACTGGCTGGTGACCGTGACGGCCCACAACCGCAGTGCCGTGGATGCCCCGCTAACCCTACTGCCCACCATCTGGTTTCGCAATACGTGGTCGTGGGGGTATGAACAGTACAGCGTTCGGCCCATGCTGACGGGTATATCGACCAATCAGATCGAGGTGAACCACCGGCAGTTGGGCAAGTACAAACTCTACTGCGAAGACGCCGACGAACTGCTTTTCTGCGAAAACGAAACCAACACCGAACGCCTCTACGGTAAGTCCAACAGCACGCCCTACCCCAAAGACGCGATCAATAATTACATCATCACGGGGCGGCCCGAATACGTGAACCCCAACCGGATTGGCACCAAAGCGTCGGCGCGGTATACGCGCATGGTGCCCGCCGGGGGCAGCACCCAAATTCGCCTCCGCTTCAGCGACCAAACGCAGTTGACCCAGCCCAACGCGCCTGGTCCGTTCGCTGATTGCGACGCTACGTTTGCCGAAAGGCTGGCCGAAGCGGATGCTTTTTACGCTGATATTCAGCATAATGCGCACCACGGCCCCAACGCCGGTGCCGATCTGGTCAACATTCAGCGGCAGGCCTACGCGGGCATGTTGTGGAACAAACAGTTCTACTATTACAACGTCAACGAGTGGCTGAAGGGCGACCCAAAAATGCCCGTTCCGTTTCACGGGCGCGTGTATGCCCGCAACGAAACGTGGCGGCATATGTACACGGCCAACATTCTGAGTATGCCCGACAAGTGGGAATACCCCTGGTTTGCCGCCTGGGATCTGGCCTTCCACACCCTCACGCTGGCCCGCATCGACCCGCATTTTGCCAAGCGGCAACTGGCCGTGACCCTGCGCGAATACTATATGCACCCCAACGGTCAGATTCCGGCTTACGAGTGGAATTTTTCGGACGTGAACCCACCCGTGCACGCCTGGGCGACGTGGAAAGTCTACGAGATCGACAAGCAGATGAACGGGGTGGGCGACGTGGCGTTTCTGGAGCGCGTCTTCCACAAGCTGCTGCTGAATTTTACGTGGTGGGTGAACCGCAAAGACGTCGAAGGCAACAACATTTTCGGCGGGGGTTTCCTTGGTCTCGACAATATTGGGGTGTTTGACCGGAGTCAGCCACTGCCGATGGGTGGGCGCATCGAGCAGGCTGACGGCACGGGCTGGATGGCCATGTTTACCCTGAACATGCTGCGCATTGCCTGCGAAATCTCGCTGGTCCGTCCGTCGTATCAGGACATGGCGAGCAAGTTTTTCGAGCACTTCCTGCATATTGCCTCGGCGATGAACAACCTGGGCAAACAGCACATTAGCCTCTGGGACGAGGAAGATCAGTTCTATTACGACATTCTGCACACGCCCGACAAACAGGCGCGGCTGCTGAAAATCCGGTCGATGGTGGGACTGATTCCGCTGTTTGCCGTGGAAGTGATCGACGATGAACTACTCTCGAAACTGCCCGATTTCCGGCGGCGGCTGGAGTGGGTGCTCACGAATCGCCCCGATCTGGCGTCGCTGGTGTCGCGCTGGCACGAGCCGGGCAAAGGGTCTACCCACCTGCTGAGTTTGCTGCGCGGCCATCGGATGAAAATGCTGATGCGCCGCATGTTCGACGAAGCCGAGTTTTTGTCGGATTTCGGTATTCGTGCCCTCTCGAAATTCCACGAAAAGCAGCCGTATGAACTGCACATGAACGGTGAACTGCTCCGGGTACGCTACATCCCTGCGGAGTCAGAAACGAGCATCTTTGGGGGAAACTCCAACTGGCGCGGGCCGATCTGGTTTCCGCTGAACTTCCTGCTGGTCGACTCACTGCTGAAGTTTTACCAGTACTACGGTGACGACTACGAGGTAGAATACCCCACGCATTCGGGGCAGGTGATGAGCATCAAGGCCGCCGCCCTGCTGGTGGCCGAGCGCCTCATCAGCCTCTTCCGCGTGGATGCGTCGGGCCAAATCCCGGCCATGGGCGACCTCAACCGGTTCGCCGCTGACCCAAATTTCAAGGACTTACTCTTGTTCTACGAATACTTCAACGGCGACACTGGCAGCGGTCTTGGTGCCAGCCACCAAACCGGCTGGACGGGCCTCGTCGCCGACTTAATTGACTACTACACGCAGTCGAAGGTGAAGCGGGAGGTTATCGTCGCATAGGGTGTATTCACAGGGCTATGCCCTATGTGGATGATTAAGCCCTTTCAGGGCTAAAGGTGGTGGGCTAAAGATACACAGGGCTATGCCCTGTAATGGTGATTAAGCCCTTTCAGGGTTATGGGGTGATGCCCTGAAAGGGCATGATCACCTGCATAGGGCATAGCCCTATGTATCCTATGAAGCATGGGCCTATGTATGTATCTTTAGCCCACCCCCTTTAGCCCTAACTTATGCCACAATCGTTGACTAAAGTATACGTACACCTCGTGTTCAGCACCAAGTATCGCGAACCTACCATCGGCGACGATGTAAAGGACGAGCTATATGCGTATCTGGGGGGCGTTTGTCAGGCCTTGGAATGCCATCCGGTCCGGGTGGGTGGTTATTATGACCATATCCATATTCTGTGCATACTCTCGAAAAAGATCGCCCTTATGGAGTTGCTCGAAGAGGTAAAGAAAAATTCGTCGAAGTGGATCAAGACAAAAGGGCAGGCCTATCAGTCATTCTACTGGCAGGACGGCTACGGGGCCTTTTCGGTGAATCCCTCGCGGGTTGACATCGTGGCGCGGTATATCGAGAATCAGTACCACCACCACCAGCAGCAAGGTTTTCAGGATGAATGCCGGGGTATTTACAAAAAATATAATATGCCCTTCGATGAACGCTATGTGTGGGATTGAACACAGGTGTCATAGGGCCATGCCCTATGCCGATGATGACGCCCTGAAAGGGCGTCACCCTATTGCCCCAAAGGGGCATAATCATCAGCATGGGGTATGGCCCTATAAGAGGGAGGTGAAGATAGAGAGGCTACTCACACCACAAACCCGTATCCGTCTTTAAACCCCTTGTGGTCGTCGGTGAGGTGGTGCGAGCAGACGTGGAGGTTATCGCCGTCGCGGTACACGGTGAGGTAGTGAAACATGGGTTTATAGGCCAGGGCGCGGTCCTCGAATTTGGCGGGGTTGGTGTGCAGGGGTTGTTTCAGACCACCGCCGCCGCCAATGACCAGAAACACTTTGCCGCCCACCTCAAACTTTTCAAAGGCGTGGGCATGGCCCGTGATAAACAACTTTGCTTTTTTTGATGCCTGATACGGCATCACAAACCGCTGCTGCACCGGTTTGCTCGATCCCACCAGCCGACTGTTCGAGAAAGGGGCATAATGCGTTGTCACGATCACCGCCCGAATGGCTGGGTCGTCGTCGTAATCGCGGAGTTGTTTTTCGTAAAATGCCTGTTGTTCAGCCTGTTGCTCTACGGTCATCGTGCTAAAATTCGAGTTCAACAGGATCACCCCCACTTCGTCGGTTACGTGGGCGTAGCCCGTCGGTATGTGATCGGGAAAGCGTTTCTGGAAATTGCGCTGCCCTTTTTTGGGCCGTCCCATCACATCATGATTGCCCATGATGGCCTTCACGTCGATACCAGCTTCTTCGCAGTTGGTCAGAAACGTGTCGACCATGGGCCAGGCGGCATTTTTATAGCCCAGCACCACAATATCGCCCAGCCAGTAGAGCGTTTCGGGGTGTCGGTTCATGATTTCGCGGAAAATAGCCTGCGTGGCTTTTACGTTGTCGCGCTGTTTCAAAAACAACGCCTCAATCCACATAGGGGCCTGTGTATCAGCGAGAAAGGTGAGGAGAGGGGGCATGAGATGTGGGCGAATTACCAGGTTAGCGCCCGCCACACCAGCGTGGCCTGCGCAACGAAGCAGGCGTCTTTGGTTTGGGTGGCGTCGTACCATTTTAACTCGGCGGCGAGGCCAATGTTTTTGCCCAGTGGCTGCGTATACGTACCCGCCACCATCCAGCCCAGGCTGTAGGTGGTGCCCCGCGTGTCGCCCTCGTAGCTCAGGTTTGAGTTGACGCGGTAAGGTCCCGTGCCCGCATAGAGCGCAAACCGTTTGACCACCGACATCGAGAAAACGGCCAGTATCGGTGTCGCCGACACGCGTACTTTGGCCAGGTCACCGTTGCGGTTGCCCTGATAGCTATACATGGTTACGTAGCCCGTTTCCAGGCCCAGCCGCAGCCGGTGATCGGTCTGCCACATCACCCGCAATGAAAACGGTATCGACCAGCGGAGTTGCTTTTTGTCGGTCAGGTCAACGGGGCTGTTCAGGATGCTGGAATAATAGGACGCACCCAAGCCAGCATAAACCAGCAGTCGAAACGGCCCTCGATCAGGTCTTGTCGAGTCCGGTTGAGCCTCCCAGAGCTGATCGGGGCTGAGTCGTCGCAGTTGGCCTTTTTTGGTATAGCTCGGACTGCGGGGAGTGAACGTTTGAACACGGTGGTAATTGCTGCGTGGTCTGGTCGGTTTTTTGACTCGTTGCGTGGCTGGCGTAACCGTCGTGGCTGACTTGGGCGCTGTAGACTGTTGCGCCAGGGCACTGACAGTGAGCCCTACTATCAGCCAACATACCAGTCCAACTCGACGAACGAGCGGGGTGCTACGGTTTTTGTACATAGTGATAGTGCGCCACAACGGCCGAATAATTGGTGAGGATGCCGTCTAGCGAACGGGCGTTGATAAACTGACGGATGAAGTCAGGCACGTCGAGCGTCCAGACAAATACTTTAAACCCCTGGGGACGTATCACCTTCGCCGTTTCGGTAGGGTCGCCCAGCGTGAACCGTGGTGCCCACACTTTGGCATGGATGCGCCGGGCAATAGCCGTGTCCAGTTCGCAGAGCGACGGGGCCTGTAAGTGATCGGGCAGGGCCTCGAACTGATTCAGTGTCGTCTCGGTGGGCAGGCCAATGTAGATGTTGACGGTACGGCCCTGCGCGGCGGCTTTGGCGATGTATTTTTTGTGAATTTCCCGAATCAGGGACATGTCCCGAATCAGCTTGCTATCCATCCAGACCGTTTGCAGCGGGGTATCGTCGATGACCGCCGTCAGTGCCTGTTCCAATGTCGGAATCTGTTCGCCGTTCACCAGCCGCACCAGGGCCGTAAGCTGTTTGTAGGTGTAGTTCTCGACGGGGCCAATCAGGCCACTTTTCTGGGTTAGCCGCAGGTTGAGCTGGTCGTCGTGGTAGAGAATGGGCACACCATCTTTAGTTTGACGAATATCGAATTCGACCCCGGTAGCCCCCAACCGCGATGCCAGCCGGATGATCTCCACCGAATTCTCGGACGCGGGCAGCAGGTCAGCCGTACGGCCCCCGCTGCGGTGGGCAATGATCTGGAACGGGGCAGGGTTCAGTTTCCGGTTGAACGACAGCGTCAGGGGATTTATCTGGTTGTCATTGGCAGTACCCCATTTGCCTTTGAACACCACGTCGCCGGGCTTCAGGGCCTGGCAACAGTCGGGGGCAAGCAGGGCCTTTGCACCATTGCGCTGCACCACAAACGTCACCGTGCCTACATCGGCGTTGACCAGCCGCCGCCAGTAGCCCACAAAGATCAGCGAGTCAGCCACTTGCCTGCCCTCCAAAACGAAGAAGGTGCCCCGTGGTTCGCAAAAAAGCGACAGGTGATACGTGGTGTCGGTCCCGTTCTTTGCCGTATAACTCCACTTGGCGGCAATCTCGTTGCCAAATACATCAGACCCGTCCGAAACCGTGTAGACCCCTTCGCAGGCTTTGCGGGTTTGGGCATAGAGCAGTTTGGTCCCGGGGACGTTGAGTTGATCCGCCTGTTGGGGAATGATAACGGCGGTTTCGTATTTGGTACGACACCCGCCGCTGAAATGGGCTACCCAGACAACAAGCAGCAGGATAACGGTGGAACGAAAATAAGTTGATCTCATAGCGTTGGAATGGCGTACTACTCACAAAAAGAAGCCCATGAATATTTCTGGGTAAAAAATATTGCGGTCGAACGTGTCGTAGAGTGACCAGAACTGCCAGTTGAAATTGGTGTAGAGTGCCCGAAAACCGATGGCCGCGTGGCGACGGCCAAAAAAGGCCTGTTCAAGTGTCACGGTGGCTCCGTAGCCATTGGTGGCAATCCGGTTGTCGTCGGAGATGGTCTGCCCCACGGCGGTACGGTTGAACAGGCCCAGGTCGCTTTCTAAACGAAACGTAACGAGCAAATCGCGTGATGAGCGAAACCCAATGGCCGCATCGACAGAACCCATGCCTCCATAGCCCCTGGTGTTGAAATCGGCCAGTTGAAGCAGCCCGACCCACCCTCCCAGATTAGCCCCGACCGAGCCGTAGAACCGTCCTTTAATGGGAAACGTACGGCGAAGCCCGACCAGCGCACTGTTTTGCAGAAGCTGGATTTTCATCTCGCCCGTCAGCGCCAGCTTATCGGTAAGCCCCCGGAGCACAACCAGGTGAACGGCGGGAATGTCGAGCTGGGTCTGCTCAGTAATGGCGCGCGGCGACGTAGTGAACGTGGCACCCAGCGTGGCCCGGTTGATACCCCTCCCCAGCGAATAAGGAAAATACACGAATGGCACTTGGGGCGAGGTAGAATCAGGAGCAACAAAAACCCCTTTCTGGTAAGCTCTCCGGTACGGATTGGGCGGACGTTTTGGGCGGGGAGTACGCGCGTGCTGCCCCCAGGCTGGTGCCGCAATGAGCAGCGTTAGGACAAATAGAAGTCGCAAGTGAATCATGGTATCGTTGGTTACCAGTAAGAGAACCAACGATTAACTAACGGGACCTGGTCAAAAAAGTTAAGCAACCTTAGCCTGTTGTCCCACCGCCAGCTCACCCTTCACCGCCGGGCGCGACAACGCCCAGAGGCCCACGTACGTGAACAACCCGTTGAGCAGCAGCCGCTCGAAGCTGAACACGTAGCCATTGAACCACACCTGCGAATGGCTGTTGACCCAATACGTAAAAAACGGCGAGGCAATACAAACCAGCGGCACCCACCGGTCGCGTACGGGTCGGCGGTTGAACAGCCCGAACGCATACAGCCCCAGCAACGGCCCGTAGGTGTAGCCCGCCAGATCGAATACCGCCGTAATGACGTCGCCGCTGCTGAGCCGTTTGAAGATCACGATGACGACCCAGAACAGCACCGAAAACCCGATGTGTACCCGGTGCTTGATCCGCGCCCGTTCTACCTCCGGCTTTTTCTCGACGTTCATAAAATCAATACAAAATGAGGTTGTCAGCGCCGTCAGGGCCGAATCGGACGAGGCGTAGGTGGCGGCGGTGATGCCCAGCAAAAAGGTAATACCCACCACGGGCCCAAAATGCGAGAGCGCCAGCAGCGGGTAGAGATCGTCGGTTTTTTTGGGAATGGCGATGCCCTCGGTGTTGGCGTAGAGGTAAAGCAACGCGCCCAGGCAGAGGAACATGAAGTTGACCACGGTGAGCGTGATGGTGAACCAGAACATGTTTTTCTGAGCCTCGCCGATGTTTTTGCAGGTCAGGTTTTTCTGCATCAGGTCCTGGTCCAGACCGGTCATGACAATGGCGATAAACGCCCCCGAAATGAACTGTTTGAAGAAATTTCGGGGGTCGTTGAAATTGTCGAAATAGAAAATCTGCGAATACGGCCCGTTCTTGATCGCCGTGCTGACCTGGCCAAAATCGAGGTGCAATTCTCTGGCAATCAGCACAATGGTCAGTGCCACCGCCGTTACCAGAAACGTGGTCTGGAGGGTATCGGTGATGATGATCGTTTTCACGCCGCCCTTGAATGTGTAGAGCCAGATGAGCAGAATGGTGATGGCCACCGACGCTTCAAACGGCACGCCGAGGTCGTTGAAAACGGCCAGTTGCAGCACACCCGCCGCCACGTAGAGCCGCACCGCCGACCCCACCGTGCGGGCCATCAAAAAGAACCCCGCCCCCGTCTTGTACGACCAGAACCCGAACCGTTTTTCGAGGTAGCCGTAGATCGAAATCAGGTTCATGCGGTAGTAGAGCGGCATGAGCACGGTGGCAATGACGTAGTAGCCCACGATGTAGCCCAGCACCACCTGAAAGTAGAAGAACCCCTTGTAGCCCTCGAAGCCTTTGAAGACCCCACCCACGGCCCCCGGCACCGAAATAAAGGTGACACCCGATAGCGACGTACCGATCATGGCGAAGGCCACTAAGTACCAGGGAGACTGCCGGTTAGCGGTGAAAAATGTGTTGGTGTCGGCCCCGCGCGAGGTGTAGTACGACACCCCGATGAGCATGGCGAAATAAGCGATCAGAATGACCAGTGCGATGGTGGAATTCATTGAAAAAGGGCAACTTTTAAGCCCTGTATGGGGTTATTTTAACGGGCATTAACTGGCCAAATTTCCATAAATTTGCCAAGAATCAATCAACAACCTGTGCTGTTATGACGCCGTTTTTTCAACCAGAGGTAGCCGTATTGGACGAAGTGGTCGAGACCGAGGTGTATAACCTGGTGGTCTTCAACGATGAAGTCAATACATTCGAGTTCGTCATCGACACGTTGATGGAAGTCTGTGAACACACCCCCGAACAGGCCGAGCAGTGTACGATACTGATTCATTACAAAGGCAAATGCACCGTCAAGAATGGCGGTTTCGGGGAGTTGGTCCCCCTGCGCAACGAGATCTGCCGCCGTGGCATCTCGGCGGAAGTGCTAAACTAACAGCCCCCTAGCCCCCGAAGGTAGCCCCCTAGCCCCCGAAGGGGGAAGTGCTGCCGCCAGCGTAAACTCCGGTTGCGTAGCTACGCAACCGGCAGCGCTTCCCCCTTCGGGGGCTAGGGGGCTACCTTCGGGGGCTAGGCGGCTTCATTCTCTTCTAAATGGAATTCCCCTCGAAGCTAATTGAAGACGCGGTGACGGAGGTGTCGAAGCTGCCGGGCATTGGTAAGAAAACCGCCCTGCGGCTGGTGTTGCACCTGCTCAAACGCGACGAAGAACAAACCCAAACGCTGGCCCAATCCCTGACGGCCATGCGCACGCGGGTGAAATATTGCCAGCGTTGCCATAACCTCTCCGACGACGATCTCTGCACGATCTGCGCCAACCCCCGCCGCGACGGATCCATCATTTGCGTGGTGGAAGACACCCGCGACGTGCTGGCCATTGAGAACACGGCGCAATATAAAGGTCTCTACCATGTACTGGGGGGCATTATTTCGCCCGTCGAAGGTATCGGTCCATCCGATCTGCACATCGAATCGCTGATTCACCGGCTGGCCAACAACACGCGGGCCGACGAGCCGGTGAAGGAGATTATTCTGGCCCTTAGCCCCACGATGGAGGGCGACACAACGGCGTTTTACCTGCAAAAGAAACTCCGCCCGTTCAATCTTCGTATTTCGACCATTGCCCGTGGCATTCCCATCGGCGGCGACCTCGAATACGCCGACGAAGTAACGCTGGGACGGAGTATCATCAGCCGCATCGTGTACGAGTAAGACGAAAATTCCTCAGGCCTTTCACCCGTTTACCCTCACATGGGCTATGTAATTGGTATTGCACTGGGCTTGCTGGCGGCGGGCGGGCTGGTGTTTTTCTTCTTGCGGAAACGTCGGCAACCCGTTGTGGTGCCAGAGGAGCCGTTACCGCCCACGATGGTCGAGTTGCTGGCCGCAAACGTGCCGTATTATGCGTCGCTACCCGAAAATCGGCAGGCTGTTTTTGCCGAACGGGTCAACCTGTTTCTGGCCAACGTCACCATTGAGGGCGTCGATACCGAGGTGACGGACGTAGATAAAGTGCTGGTAGCCAGCAGCGCGGTCATTCCCGTATTTGCGTTTGACGACTGGACCTACCCGAATCTGACTAACGTTGTATTGTACGAAAGCACCTTCAATGAAAAATTTGAGACCGACGAGACCGATAGGCGAACTATGGGGCTGGTAGGGATGGGTGGCGCGTTGCAAAGCTCGATGGTCCTCTCGAAATCGGCCTTGCTGAATGGGTTTTTGAACAAAACCAGCAAAGAAAATACGGGCATCCACGAGTTTGTCCACCTGCTCGACAAAGTAGACGGCGAGATTGACGGATCACCGGAAATGATGGTGCCGCAAGAACACCTCCAACCGTGGCTGCGACTTATGCACGAGACCATGCAGCAGATGGAGACGGGCCGCACCGACATTAACTCCTACGGCCTCACCAACGAGGCCGAATTCTTCGCCGTGGTGTCGGAATATTTCTTCAAACGCCCCGACCTGCTAAAGCAGAAGCACCCGGAGCTTTTTGAGCAACTTGAGTTGATTTTTCGGCAAAATCCAGCCACGGAGGGGAAGGTGTTGGAGGAAGGAGAGGGTGACAACGAACTTGGATCAACTCAGTAAAATTGCTTTAATTCCCTACAACCCTGAGCCTGTCGGAGATCGCACCGGAATGCCGGACCGGCCTAGTCGAAGGGCCTCCAGCGCGAAGCCTACCACAGTTTCAGTTTTATAAGAAAGCCCTGCATAAATGGTCTTGTAAGTGACTTTGACAATCAGGCAGGAGGGCTGGGGCGGCGGGAAAGTCTGTGTGGGTTGCACGTCTACCTTATCATGGCAACTCAGGCCAATAAGCACGAGCGTACTCAGCAGCAGATTCGCGATTCGGGTGTAGCGCGTAGCAGATGCGGGTTTACCTGGCGGGCCGTGGAAGGCGCAGGGTAAGGTGTTCGCGGGGTTTCAGGCAGTCCCAGCCGGGCGGAGCGGGGGCAGTGTTGGCCGGTTTTGCGGGTGGCGCCTCCGTTAGGTCGGTAGTAGTTGACAAATGGGGGTAGATATACTTTTTGCATACCACAAAAAAGCCCCGACGTTGGCCGGGGCAATGGTTGGCGGAGTGGTACTCCACTGGTTAACATACTGAAAACCAGTATTATTCGATTATGATTTTCTGGCTGGCTCGTTGCGAACCACTCACCACGTCGATGAGCAAGACACCATGCACACTGGCAGGTAAGACAATCGCCTCGGCGTGTGTACCACCCGTGCCCATGATCGTTTGCGTAGTACGCACCGTCCGGCCATTCAGATCACTCAGCCGCAGGGTAGCGGTTTGCCCAATCTGGGTGCGGAAATGCACCGTAAACCGCCCATTGCTGGGGTTGGGAGCCACCCGCAAGTCAAGCCCGGTCTCTGTGGGTTCCTGTGCGGCCATCCGCCCGCCGTTCATCAGACAGAATTTGTCGAAGAATAGAAACTGGTTGGCAATGGCCCGGAAACTGAGTGTGCTACTACCCGCTGGCAAGGAGACCATCACATTTTGTGTGGCAAAATTGAGCCAGCCACCAGTCGAAGGCAGAGAGAGTAGTTGCGGCGAACCATTGTTGACCACCAGATTGACCGTCGTGGCTTCTGCTGCTCCGTAGGTAATGGGCATGGTGTAGTTGCCCGCCGTGGCCAGATTTATGGCGTAGTTAACGTAGCCTACATTATCCCCAAAGTTGCCATAATACTGCCCACCCGATGCGCCGCTGTTGTTCTGTACACTCACGTTGCCTTGCCCTGACTCGGCTTCGATGCAGGTGTTTGTGCCACCCCCACCACAGCCGCTCACGTTAAGGCTGACCGCGCCTGTTTGGTTGCCACAGCCTGCCTTTGATGCCGTAACCGTGTACTGGTAACTGCTATTGGCACCTGGCACATTAAAGTTAACGGAGGAACCGTTGCTGTTAGCTGGAATGCCGTTACCGCTCCAACTGTAGCTGACACTGCCGCAGTCACTGCCTGAACAGTTGGCATTGAGGGTAACGCCCAGACTACAGGCGCGGTTGGTATTACCGTCTGATGGGCTGGGCGAAACGGCAAAGTTGCAACTACCCCCGCCCGCACTGCCACCCTGAATGCAGAACTTGTCGAAGAAGAAAAAATAGTTGTTGATGCCCCGCAGCGTTAGGGTGCTGTTGCCCGCTGGCAGGGCCACCGTGGCATTACCGGTGATGAAGTCATAGAAACCGGGTGAGGCGGGTAAGGCGACCAACTGGGGCGGACCATTGTTGACCAGCAGGTTGAAATGAACCGGACTGGAGGGGTAGCTGTAGGTAAACTGAATGGTGTAATTACCTGCCGTAGGCACGTTGATGGGGTAGTTGACGTAGCCTACGTCATCGCCGAAGTTGCCGTAGAACTGCCCACCCGATGCGTTACTATTATTCTGCACACTCATGGTGCCCTGCCCCGTCTCAGCCTCGATACAGACGCTAGTGCCGCCACCATTAGTACTACAACCGCCGACGTTGAAGTTGACTATAGCAGTTTGTTGGCTACAGCCTGCTTTTGAGGTTGTGACTGTGTAGATGTAGTTAGTGCCGTTGCTGCCCGGTCCGTTGAACGTTACCGATGAATTGGTACTGTTGGCCGGAACACCTGTACCGCTCCAACTGTAACTGACACCGCTACAATCGTTGCCTGAACAGTTGGCGTTGAGTGTAACCGCCTGATTGCAGGACCGGTTGGTGTTGCCATCCGATATACTGGGTGAGGCTGCAAAGTTGCAATTGGGTGTAGTTGGGCAGGTGGCTGGTTGGAAGAAGAACTTTTGGTAGTCCCTGAAGAGAGCCGAGAGTACGTCAGAATTTGTCGCCAAAACAGGTTCATAAACACGATCTCTATTTTGGGTAGGTGTGACATCCCAGAGGGTGCGGTTCTTCGCCGAAAACACGCGCCATTGGCTAGTGTTGGTGGGATTACACTGTAGCCCCCATTCATAACTGGAGTTGGCTACATAGGTGTTAAGTGTAACAAAACCATTCGCAGCAAAATCAGAAACTTGCGCAGTTCTGTTTGTTCCATCCTGTATGGTAAAACTGACGCGTCCGTTGCCCCGGTTATCAATACGCCAGATTTGGTTGTTGGCGTTATTGGTCGGTTGATCAAACGCGGTATTGTTAGTCATTGCCTGCAGGCGGTTACCCGTCGTTGCAGAGACAATATTGTAACAACCGTTTGCCGGAGGGGAACAAACTTGTCCACCACAATAGACAGGAAGTACTATCCGGCCACCCTCACTTGTTCCACACCCTATTTTAGTGCTTTCAACTTTATACAAATACATACCGGCACTGCCGGGTGTTGAGGTAGAAACAGACGGGCCTGTTTGATTATCTATACCCTGTCCACTCCATTGAAGTGTAACGCCTGAACATCCCGTACCCTCACAGGTAGTGTTGAAACTGATTGACTCACCGCAGGTTGCCGTAACTAGGCTTGATACCATCGTAACCCTATAATCGCAGCGGGGGCTGATATTGGGGCAGGTGGCTTGCTCAAACTGGAAGGCCCGATAAGTCTGAAAGCTTTCCTGCGTAGTGCCATATATCTGCAAGGGAGGGTTGTTGCCGAAGTTTTGCACGTCCCAGGTGTTATTGTTGGTAGAATACACTACGCGCCATTGGTTGGCAACAGCCGGATTGCATTGCACAGCCCAATTCTGCTGTCCGTTGGCTACATAGGCACCCAATGAAAGCAACTCACCAGTGGTGGCCCCGTTTGTGACGCGTATAGCCTTGAACGACCCATCTTGTGCTGTGAAGCTTACCCTGCCATTGCCCCTGTCCTCTACGCGCCAAATCTGATTGGACCCGCCGTTGGCGGGTTGCTGTTCAACGCTGCTACTATTTATGGCCTGCAAGCGTTTACCTGAACTTTCTACCTTGATTGTGTAACAGGTGTTGGTGGGTAAGGTGCAGGTGCTTCCGCAGCCGATAGTAGCTAATCCTGCCGTGCCCCAGGCAGCTACCACGGCGCGTTCCTGAGCCGAGCAGTCTCCGAATAGTTCGTGGGCTGCCTGTGCGGTTACATCTCTGGCGTGGGGAAAGCCTGAACCAGTTTTCAGGTGAAACCGCACGGCATGGTACACAATTTGAATGGCCTCATCAAAACTTATGGGGTTAATGTTCTGATTATTAGGTCCCTGACCAGTGCAAAGCGTGTGAAACCATTTGTTCATCACGCCCATTTGTGCATACGGATCATTACTCCATCCATTTGGGTCTAAATAAATGGACGGCTGTCCTCCAGGTATACCCAATGGTGGAAATGCCCGGCGGGGATTAGCCATGTCTCTGAGTTGTGACATATCTTCGGCAAAATCCCAATTCCAGTTGTTGGGAAACAGATATCGTTCAAAGGCTGTACCGAAAATGTCGGATATCGATTCATTTAATGCTTTAGGCTCTCCGCTTGTACTCAGACCGTTTGGTACCGAGTTCTGCGTCACGGCGTGCATATATTCATGGCCCATGATATCTGCCGTCAAATACGGTTTGTTTATATCTGGCCTTATATCTCCAAAAATTGGTGATGGAATAGGCGCATAACCGAACGTGAGTTGATCTACTCTGTCCCAATAAGCAATCACATCATCAATATAAGGCGAGTTCCCACCTGAATTGACCAAAATATGAGGATACCGATAATTGTTATCGTACCCATTACGGGCGAAGGTGGCCTGGAAGAAATTGTATGTCTGTTGAGCTAACCAGTGGGCCGTTGTCGCATTTTGCTCGTTTGTTCCCCATACATTCCCTGAATTGGTTACGTCGTTTGTTGCATCCCAACCGCCTGGATTTCTGGTGTCGCGCTTGGTAATCAACGCCCCATTCTGGTGCCAGAGACGGTATTCAACCTGTGCATCGGGGCTGCGCTCAGTTTCGAAACTGCGACTACTACCATACCGCCCGCCCCAAAGCGGCGTAAAAGTAGCGGCTACCTGTGGGGTTTGTCCCTGTTCTATAAAGGAAGGCTGCACCAGGGTGTGATGGTCTTTTACATGAGCAAGGCCATCAGACCCGGTTGCTGTAGAGGCGCAACTATGAATAAGCGATAACCGACGGATGATTGAGCCTGTACCCGCATCGACGTATATTCGGAATGGTTCTTTTGATGCTGTCAGCGGCAGTTCCAGATACTCCTTCCGAATGTCGAACACGTAAGCAAATACGTAATTGCTTCTAACGGACTCAACTCCGTTTCGGGCCAGAATTAGTTCGCCTTTTGGTAGTTTAGCCTTGCCTTTAAACAGACTTTCTGTGAGTTGCTGATCAGCTAAGGCAAAAGTGAGGGCCTGCTTCTCCGGCATCGGCTTGTCTACATCGATAGCCAACGATTCCACGATGCTTCCGTCGGCAGCCAATAGCCGATTGCCTTTTGAGTGCAGCGCGTAGTCGCCATGCTCAACCCGGATGTTTTTGAAATAAAGCTGATACCGCCGATGGCGTATCTTGTTGGCATCGGTCTCGTCGTTGAGCAGTCGCATTTGATAATGCGTGCTGAGACCAATGTTAGCCCCGAACTTGTCGAAGTATGTGTCGGGGTCTATGTCCTTATCGGAGCGGAACTTGATAAAGCCAGTTTCGGAGAGATAGCTGGCGTTGGCACGAAACGTAGTGTCGTTTTCGCGCTGATACTTAGGCTTGTACTTCTCCTGCGCCGAAGCTGAGTTTGTAATACCCCCCCCGCAAGTAATGTGCCAATAATGACTGAACTTAAATAATGTTTCATTAATTCGATGTGGTTGAGTGATGGAAAACGTATGGTCTGTTATTTGATAGCTTCAACGTAGTCGACGGCGAAATAACGAAGGGGGTCTAGTCCTGAAGTCGTGGAAATTTCATCTGCCGTATATACTCGCCCCCAAATCCGGCAGTTGATCGGATCATCATTATTGGCACTACTAAACACCTCGTAGATGAGCTTATTCACGGGTGTAGCAGTGAGTGTACATACTTTAGCCCCTGTAGCCCATGCCTGAGTGGTACCTGTGGGGATGGGCTTACGGAAAATAATGCCATTACCTCTCAGTATTACCGTATCACCGCTCAGCGTTTCCTGATACTTGTAGTACACTCCCTTCTTGCCGCAACACGTCCCATCGTCGCAGGTATTAAGGGCTGTGGTGGGTGCTACGAGGCCGTTCAGCACGGTTTTGGCTTTTTGCCCCGCCTGATCGTCGGCTGGTTGAGGTGTCTGCTTGCACCCAATACCAAGCCCCAGCCAAAGCACTCCCGCTATGGCTGGTTTAAGTAAGTGTTTCAATGTTTTCATAGCAATAAAAAAGTAAGTGATTAACCCGCTAGCATTGGTTGCGTAACAGGGTATAAGCCTAAGATTTATTTGACACTATTGCAAGAATATTATTGGTCTATGTTATTAGACGGTATATGCATAGCAGAGTAGATCAACTGAGTACTTTTCTCAAAAGAAGCGATGGAATTCCCGAACAACGTGTTAAATCGGCCTTGAACTACTCAATTAGAGTAACCACTAATATATGATTTGTTTAGTAGAAATGTAATAAAAAAGCCCCGACGTTGGCCGGGGCAATGTTTAGCGGAGTAGTACCGGGCGGCGTTCCGCTAGACGGGCAACTTACTTGTTGGCAACCAACTTCATGTCAACCGTGAAATCGTCATGGATGGCTTTGTCGCCGATGCTCTCGAAGAATGATTTCGAGCCGTACCGGATGTCGAACTTCGTGCGGTCAATTGTGGCTTTGCCGTCGGCAGCGATGCCAGCGGGCGTCATCTTGATCGTGGCGGGAAAGGTCAGCGCGTTGGTAATGCCTTTGATGGTCATCGTACCCGCCACGTCATACACGTCACCGCCCTTGGGGGTCACTTTCGTGATTTTGAACGTCGAGGTTGGGTGCTTGGCGGTGCTGAAAAAATCATCCGACTTCAGGTGCGTCAGCAACTTGGCGTTGTAGGTAGCATCGGCAAGGTCGGTATCGGTGATGCTGTTCATGTCGAAGGTGAATTCGCCTCCGGTCACTTTGTTGCCATCGACCGCAAACGCGCCATCTTTTACTTTGATGCTACCGCTGTGTTCGCCGGTTACTTTTTTGCCATTCCAGATCATCGTGCTTTTGGCGGCGTCTACTTTGTAGGTAGCGGCTTTGGCAACGGTGGCTGCGGTAGCGATTTTTTTAACGGGACCAGCCATAACCGTTGTGGCTAGTGTAGCGGCGGTTAATCCCGCCAGAATCAGGTTGATTTTCATTGGATAATTTGTTTATAGTGAAAGGAAATTAGGTGTACTCAGGTGAGTCAATCGTCGGTGGCCCTGCTGCGGAAGTCATCGATCAGGGTGTTAAGCTGGTCAGAATCAGGTTCGGTATAGCCATCAAACTGCCGTTCCCAACCTTCCTGTGCCGCATCGATCTGTTTTAATAAAGCCAGGCCTTTTTCGGTAATTACTACGTCTACGGCGCGGCGGTCACTAGGGCATTCGTTGCGCAACACCAGCTTCTTGCCCACCAACTTGTCAACCAGCCGCGAGGCGTTCGACATCTTGTCGAGCATGCGTTCGGTGATGTCGTTGATCTTAACGGGTTTGGGGTGTTGGCCCCGCAAAATCCGTAGCACATTGTACTGCGGCAAGGTCACGTCAAACGGTTTCAATAACCGCATCTGACTGTCGCACAGCCAGTTATTGGTAAACATTAGGTTCACAAGGAGCCTGTGCAGGGGCGACCGGAAGGTCTCCTGCTTAATCTCATCTTCAATTCTCATGGTAGTTGATAACACGGTTTAAAAGAGGTTTTAAACGAATACGATGGTACTAATTGTCTATACGTTCATACAGGTGTAAACGTTGCGGACCACCTCTCTACTGTGTAAATCAAGCGGCATGGGTTGCGTAACAAACATCGGCTGTGAATATAGTGTCGATACATTTAATACAAGCGTAAAGGAATAAAATAAGTTCGTCATTGAAAGAAAATAACCTGCGGCGAGTTGATGTCGAAGTCGCGGAAGCGCAGCACGGGTACGCCCTCGAAGGTGCTGCGGAACGGGACCGAGTTGTTGGGCAGGTTGGGGTAATAGGCCAGCCTGATCTGGAAACTGTTGAACGTCAGGTGTTCGTTTCGCAGCCGAAACCCAATGCCATACCCCTGATAAACGGGGCCAGCCAGCAGTGATTGCGGCGGAAACGAGACCATGCCGAAGTTGGCAAACGTGATGAACGCTACCCTGAAGCCCAGTACGTTGATGCGCGAAAACAAGAGGTTTTCGTAGCTCACCAGCAGGCGTTTGGTGCCAATGAGTGCGTCACTGTTCACGCCAAAACTCCGGTCGCCGTTGAGGTAGACGTATTCATTGTTAAACCGGTCGGCACCAATCGTGAGCTGGGTGTTGACAAAGTGGCGCATCTGCCCCCAGCCCGTTTTGTGAAGGGGGCTGAAATAGTTGGTCAGCAGCGACAGGATGGTTTGCTGCCGCTGCCCGTTCTGGCCAACGTACGTACCCACGCTGCCGAATCCGTAGAGGTAGCCCGCTTTGCGCATGTACTGCCCCCGCGATAGGTTGACACCCACATAGGTGCGTTCGCCGAGTTCGGCCCGTTCAAACCCGCCCACCAGCGAAATCGTGCTGCCGACGGGTACGTCTTCGGTACGGCCAAAGCCATAAATCAGCACGTCGCGTATGTACCGACGCTGGGTATAACCAAGGCTGAAGAGCGTCGTGCGCCGGTCCTGATACAACTGGTTGGTGTCGGCACGCACTTCGGGGCGGCGACTATAATCATAAGTCGTGACGCGGGCGGCCACCACAATGCGGGCGCGGTCTTCGGGATTTTGTAGCTTAAATGGCGACGGAAACGAGCGCCCAATCCAGGTATCGAAATAGAAGTAGTTGAGTGGAAACTGAATGAGGCTGTCGGGCCGGATGAGCACCCGGTTCTGAAGCCAATATTGCCCTAGTTCCACTTGCCCCGCCCATTTGGTGTCGGGGTTGATAAAGGGCCGAAAGAGCTTGGCCGAGAGGATTTTCTGAAAGCGAAGGAGCTGTAGATCAATCTGGCCGGTCAAAAATGTCTTGCCAATGTAGGGGTTTACGTAGCGCCCCAGGTATTCCAGTTTTTGGTACGGATCGTTGCCGTCGTAGTTGATCCGGTTGACCAACTGCTGGCCCAGGCCCCGAAAATTTCGCTGGTCGAGGGCCAGTTGAAATGAGTTGAGGCCCCCCACGCCCCCGTCGGGCAGCAGCGACCAAACGTCCTGGGTAACCACATACACATCCACAAACTGCTTGCTGCCGGGGCGGGGCACTACCAGAATGCGGGCGTCGAGAAAAATGCCGATTCGGCGCAGCAGGCGCTCATTGTCGCGCAAGACGGTGGGGTTCACGGCATCACCTTCGCTAAAGAGCAGGTACGACCGCCTGATCACGTTTTCGCGGGTATTGGTGTGCACTTTATTGCCCGTTCGTTCGATCCAGTTGGCGGCTTTTCGGGTGGTGTCGTAGACGCTGGCCCCAAACACGCCGAGTCGTTGAATGTATATTTTGCCAATAATGCGCCCTTTGAACGGCATAAACGGGTTCACCTCGATCTGGGCCACCTCGCCCGTGGTTTGGCTATTGTACACGTCCCGAAACAGCACGTCGTAGAGTTGGTGGGTGAGGCGGTGCTTATACATCCGCCGCTTGAGCGACGAGTAGAGCAAACTGTCGTTGACGTGGGCTACGCTATCGGCCACGGCGGTGGCGTAGGCCGTGGCCAGCGAATCGGCCGTTGACCGGCGGGTCGGCGGGAGGCTATCTACTTTTTGCGCCATTGCCCCGCCTTGCCGAACCAGGAGCATAGCCACCAGCAGCAAGGCCCAACGCAGGCATCGATGGCAATGGCGCAACACAAAAACAGCTTCTGGCATGAACAGGTAGGTAGACGCGGGAACTTATGAACCAATCCGGCTCTGGGTTGGATAATGAATATACGCAAAAGGTTTAGTCAGGAACTGCATTTTGGCGCTGATTAGACCGTCCGGCTCATCCAGATGTCACGCTGTGGTTCGCCGCCAATGGGAAATATATGCCAGCTAAACGGCACAAACCCCTGTTTTTGATAGAAAGCCAGCGCGAGGGTATTGTGTTCCCACACGCCCAGATAAACGGCCTTACAGCCCTGGCTACGGGCCTGGTCCAGACAAAACTGCATGAGTTGGTGGCCGTAACCCTGCCCTGCATAGTGCTTCAGGAGGTAGATACGCACAATTTCCAGGGCGTTCCGTTCCTGAAGGCGGCGGGGTGGTGCATGGCGATGGAGTTTCAGAAACCCCATGGCTTCGCCCGCTTCGTTTTCGGCCAGCCAGAACGACGCCCGGCGGTTGGTCAGTTCGGTAGCGTAGGTGGTCGCCGTAACGCTGTCGTCGATAAAGGCCTGAATTGGATTACCGGGGTATTTTCCGGGCCAAAGGCTTCGTAGTAACAGCGGCGGGCCAGTGCTACCAGCGGCTCGATATCAGTATGGGTAACGCGGCGGATGGTCATCGGGGCAAAGTAAACGAAGCACAGGGCAAAGTGCAAAAGGGGGTGGTGACGGGTGAATGCTGACAATTACCGTTATTTGTTCATTTAGACGTTGCCACGGGGCTATGATGTCTTGTCGATCGCTACTTGTAAGCCTGGGCCTGCTACTTGCTCAGGTTACTTATGGACAAACTACCCAACAGCAGCAGACCGCGAGTTTACTGCGCCGATACAGTAGCGCCCACCCCTTGGAACAACCCAGGCTGGTGGTCCAACTGTCAGAAGCCTTTCTCTACGCAGACCCGATCCGCAGTCGTCGTTACGCAGCTACAGCATTAGAGCTACTCCAAAAATACCCCAATGACACGCTGTATCTGGTAGCCATCAATAACCTCGCGGTGGCCTATGGTAGGCTGGGGCAGAACAAACGGGCCGACTCCTGCTTCCGGGTGGGTATTCGGCGGGCGCAGACACTGAAAAATACCGACAGACTGGTGTTGTTGCTGGCCAATCAGGGCACTATCTACCTGGATGAAGGCCGCAACCGCGACGCCCTGAAACGACTTCGACTGGCCCTGTCCTATGCCGTTGGCCCTGGCCATGACGACAAACGGGCGTTGCTGCTCAATAACATCGGGCTGGTCTATGACAACCTGGGCGTATATGGGCCGGCATTGCGCTACTACCACGCCGCCCTGCGCGAGGCCGAACGGCAGCATAACCTGAACGTGCTGGGGCTGGCCAAGGGTAATATTGCCACGATCTATGCCCAACTCGACAACCCCCAGCGGTCGAACCAACTGCTGAGGCAGGCCATCAAACACCTCAACGAATCGAACGACCCCATTACGGCCAACCGATGCCGCCTCACCGTGGCCGAAAACTGGCTCGACATGGCCAAGCCCGATTCGGCGCGGCCACTGGTATGGCGGGGTTTGCAACAGGCTAAATTGACGCAGATGCCCTACCAGATGGCCATGGCCTACGTGCTGTTGTCGCGGCTGTATTTCAGTCAGGAGCGGTTTGTGCAGGCCGAAATCTGTGCCCGGCAGGCACTGGAACTGGCGCAGGCCGAAAACCAGTCGATGGAAGGGCAGGCGTTGATGCACCTGGCCAAGGCCACTGATGCGCAGGGGCGAACCTACGCGGCCCTGCCGTTGGCGCGGGCAGCCGTTATGGCCACGCAGCAAACGGCCAACAAAGGCGAACGCCGCGAAGCCAACCGCATTCTGGCCGATATTCTGGAGCACGATGGGCAACTGGGCAAGGCACTGGCTACCCGGCGGGTATTCGAAGCCCTGAATGATTCGCTCTATACCGCCGGTTTTCGGGAACAGTTTTCGCAACTACAGGTCACGTATGAAACCGAGCGGAAAGAGCAGCAGATTGCGTTTCTGAACCGCGAAAATGACCTCCGCAAAAGCCAGCTTATGTGGCTGGGCCTGGGCCTGGTGCTTGTGTTGATGCTCCTGGGGCTGGTTTACTGGCTCTACCGGCGTCAGCAGATAGCCACCGGAAAAATCAGTCAGCAGAAGGAATTACTCACCCGCCAGTCGACTCAGTTGGCCCTGCTCATGCGTGAATTGCACCACCGGGTGAAAAATAATTTGCAGATCGTGGCGAGCTTGTTGAGCCTGCAATCGAAACGGCTGGTCGACGAGCAGGCGCGGGCTGCCGTGCGCGAAGGACAAAGCCGGGTTGAGGCCATGGCCATGCTGCACCAACGCCTCTACGCCACCGCCGACGTGACCAACATCAACTTCCGCAATTACGTGGCCGACCTGGTCGAGAGCCTGATGACCACCTACGGATACCACCTTGCCGACGTGGACCTAACCATCGACATTAGCCATGAACAGATAGAAACCGATACCGCCATACCGCTGGGATTGATTATTAATGAACTGATTACCAATTCATTAAAACATGCCTATCAGCACGTTGCCCGTCCGGCACTGACGGTGCGTTTTGAGCCAACCCGCAACGTAGATGGCCTGCTGACGCTTCGCCTCACCGTGGCCGACAACGGGCCGGGCCTACCCAGTGCGCAGCCTCAGGCAGCCTGCGCGGCTGGGGCCGAACCTGCCACGAGGGATACTACGTTTGGCATGCAATTGGTACTGTCATTGGCGCGGCAGTTGCGGGCCAAGGGCCAGTTTGTGGAAGATAAAGGCGCTCAATTCCAGTTAGATATTCCCATGGCTCAACCGGTGGCCTGATCTGTTTTGGAAACTATCCATATTCTCGTCGTAGAAGATGAAGCCATCCTGGCGATGGACATTGCCCAGCGCCTCAGCGATCTGGATTATTACGTGGTGGAAACGGTCGATAACGGGCCGCAGGCGCTGGACATCATGCGGCACCAACCCATCGACCTGGTGCTGATGGACATTCACATCATGGGCGAATGGGACGGGATCGAGACGATCCGCCGGATGCAGATGACGCACTCCATTCCGTTTATCTTCCTGACGGCCATGACCGACGCCGCCACTATCGAACGCGCCCGTCAGGTGTCGCCGTCGGCCTACATGACCAAGCCCTTCAACGACCTCAATCTGCGCATTGCCATCGACCTGGCGATCCATAATTTTGCCGCCCGCCAACCCGCCGCCCGGCCCCACACGATGGATGCCGCCGCGCCCGATTCGCTGTTGAAAAACGAAGCGCTGCTGCTGGTGAAAGACTACTATTTTATCAAGCAGAACTACCGCTTCACCAAGTTTCAACTGCGCGACGTGCTGTTCCTCCAGTCGGACGGAAACTACACCGATATTATGACGAGGGAAGGGAAATACACGCTGCGCGTGATGATGAGCAAGGTGATTGAAAAAATGCAAACGCCTGACATTGTGCGCATCCATCGGTCATACGCCATCAATCTACGCGCCGTAGATGGCTTCGGCGAAAGCGAAGTCATCATCGGCAAATACACCCTCCCCATTGGCCGCTCCTACCGCGACGAGTTCATGAAAGGGCTGGAATTTATGTGAACTGTAAGTCTGGAAAGTTGTAGAGAGGCGTACTAGACTTACAGTTCACTTATTCAAAAACGCCACCAACGGCTGTAACGCACCGAAATCGGTGAGCACATGTTTGGCCAAATCGGGTTTGGTCAGTGCTTTGTCGGGAATGGGGGAGGAGGCTGTGAAGCTCTTCAGTTTCAGGTGTTCTACGGCGGGGTTATCGGCCGTATACCCTTTGGGTGGTCGCGATAGGGCATCTTCGCGGCTGAGACTGCCAAACTGTTTCTGGAAGTCGGCGTGCTGGAGAATCGACTCAAAATCGGCCAGATTGTAGTCGATTTCCTGCCTGATTTTGGCCAGGTCCGGGGCTTCAGGCATATAGAGGCCGCCCGCCACGAACGTATGCCCCCGTTCCAGATGCAGGTAATACCCCGCCGAGTTCACTTTCTTGCCGCCCATGTTGAACCACGCCCCAAAATGGCTCTTGTAGGGGTCTTTATTTTTTGAAAAACGCACGTCGCGGTTGATACGGAAAATGCATTTTTTGGCCTCCAGGGGTGTGTCGGCAATGGCCGGGTCGAGTTGGCTCAATCCCTCAAGTAGCTGAGCCACAAGGGCGATAAAGTCGCTTTTTGCGGTTTCATAGGCCGGCCGGTTGGCATCGAACCAGGGCTTGTTATTATTGGCTTTCAGGCCTTTAAGGAATTGGAGTGTGTTGGGTTGCAGCATAGAGCAAAGATAAGTTTCAAGTCGTTTTTTCGTACCTTTGCGGCCAAATTCAGCCACAACCAACGCGAATGCTATCAGTATCCAATGTCTCGCTCCGCTACGGCAAGCGGGTTCTTTTTGACGACGTCAACATAAAATTTAACTCCGGCAACTGCTACGGCGTGATCGGAGCAAATGGAGCCGGCAAATCAACGTTCCTCAAAATCATGTCGGGCGAAATTGAGCCGCAGACAGGGCAGGTGAGCATGGGCGTGGGCGAACGGATGTCGGTGCTGAACCAGAATCAGTTTGCCTATGACGAATTTCCCGTGCTGCAAACGGTGATCATGGGTAACCAGCGCCTCTATGAGATCATGCAGGAAAAGGACGTGATCTACGCCAAAACCGACTTCACCGACGCCGACGGCGAAAAAGTGGGCGCACTCGAATCGGAGTTTGCCGAGATGAACGGCTGGGATGCCGAGTCCGATGCCGCCTCGCTGCTGTCGGGGTTGGGTATCCGCGAAGACCTGCACTATACCCAGATGGTGGACCTGAACGCGTCGGAAAAAGTGCGCGTGCTGCTGGCTCAGGCCCTGTTCGGTAATCCAGATATTCTGCTCCTCGACGAACCGACCAACAACCTCGACGTGGAATCGGCGATTTGGCTGGAGGGCTTCCTGGGTAATTTCAAGAACACGGTGATCGTGGTATCCCACGACCGCCACTTCCTCGATCAGGTATGTACGCACATTGTCGACATCGACTTTTCGAAGGTGAAACAGTACGCCGGTAACTACACGTTCTGGTACGAATCGAGTCAGTTGGCGCTCCGTCAGCGGCAGGATCAGAACAAAAAGACCGACGACAAACGGAAGGAATTGGAAGAGTTCATCCGTCGCTTTTCGGCCAATGCCTCCAAGTCGAAGCAGGCCACGAGCCGCCAGAAATTGCTGGAAAAACTCACCATTGACGACATTGCGTATTCGTCACGGAAGTATCCATACATCCATTTCAAGCCCGAACGCGAACCCGGCGATCAGATTCTGACCGTCGAAAACCTGAGCTACACCAGCGAAGATGGCCAAAAGCTGTTCAGCAACGTGTCGTTCAGCATGAACAAGAGCGACAAAGTCTTCCTGTACAGCCGCGACGGACTGGCCGTTACGGCCCTGCTCGACATACTGTCGGGAACAAAAAAGGCCGATTCGGGAACGTTCAACTGGGGCGTCACGATCACGAATGCGTACTTCCCCAACGACACGGGCCGCGATGATTTTTTTCAGGCCAACGACGTGAATCTGGTCGACTGGTTGCGGCAGTATTCGGTAGAAAAAGACGAGAGCTTTATCCGGGGCTTTTTGGGCCGGATGTTGTTTTCGGGCGAAGAGTCGCTGAAGAAAGCCACGGTACTGTCGGGGGGCGAAAAGGTGCGTTGTATGCTCTCGCGGATGATGCTGTCGGGTGCCAACGCGCTGATGCTCGATGAGCCGACCAACCACCTCGACCTCGAATCTATCGAAGCCGAAAACCGGGGCCTGATCGAGTTCAAAGGCCCGGTGCTGTTCTCATCACATGACCACCAGTTTGTGGAGACCATCGCCAACCGCATCATCGAACTGTCGCCCAGCGGTATTCTCGATAAGCTCATGACCTACGACGAGTTTATTACCGACGAACGCGTGAAGCAACAACGCGAAGAATTGTATTTAAAAGCCGTTTAAATGAGTTTTCAGCGTATGGTTTTCAGTTAATGACCGGTACAGACTGACCGATCTGCAACTGAAAACTATACACTGAAAACTGTAAACTTTTCCAGATGAAAGCTGAAATGCGTACCAATAAGGGTACAATGACCATCGAATTTTTCGATAAAGACGCGCCACAAACCGTGGCTAATTTTGTGAAACTAGCCACGTCGGGCTATTACGACGGCGTGTTGTTTCACCGCGTCATTCCCAACTTTATGATTCAGGGTGGCGACCCCACCGGCAGCGGCTCAGGTGGCCCCGGCTACACCATCCCCGACGAGCTTACGGGCGACAATCAGTACCATGATCGGGGCGTATTGAGCATGGCCAACACGGGTCGGCCTAATTCGGGCGGCTCACAGTTTTTCATTTGCCACAACCGGCAGGGCACCGCTCACCTCGACCGGAAACATACTGTTTTCGGTAAGGTGATTGAGGGCCTCGACGTGATCGATGAGATCAAACAAGGCGACAAAATTGAGTCGATTGCCATTACGGAAGAAGCTGCTGCCTAAGCAATTAACGCCGTTAGGCCCAACAAGCCCCGTCAGGAGT
>JBBRMP010000019.1:0-43318 GCA_038230755.1 Cytophagales bacterium | reverse complement strand
CAGCCAAGACGCGGCAGCATTTCCCCCTTCGGGGCGGTCCGACGGGTCGGCTAGGGGGCTGTTTATTACTCTTGCCAGCCGTGCAACTGCCTGACCTTTAGCATAGTGGCTAAGATATCGTTCCAAGTTTGGGGGTTGGTCATCACGGCGTTGGAAAACATACAACCGTCCCAGCAGATGTGGCGGAAGGCTTTGGTGAGCACGCCATTTTCGTCGCGGAGCCAGTAGCCCGCATCATGCGCCACGTCGAGTTTACCGTTGGGGTCGAGCGCCTGACAGTGCCGCCCCGTTTTGTCGTGCGAACCCGAACCGAAGACCGTGCCGTCGTTTTGGGCGACGTGGAAATCAATCGTCCAGGGGCGCAGGGCGGCGGTGAGATTTTTCAGCGCATCGGTCAGCACGGCGCGGTCGGTCCAGTCGTAGTTTTCGGGCAGAATCCGGTCCTGTTCGCGGTTGTAGCCCATCGTATAGAGCAACGTATGGGCCATATCGGCCTGGAAACCCATGTTTGGCCGGTCCACGGCTTCAAGCGTTTCGACCATCGTTCGCCAGCTTTGCATGCCGCCCCAGCAGATTTCGCCTTCGGCGGCCAGCTTTTCCCCGTAACCAGCGGCCACGTCGCAGGCTTCACGGAAAGTCTGGGCAATAAGCCGGGTGTTACCTTTCGGGTCGGCGTCCCAGTCTTGCGGCGACGATGATGAATCGATGCGCACCACGCCGGAAGGACGCACACCGAGTTCGCGCAGGCGTTGCCCAAAATGGCATGCTTTGCGCACCATCTCGACAAACTGCGCCCTCTCGGCAGCGGTGCCCATCGCGGGATTACCCCAGATGGGGGCCACCAGCGAACCGATTTCGAGGCCGTAGCCCGACACGGTATCGGCCAGTCGTTTAATGTCATCATCCGACCCGTCGATGCTGATGTGCGGATCCATCAAGCCAATATCGACACCATCGAATTTGGCCCCATCTACCTCAGCATCGGCGGTCATTCGTAGCATGTCGTCAAACGAGATAGGTGGCTCTGAATCGGGGCCTTTGCCCACCAAACCGGGCCAGGTAGCGTTGTGAAGTTTAGGGTAATTGTTCATGGGGAGAAGGGGCCCGTTTAGCGGAGTGGTACTCCGCTAAACGGTTAAATCTGGGTTATTGGGTCCGAAATGTTTGAGCATCACAATGGGGTCAGTGGTGGAGGGGTTGGTGATGACAACGCCGTCCATGGCCGCTTTTTCACTCACGAAAAACTCGTCATTGGTGAGTTGGCCGTAACGGATCAGGGCGGGGGTTTCAATGTCCCAGGCACCCATTTTGCCGTGGCCCTGCATCACGATCAGGCCGTAGGCGGCGCTGTCTTTGATGGTCACGGTTTGGCCCGGCATCACGGTCAACTCTCTGGCACTGAAGTCGTTGGAGAGATAGCATACCCAGTTTTCGACGTAGCCGGCGGCTTCCATTTCGGCTTTGTCATGCACCGGTTTAGGCACCATATAGCGGTTAGCCATCATGTTGGGGTCCACGTTCAGGTCCCAGTCGATGGCTTCCATCAGCAGGTCGAAATCACCGATGCGGTCTTTGGGCGTACCGTTCCAGAGCAGCTCTTCGGGTACAATAGCCTCATTCACAAGTGATTGGTACATGGCAAATACGTCCGACGCTTTCTGTGGCTCATACGTACACAGGCTACCGGGGGCGTGAAGCAGACCGGGCGGCACGTCCCAGCCGGTGCCGGGTTCGAGGCGGTAGGCCATCGAATAGTTGGTGATCTTGTTGTCGCCCTTCGTGAAGTTGACGAGGCACTCGCGGATCTGTTCTTTGGTGGTGCCGGGCGCAATACCGATGAACGTGTAGGGGAAATCGCCGCCGTGGTTGTTGAGTTGCGGCGGGAAATAATAGGCCTCCGGTTTGCCCAGTTGGCCAATCAGGGCAGCCTGCTCGTCGTTGTGGTGCAGGTGGTGCGGCAATGGCCCCATGTTGTCGAAAAACTTCGAATACATGGGCCAGCTTTTGTGCTTGTTCCAAAGCCGGTCGCCAATGAGTTCACCCTGTAGTTCATCAACGGCATCTTTGAGCAAAAAGGGCGTTTCCTGCCCGTTTTCGCCGAAAACGACTTGGCTCAGGCCTTCGTTTTCGCCCGTCAGCGGCCCGTTTTTCGCGGGCGTGGTGGAAGACAGCCAGCGTTCGTCGATGCCGCCACGAATACCGCCGAGGACGTAATAATCGTCGGGGTGGAGCTTAATGCGCCGACCGGGTACGCAGAATGAGCGCGGCACCCACGTTGGGGCCAATCGGAGGATGCCTTTTCCCTGTTCAAGGGCTTTGTGGGCAAGGGTTTGTGTTACTGTTTCCATAAAATAAAAAGCCCCCCGACCCCCGAAGGGGGAGGGATGACGCGTTAGTATTGCTGATGCGTCAGCCCTCCCCCTTCGGGGGTCGGGGGGCTGTCACACCGATCACTAAATCATACGCTTTACTGGCACCCGGTTCAATAAAAATAAGCGTTTTCTCAGCTCTGGCCTGGGCTTGACCAAGCAGCGGATTGGTGCTGGGTTCGATACCCGTTACGTACTCACCACGGCCCCAATGCTGCCAGTTAATCAGCCACGGCAACTGCGCCTTCCGGAACGAAATTAATACCGTCAGGCCCAGTTTCTCGTTGTGCAATCCTGCCCGGCATTCGCCCGTATCGTTGGCAATAGGGTCGATAATAGCAACGGCCTCACCTGTGCCTAAATGGCTTTCCAGAGGCGCAGGGCAGGTTTTAAAGTCGTTTTTTTCGTTGAAGGTGTCAGCGTTGGCACCGCCTTCGCGAGCTTGCCAGCTACCTTCCCAAAGCAGTTTGGTGCCCTCGTCTACCAGCGGCCAGCCGAAGTTGAGGTGGTAGAGCAGCATGTGCGGTGCGGGGGTATTGGCTCGGTTCGTCACTTCGTCGTGAATACGAATCTGCGCCTGACCCAACGTGCCCGAAATGGTGCGGCGCAGTTCCAGGCTGGGCCCGAAAACCGTGGTTTCGCGCATTAGACCCGTGATGCTGAAATCGAGTTTACCTGCCACCGGATCAGGCTGGATGATCGACTCTATCTCGGCGGGGGTGTTGCTGATGAGGCCGTGCAAACCGCGTTGCCCAAAAGCATCTTCTTCGGGACCACCCACGTGCGACAGGCCACACGTAACCAGCAGCCCACCGTTGAAGGTACGGAGCCACTGCAATCCTCGGTCGGTAAACCGCTGCGGTGGCGTAATGCCCGAATGACTTAGCCACGCCAGCGAATGCTGGTTGTAAAACGCCTCGGCAATGTCCATCGCCCGGTCGAGCACCACTTTATAGCGCAGCCCCGTGCCGGTGTTGATCCAGGCCACGCGCACACCCCGCCCCGAGCCGTTGTCCAGCACCGATGTTTCAATACCGCCAATTTGTGCGCGGTGGCCTATTTTGTTGGTCCAGGGTTGCATAGGATTTTTGTAGGGGCGGGCCATAGTGCCCGCCCCTACAATTGCTTCAACATCAGTTTCCTGTACTGCACGGTCATGGGCGGACCGACGTGGACCTGCACGCCGAGCAGACCTTTGCGGCGGCCATTGACGGTGTCGTCGTCGGTGACGTCGCTCATGAGTACGTCGTTGATATAGTGTTGAAGGCGGTTACCCTTGACAACGAGCCGGAAGGTGTTCCAGGCTTCGGATTTGATCAGCGTTTTCAACGAATCGGAGCTGCCGAGTGAGCCGGTGACGTTGAGCCCCGTCCAGGCATTTTTTACCACACCTGCCCGCACGGCTTCGGGCGTGTCGGCACCGGAGTAGGGCGCAATGGTGGTTTTTTGTCCGCGATAGGCCAAGGTAGTCCGGCGGCGTTCTTCGTAGTTCTGACCGGTGTAGCGATTCTGCCCGTCAATGTCAGCCTGATAGCCGCGCAGGGCAAAGGGTGGATCGGTGAGCTGGTCGCTGCGATAGTTGATGCCAGAGTTGCCGGTGCCGGTGATGTTGAACTCGCCTTTGAACTCGAAATCGCCCGGTTCACCACCGCGCCAGATGATAAACGAGTTTGTTTTCAACAGCGTCGTCGGCGTGATTTCGCCCACCAGCGCACCGTTTTCCACCCGCCAATACGTAGGATCACCGTCCCAGCCTTTCAGCGTTTTACCGTCGAAAATAGACACGAAGCCGTCGGTTTTGGCCCCTTTTTTCTGGGCAAAACCGGGGGAAATGGTTAGGAAAAATAGCGCGAAAAGGAGGGTTGTGGTTTTGTTGTGCATTGAGTGTTTTTATGTGGTGGCATTGCTGACGTGGGCGTATTGCTCACGTCAGCCAAATGCTAAATCACTACTTCCCTTTCCCGGTATCACCTGCCTTGTACACCTCGGCATTCGGATTGCCGCCCGATTTCAGGTACGCGATCAGGTCTTTCAACTCGCTGTTACCGAGGCTGTTGATCAAACCGCCCAGCATAATCGACTCGGTAGACACCTTCTTCGATAATACCGTTTTCTTCGAGATTCTACGGATGTCTTCCGGCGCAAACGGATTCTGCGAAATGTAGTAATTGCCCTTGTCTTCGTTGGTCAGCCGCCCCAAAACGGATTTGCCATTTCTCAACACAAAGACATTGGACGCGTATTGATCGGAGATGGTTTTGTTGGGCATCATGATCGCCTCCAGCATATCGCGGTTTGAGAAACGGGTGCCCAGTTGCGTCAGGTCGGGGCCAATGTCACCGCCTTCACCGCGCATGGCATGGCACCGGCTGCACAGCACGGCTGAATAGATTTTCTGGCCCCTATCGAAATTGCTGGCCACCAAACCACTGTCAATCACGGCTAGGGCAGTGTCCAGTTTCCAGGCTTTGTAGGGGCCTTTGGGTACATAATCCGTCGCCAGATCATTACCCGATTTAGCCAGCAAATCGGCCCCCGACAGCTTGTTATACTTGTCGAACTGTTCTTTAGGTACGTTGGCCAGGGCCAGTTTCCGGGCTTTGTCGAGGAAGCCGACGTAGCTGCGGCCACCCTTGTAGCTGAACGCATTGGCGAACCAGGCAAAGTATTGGTCACGCAGGGCGGGGGTCCAGCCCGTTTTCTGGCTGCTCAGCATGATGGCATAATACGTCTGCTGGGCGGGGGGCATCTTCTTCAGCATCTCGGCAATGTCGAGGCCGTATTGTGGGTTACGCAGGATCAAGTCGCTCGATGCCGTCACGGTTTCGCCGCCGATTGGACCGGTGCCGTCTTCGTTCTTGAGGGCCAGTAGCAGCAACGTTTTTTCAACCACGCCCGGTGCTTCGAGCGAGATCAGCAGCTTGCTATAGAATCGATTTAGCGTGGCCGTTTTGGCGGGGTAACGCGGATTCAGTACCGCAATGGCTTTGTCCCGCTCAGCACCAGTAGGCAGCCCCATTCGGGTAAAAACTACTTCCATTGCCCGTAAAACGCCCAACTGTTGCTCCTCCGAAAGTGGGTCGAGTTTCACATTCAGCAGGGGGGTAAGCATGGCGGTTCGTTGGGCGGGTGCTTCCACGGCAGTCGCCGACGTAACCTTGCTCTGATGGGCCAGAGCGAACATAGCCTGCGTCAGGCGCACAGGGTCAGTTTCGGCCAACGCCTTAGCCTGCCACTGCGCCACCGGCTGGTGTTCAACGGCCAACCGGGCAGCGTAACGAACGAACCGGTCGGGGTGGTTCAGGTAGGGCCAAGCTGCCTCAACAGCCCCGGCCATCGGTGCGCCGTGGTATTTTTCCAGGTTGGTCCGAATCTGATGTTCAGCCGTCACTTTAGGTGCCTGCGTAGCAGACGCGGTCGACTCGTTGCCGACGTAGGTAATCCGGTACAGATCGGACCCCAGCCGACGGCCACCCGTCAGGAAATACATCGCGCCGTCGGGACCAATCAACCCGTCGGTGAGGGGCAGCGGTGAACCAGAAATAAACTCTTCGGCGGTGGCGGAGTACGTCGAGCCTTTGGGTTGCAAATGCACGGCGTAGACAATGCCGAAGCTCCAGTCGAACGCGTAAATAGCCTTCTGGTACTTGCTTGGGAAACGCGAACCACGCCCCGCGAAAACGCCCGTGGGCGACCCCTGACCCATATTCAGCACCGCAGGCAGGCAGTCGGCGAAACTTGGCGACCAATTGGAGGCTGATGTCCGCCAACCAAATTCGGCTCCGCTCGTGATGTGGCAAATGCGGGTGGGTTTGTACCAGGGCAGACCAAAATCCCACTCCATGTCGGAGTCGTACCCGAAAATATCGCCGGCATCGTTGAACGCGAAATCGAAGGTGTTGCGGAAGCCGCCACCCATCATTTCCCAGGTTTTACCTTCGGGGTCTATTTTAGCCAGCCAGCCGCCGGGGGCCATCCGGTTCACAGCGTGGCCGCGTGGGTCGCGGATGGCTGGAAACAGGTTGTCTTCCTGCCAAACGGGCGGCAACCGGTAGGCATCCATTTTGGGGATGTCAGTGAAATTACCGCACATGAGGTAGATCGACTGTTTATCGGGCGACAGGACCATGCTGTGCGGGCCGTGTTCACCCTCACCCTTCAGGCTCTTGAGCAGCGTGATCTTGTCGAGTTCATCGTCGCCGTTGGTGTCCTGCAACCGATAGAGACCGCTGCCTTTTGAGAACGTGGTGTCTTTGTTGTGGTTCACCATCACATACAGGCTGTTGAAGGCCCAGAGCAGGCCCTGCGCGTAGCCCATGCCCAGCTTGGTTTTGCTGGTGTCACCGGGTGCTTTCAGGCTGATGGACAACTTCTCGACGGTGGGTTTTTGCTGCCCCGACCCCGCCGGGGGAATGGTGAGCCGGTACAGAAACCCGTACTGATCGGACGTGATCATCCGGCCCTTATCGTCGAAGGTCATGGCCACCCACGATCCCTGATTGTTGTCGGACGGGCTGTAGATATGCTCGGCTTTGTAGCCCGGCAGCACCTTCAGTTTATCGAGTTTGGGGTCATCTGGTCCCGACTGATGTTGCAGCGTAACCCAGGAGGTGCCGATGACCAGGAGTGCCGAAAGGGCTAATCCTATTTTGACTTTTTTACGTGCTGAGCGCATAAGAAGTTGGGTATAAATTTTTCAGAAAAATGGACTCAACGCTGATTCTACCGCTGGAAGGGCATAAACCAGGTCCAGATTGGTAAAAGCGTTTGGCGGCGGCACAGCCCCTTTCGGGAAATAATAATCCTGCGGATTGGCTTTTACGCGGTTTCCGTAGGCCGTAATCACCGATTGCACCCGCCCCGTTCTGACCAAGTCGAACCAGCGTTTATTCTCAAAGGCAAGTTCCACGCGTCTCTCCTGATAGATAGCCGTTTGCATGTCTGCCTGCGATGTGGCTTTGGTGGGGGCTAGCCCGGCGCGGGCACGAACCTGATTCAGATAAAGAGCCGCATCAGCGGGTTTACCCTGCTCGTTGAGTGCCTCGGCCAGGAACAGTAGCGTCTCGGCGTGGCGATACACCGGCCAGTTGTTGCCCGTGTTGTTGTGTTGGGCGTGCGTTTTTGCTATCTTTTTGATATAAGGGTACACCTTATTTTCGCGGGCACTCTGGCTGAGCGTCACATAGCCGATAGAAATATCCTTGCGCTTGTCGCCGGTTTCGTAGGCGGCAATGATATCGGGCGTGGGCACGTTATTGTTCTCGCCTGATATTGACTGCGGATTGGCCGTGCCCGTGATGGGTTGCAACTCAGCGGCGGTAATCGGCGTGGGAATAAACCGGTAAATGAAGTTGCCGTTGTACCCCGCCGAGCCTTCCAGGTATTGTATCTCAAACACCGACTCCTGGTTGTTCTTGTTGCCCGTCGACGTCGAAAACGCATCGTTATAGTTGGGCATTAACGCGTAGCCATCGTTCGTTACAACGTCTTTGAGCAGGGCTTCGGCTTCAGCCCATTTTTTCTGCACGATATAGGCATTGGCCAGCATTACCTTGGCCGTACCCGACGTTACCCGACCGGCGTCCTGCTTGGCTTTGTTGGGCAGCAGTTTGGCCGCTTCGCCTGCATCCTTAATAATCTGTGCGTACACCTCATCGACCGTCGATAGGGGCAGCGGCGCATCCTGCCGACTCACTACCGGTACCAGATGCAGCGGCACTTTACCGAAATAACGCACCAACTCGAAGTAGGCAAACGCCCTCAGAAACAACGCCTGCCCTTTCAGATTCGCCTTTGAATCGGCGTTGAAATCGATTTTGTCAATGAGCACTAAAATCTGATTAGCACGGGCAATGATCTGGTAGTCAAGGCGAAACTGCTGGAGCACGTAGTCATTTGCCGTAACGCCGTTGGCCACCGGAATGGCAAAATCGGCGATATTTTCGGTAGGGTCAACCGCGCCGAAGAGGATGTTTCGGGCGTAGTATGTATTGTCGGAGTGCATCTCGCCCAGCGCCCATGACCGGTCGTTGAAGATAGTGCGCAGGGGCACGTAAGCACCGTTGACGGCCTGCTGAAAGTCGGCCTCTTTGGTGAAAAAAGTGGCCGAGCTTAAGTTCGTTTCGGGGGCCACGGTCAAAAAATCTTTGGTACACCCGGTCAGGGCTATGCCCAGCAGCCAGGTGAAAATGAGTCTATTTTTCATACTAGTTTCTTGAGTTTAGATCAAAAATTGAGATTCACACCCAGCGTGTAGGTACGGGGCACGGGGTAGTTCGACAGGTCGACGCCCTGACTCAGGTTGCCACCGTCGCCGTTGCCGTCGCTTTGTGCGCTGGTTTCAGGGTTGGGGCCGCCCGTGTATTTTGTGAAGACGTATAGCTGCTGAATAGACGTGTATATCCGGGCCGATTTAAACAGCTTGTTTACCGCTCCAAACGTGTAGCCAAGTGTGGTGTTTTTGATGGTAAAATACGAGGCGTCGGCCAGGAATTGGGTGCTGTTCCAGTCGCGTTCGATACCCGTGAAATTACCGCCGCCGTTGGTCACGCCAAACCCGCCCGCACCGGGCGTAATCACCTTTCCGTCGGCACCAACCCGGAAGCGGTCTTTCACGCCCGCCACCATGTTGAACACCCCGTCGAGGTTAGCCGTACTGTATAAATGCCTCACCCACAGTTGATTCCCAAATGAGCCAGAACCCGTCATTGAAAAATCGAAATTGCCGTATTGCAGTGTGTTCGTGATGCCGTAGGTGAACTTCGGAAACGGGCTGCCGATGATGGTACGGTCGTCGTTATCACCACCGTTGGTGATCACCCCGTCGCCGTTGACGTCCTTGAGTTTGATGGTACCCACCGCCGAACGCCCCGGAATGACGGGCGAGTTTTTGAGGTCTTCGGCACTCTGGTAGTACCCCTGTTTCACCAGGCCGTAGAACTGCCCGAAGGGTTGGCCCACCTGCGTAATGTGGAACGAACCGTATACCCGGTCGATGCCCGGTGCCAGCGATTCAACGATGTTGCGGTTGAACGAGATATTGGCGTTGGTGGTCCACTTCAGCCGCCCCACGGTGTTACGGGTGGTAAGCGAAAACTCGTGCCCCCAGAACCTGATCTCACCGATGTTGTCGCTGAAAGTCCCGAAACCAGCCTCCTGCGGAATCTGCACGTTATAGAGCAGGTTGGTCGTGCGCTTGGAGTAGAAATCGTAAATAAACTGCACCCGGTCATTAAACAGGCCCAGGTCCAGCCCAATGTCGAACTGCTTGGTTGTTTCCCAACCTAAGTTGCTGTTAGCCAACGACGTAACGACGGCTCCCGTGGCTACTGTGTTACCAAAAACGGCGTTGACCGTGTTGTTGACCAGCGCATACTGGGTGTAGTTACCAATGTTGTTGTTACCAATGATGCCATAACTGGCCCGGATTTTAGCAAACGAAACAGCCCGGATCGGTTCGAGGAACTTCTCGTCAGACACCACCCAGCCCACCGATGCCGAGGGGAACGTACCGTAGCGATTGTCTGACCCGAAACGCGATGAACCGTCGCGCCGGATAGCCGCCGTGAAGAGGTATTTGCCCTTGTAGTTGTAGGTCAGCCGTGACAGCAGCGAGGTCAGCGCCCACTGGTTGATGCCGTTGTTGGTGCCGCCCCGGTTAATGTTGAGTGCCCCCTGAATGGTTGGTAGCCGGTCGTCGGCGTAAGTATCCGCCTGAACCCGGCTAAACTCCTGCCGGAAACTCTGGTTGGTGAAACCGGCCAGCAGTTCGAAATTATGGTCACCAAAACTCCGGTTGTAGGTCGCCAGGTTCTCATTCAGCCACGACACGTTTTCCGTGCTCTGCCGAATAGACACGGCGGTGGTTGGAATGGGCACGTTGATAAAGTTGGTGGCCGTAGACGGATTGAAGAAGAAAAACTTCGAGTTCAGGTACTCTACGTTGATCGTCGACCGCAGCGTAAGGCCGCTGATGGGCTTATACTGAATGTACGCGTTCGAGAGCAGGTTGGTGTTGCGGGTTTCGTTGATCAGTTCCTTCGCGGCCCGCACCCAGTTTGGGTAGGCGAAAATGTTGCCCGTACTGCCCGGAAACTGGTTGAACTTGGTCAATTCGCCGCTGGCGTCGTAGATGGGCATCACGGGCCAGGTGTGCAGTGCGTTGAAGAGAATACCCGTACCCCGGTCGCCGTCGGTGCGGGGCGTATTGTCGAACACGTAGGACGGTGCCACGTTGAACCCGATATTGATCTTGTCGGAGATCATGTAGTTCGAATTCATGCGGAGCGAATACCGTTTGTAGGTGTTGTTGAGCACCACACCGTCCTGGTTGAACACACCCGCCACCAGCGATGTGTTGGACCGATCTTTATTCGACGAAATACTCAGGTTGTAGCTCTGGATGGGGGCGGTCCGCAACAGGGCGCCGTACCAGTCGTTGTTCTTGCCTTCGTACTGCGCCGGGTTCTGAAACTCGGTGGGGACCGGCTGGCCCTGATCTTCGTAGTACTGCTTTTTAAACTGGGCGAACTCCACGGCGTTCAGCATTTTCACCAGGCCCCGCTTGGGCACTTCCTGCACACCAGCGTAGGCGCTGAGGCTGATGTTTGTCTGGCCTGCCTTGCCTTTTTTGGTCGTAATCAGCACCACGCCGTTAGCCGCCCGCGACCCGTAGAGCGATGTAGAGGCCGCATCTTTCAGGATCGAGAGGTCTTCAATTTCGTCTGGATTAAGTTGAGAAATAGTCCCCGTGATGGGGAAACCGTCGATGACGTAGAGCGGATCACTACCCGCCGACACCGATACCTGCCCCCGAATGCGAATGCTGATGCCCTGACCGGGCTTGCCGGTGGTCTGGTTGATCTGTACCCCCGCCAGACGGCCCTGCAATTTCTGGCCAATCTGCGACACGGGCACGTCTTTAATCTCTTGAGCACTAACCGTTTGCACGGCTCCCGTTACTTCTTTTTTGAGCTGGCTACCGTAGCCCACCACGACAATTTCGTTCAGCGACTGATCGTCGGGTTCAAGCGCAATGGCCAGGGTGGTCTGGGTGCCTACTACTCTTTCCTGCCTGCGGTAGCCCACAAAACTGAACACCAGGGTAGCGTTGGCACTGGGCGCCGTGATGCGAAAATTACCTTCGCCGTCGGTGGTTGTGCCCTGGGTGGAACCCTTCACGATCACGCTCACACCGGGTAGCCCGGCTCCTTTTTCGTCGGTCACTTTACCCGTCACAGGAATATCGATGGCGGTTACGAACAGGCGTGGATCGGCTGGTTTAGGGCTGATCAGGACAAGCATCCCGGCATTGACAGCCAGAGCGTCTGGCGATAAGTCTGGTCTGGGGCGCTGCGTGAAGTTCGCGAAACAACAAGCCACCAAACAAAGTGTTATTAATTGGCAGAGCTTTTTCATAGGGTTGCGGGGACTGTTTAGGACTGAGTATTGATTGATTGTCAACCATTCAATACTCAAATATGCCACACCGCCTCCCCGCTACTTACCCATACTTACCCAAAATTTGTAATTATTAAATTACAGATGTAACTATTTTAATACACAATACCAACACTACCTAAGCTGATCACTTGCGTTGCCGCAGAGCCATGCTTATCAATTCAGCGGTGTTGCTTACGCCCGCCTTCCAAATGAGACTGGCACGCTGGTTTGCCACGGTGTTGGGGCTGCTACCCAACCGCTCGGCAATGTCGCGGCTATTGAGACCCTCGATCAGGCAGGTTAAAATCTGTGCTTCGCGGCTGGTCAATTTCCCCCACATCTCTTCCATCGTATCGACGGGAACGGGTCGAACGGGCTTCAGGTCCATTAAATGCCTGATAATCACCGACGAAGCCGAGGGCGGGTAATACAACTCGCCAAGGGCCACGGTACGCAATGCCTTCAGAATCTCATCGTGGTCACTGATTGTTTGGGCATGGTCATGTGGAGCAACAGCACGTCGGGCAACGTGGCCGAGGTCATAGACAGGGCTTCGTCGCCGTCGGTAGCTTCACCTACCAGTTCCAGATCCTCGGCATCTTCCAGTAGCGTTGATATACCTTTGCGCACCACAGTCTTTGCTCTGCGGCTCGGCACATTCGCGTACGCAGCCCGACACCCCCGATTTGAACTTGTGCGGTGCCCGGATGCCCTTATAGCGGTTCTCGATGTCAATAGCGAACGTAACCGAGTCCTGCACGCCAAACCGGCACCAGGTGGTCCCCACGCGGCTTTTTACCGTCCGCAGGGCTTTTCCGTAGGCATGTTCACTTTCAAATCCAGCCGCAATCAGTTGCTCCCAGATGGCGGGCAGATCGCCGACGCGCGCCCCGAACAGGTCGATGCGCTGCCCGCCCGTGATCTTGGTGTAGAGGCCATACTGCTTGGTTACCTGCCCAATGGCAATGAGCTTGTCGGGCGTGATTTCGCCGCCGGGAATGCGCGGCACCACCGAATAAGTACCCCCGCGTTGCAGGTTGGCGGGGAAACGGTCATTGGAATCCTGGATGGGCGCACAGTCATTGGCGAGGATATTTTCGTTCCACAAACTAGCCATGATCGAGGCCACGGCGGGTTTGCACACTTCGCAGCCGTCGCCGTGGGTGTCCAAAATAGCCGTATAGGTGGTACGGCCGTTGATTTTTGCCAGATCGAACAGCTCCTGCCGGGTGTAATCGAAGTGTTCGCAGAGGACATTGCGGACGTAAAGGCCCTGGGCCTTTTGGACGGCCTGAATCAGGTCGCGTACCATCGGCGTGCAACCGCCGCAGCCGGTACAGGCTTTGGTTGCTTTCTTGATTGCATCGACCGTGACGTGCCCATTCTCGCCAATTTCGTGGCACAACTGCGCTTTTGTCACGGCCTCGCACGAACAAATCAGGGCTTCATCGGGCAGGGCCATGACCCCCCCAATGGATGTTGCGGCACCAGCTTTTTCTTCACCCGGATCGCCGGACCGCCCTCTATTGCCCAAAATCAAGTCTTCGGGGTCGGGTGGGAGGATGGTTTTGTTTTTGCACACCTGCAACAACTGATTGTATTCGGTGGCATCACCCACCAGGATTCCGCCCAGCAGTGCCTTACCGTCGGCGCTGATGTTGATGCGTTTATAAATGCCCTTCGCCCGGTTTTCGTAACAAACCGTCCGCACACCATTGAGGTCGCCGCCCGTTTCCTGCGCGAAAGCATCGCTGAAAGAGGCCACGTCAACGCCCACCAGTTTCAGTTTCGTGGACATATCAAACGGCTGGAATTCGCGGACAGTACCCGTGAGGCAGGCGGCTGCTACGTCGGCCATGTCATAGGCGGGGGCCACGAGGCCGTAGATCATAGAATGCACCAGCGCACGTTCGCCGATGGCGAAAATGGCCCCATCCGACGTTTGCAGGTAATTATTCGCTACGATACCACCACGCGGATGTACGTCCAGCCCGGCGCGTTTGGCCAGTTCGTCGCGCGGACGAATCCCCGCCGAAATCACGAGCATATCGATGTCTAAACCCGACCCGTCGGCAAACTGCATCCCGTCGATCTTGCCCTCGCCGGTGATCTGTTGGGTGCTTTTGTTCAGGTGTATATGCAACCCCAACGCTTCCAGCCGCCGCTGCAACACGCCCGACCCGGCGGCGTCGATTTGGCGGGGCATCAGCCGTGGCGCAAACTCGACCACGTGGGCGGCGTCGAGGCCCAGATCGAGCAGGGCGTTGGCGGCTTCGAGGCCCAGCAACCCGCCGCCCCGCACGGCCCCGCGTTTGGCCGTGCGGGCATAGTCGCGGATGAGGTCGAGGTCTTCCAGGGTGCGGTACACAAACACGCCGTCCTTCTCCGAACCCGGCAACGGCGGCACAAACATCGTGAATCTGGCCCATGAACTGGGCCATGTGGTACGGCTCAAAGGTGGCGACTCGTTTGTGTTTGGGCGGGGCTACGAAGAAATTGAGTTTGCTCAGCAACACGGCATTCCGTGCACCGTGATACCGTGCATTTCGAGTTGCCTGGCTGTACCGGCCTCGCAGGGAATTCCGGTTAAGAGCCAGGGCATCAGCGAGAGCTTCTGGGTGATCAGCGGCACCACCCGCGACGGCAATATGTCCGCCGACCTGCACCTGGCGGCGCAATCGAACGCCACGGTAGTCGTGCTGATGGGACTGAATAAACTGACTGAAATCTGCGACTTATATGGCCGGCCTACGTGGCGGAGTATGCCCGCAGCCTAACCGACGTCTATTGAAAAAGGAAGAGCCAGTCCGGTGCGGGAACACCATTGGACCGGCTCAACCAAGTTGTTCATGTATCACATAAACACCACAAAGGAAATGAAAAATAGCCCGTAATGTGATGAAGGCTCGCCTGGGATCGAGAATAAAGAGCTAATCAACTGGCTATCAACAGAGTAGTGCTGAACACTCCGCTCCCCAAATACTTGATTCGTATGGCCTAATTTGTGTGCATTTTCTGGCGTTTGTGTCAAAAAGGCACATGATTTAACCCCAAACATACCCTTGTACTCCATCATCACCATGCAACAACACTATTTCCGTAATTGGTTTTTGCTCATAATCCTGCTCTTGACGAGTAGTCTGGTAAACGCCCAAATGACGCTGGTTGGGCAGGTGCGCACCCGCACCGAACTGCGCAACGGCGTAGGGAATCTGGCCCCGCTCAACGCCCAATCGGTGGTGTTTACCTCGCAACGGACGCGCCTCACCTTTGGCTACAAATGGGACCGCGTGCTGTTTGGTACCTCCATTCAGGACGTGCGCGTGTGGGGGCAGGACGCCTCAACCATCAACGCCGCCGACGGCAACCGGCTGATGGTACACGAAGCGTGGGCCAACATGACCCTGGGCAACAGTGCCGATACGACGATCAACTTCAGGCCATTCAAAACCTGTCGCTGAAAATTGGCCGGCAGGAACTGGTATACGACGACGTGCGCCTGCTGGGCAACCTCGACTGGCTGCAACAGGCCCGCCGGTTCGACGCCGCCCTGTTCAAAGCGCAACACTACGGCTGGTCGCTGGACATTGGCGGCGGCTTCAACCAAAACTCGGATGCGTTCGGGCTCGTGGGTACCGATTACACTCCCGGCAACGTACCGACTTCGGCCCTGTCGAATAAAAATGTGACGCTAGCTATTCCGGCGGGGTTCATCCCTACGGCGGGCAAAGGCGGTGCGCCGGTGCTGGCCAACGCGGTAGGCACCAACGGACAAAATCAGCAGTTCAAGTCCTTCCAGATGGCGTACCTGACCCGCAAATTTGGTGGTACGGCATCCCGGCAGACAAAAGTCTCGGCCCTGTGGTTCAAAGACGACTTTTCCAAGTATCGTATAGACAGCACCGGTAGCGCGTCGACGGGGTACGTGTATGGCCGTCAGTATGGCGGTGTGGGCGGCACCAATTCGCGGCAAACCTACGGAGTCATGTTGCTGGGTACGGTGGGCAACGCCTCGTCGAAATTTGGTAAGGTGCAGTGGTAGGCGTTCGCCTACGGCCAAACCGGCAACGACCGTGACGGGCTGACGATCAAAAACGCGTAGTTGCAACGCGGCCTGTTCAGCACCGGTCCGGGCTATGAAGTGCTGTCGGGCAATGATGCCACTGCCGGTGCGCTGGTCGACGCCAAACTGGGCTTTGAATATGACTTCGTAGCCACCTACGCACTCAGCAAATTCACCACCGTCGAAGCGGGATACGCCGTTATGGACGGCACCAACAGCCTGGAATACACCAAACTAGGCACCATAAATCAGCGCGACAAACTAGGCACCTGGGGCTACCTGATGATCAACATCCGCCCCGATTTTTTCTACGCTAAATCCGTAGCGATCAAGCAGTAAAAAGAGAATGTACAATGAACCTCTCTGCGGGCATTGTCTCGCCGGGGGCGTTGCAGCGGGTGCTGAAACTGGCCTACGACGCGCGGGTGCGGTTTGGCAACAGGCAGCAGTTGCCGATGACCGTCCACGGCGAAGAAATGCGCCCGCTGGAAAAGGCACTGAAGAGCCACGGCATCACCTACGAAGTGGACACCGATCAACACCCGAACATCATCAGTTCCTACTGCGGCGAAGACGTCTTCCGCACCGGCGACTAACTGGGCGAAAGCGAGTATCACACCATCCTGGATCAGTTCGACTACCAGCCCCGGCTGAAAGTGAACCTGTCGGATGCGAACCAGAATTTTACGCCGTTTTTCACCGGAAACCTCAATTTCATCGCCTCGCCGGAGCCACATTTCTGGTATCTGTACATCCGCCCGAAGCAGAGCAACACGCTGTTCCGCTGGCGCGAACTGGTCTACACCAATGACGTAGGGCGGCTTGCCAATGAAGTGGAAAAGGCCCTGTTTACCGTAGGCAGCGAGGCCACCGAAGCGACCATGTTTGATGCCGTGAAAACGAGCGGGCAAACGTTCATCACCCAACCCGCCACGCAGGAAGTATACCTGCCCGAATTTTCGCTGCCCTACTACGAAGGCTTCAACCGATACAACGACCGGACATGGCTGGGTATTTACCGCCGCGACGAGGCATTTTCGGTCAGTTTGCTGCTCGACCTGTGCGCCATTTGCCTGAAAACGCGTATCGGTGAGGTTTGCGTAACATCATGGAAGTCGCTGGTAGTGAAGGGGATAGAAACCAAAAACCGGCAAGCATGGTCGTACGTATTGGGCAAGCATAACATCAACGTACGCCACGCCGCCAACAAGCTAGCCTGGCAAACAGAAGACCACACCGACGAGGGTACACGCCTGAAAAACTACGTCATCCGGTTCTTTGAGCACCACGACACCCGCACATTCGGGCTGTGTTTTGGGGTGCAAACTCGGGCTAAATCGGAGGTGTTTAGCTCTATTCTGATTCGCCGCCGGGCGTTGCTGAGCGTTGGCCAAATGCCCATTTTCAGCGTCTACGATCTGTGCTTCACCGAGAATTTCAACCCCAACAGCCGACGCTATATCGTGTTTGAAAAGGGCGTTTTTAAGCTTCACCTCCCCGCCCGCCTCGACCGGTTATGCCACCAATTCAACACCCGCCGCCTGCAAACCACCGCCTCTACCCCAGACCCCATCGGGCCGAGCCGACGCCCACCGACGCAGATCCCGTGGTCAGGCTGCACCAATGCCCACACTGCTTTACCGTCTACGACCCCGAATTCGGCGACAGCCGACAGGACATTTCGGTCGGAACGCTATTTGTGCAATTGCCCATTCACCGGGTCATGATCTGCTTGCGCATGACGATGGCATCGTAGCGGTGGGTTTTATTTACGGTAGTATTCAGATTTGCCATCAGGTATGTTACGGTTTAAGTAGTATTCCCATAAGCACGGCGATGTTGGTTTCTAGGGAAATCCTTCCCATCCGCCCCGAAATCGTGCTGTTTGTCCCACCAGCTTGCCCCGCGTCTCCGGGCGATCATACCTTTAGGCCAATCAAACCAAGCACACGTACTGCCATGAAAACGCTGATCACTACCACCCTTTTACTTGTCTCGATAGTCACTGTGCAGGCGCAGACCCAAACCCACAAGCTAACGATCACGATCAGCAACCTGCTGGAGCGAAAGGGGACAATTCACCTTGGTCTGGTTACGAAAGCCGAAAACTTTATGGATCAAACTGCCGACATCGATACGGCGGTGGCGGTGCCTGCCAGCGGCCCGATGGTGATTGCCCTTACGATGCCCACAGGCACGTATGCCGTCCGACTATATCAGGATTTGAACGGCGACAAACAGATGAATCGGGAGAATGGAATGCCCACCAAACCGTTTGGTTTCTCAAACATCCCGATGCTGATGGGCCCACCCTCCTTCGAGGCTGCCTCGTTTGCCCTGACCACCGACACCGAGATGAAGATTGTGCTGCTCAAATTATAGGAGAGCCTAAAGTTGGCACCAGTCGTTAAACTTAAAACCCGGTTCTTCCTGTTTCCAAACTATGGAAGCAGACGTTATCATCAACCGGGTGGCCAGCAGTGGCCTGGTCACGCTTGATCTGGAAGACTATTACCACCCCGGCGAACGGGTGGTGTATGACCTCAAAGACAACCTCTTTATGGGGCTTATTTTGAAGGAAAAAGACTTTCGGGCGTTTTTAAAAGAACACGACTGGAGCCAGTACGCAGGCAAAAGCGTGGCGATCACCTGCACCGAAGACGCCATCATTCCTACCTGGGCCTATATGCTGCTGACACTACAGCTACAACCCCACGCCCACACGGTAGTGTTTGGCACCCTCCAGGATTTGGACGAAAAACTCTATTTCGACGCCATTGCCACCATCGATCCGGAGTCGTATCATGGTGCCAAAGTGGTGGTTAAAGGCTGTAGCAAAGTGCCCGTACCCACGGCGGCCTATGTCGAAATCACGCGGGTGTTGGCCCCGGTAGTGCAGAGCCTGCTGTTCGGCGAGCCGTGCAGTACGGTGCCGCTTTATAAAAGGAAGTGATAAACGATAAACGACAAACGATAAGTGGTGAGTTTGCTTACGCGCTAGTCTTCTTGCGTAAGCAAACTCACCACTTATCGTTTATCGTTTATCACTTCCTCAAAGCTCCCAAACCGTGGGGTTGGCGTTGCGGCGGATGTTGGTGCGTAGTTCGAGCCAGAAGGCCGCGATCAGGTAGAGGATCACGGGTGAGCCGAGCGTGAGACACGACGTATAAATGAAATACAGACGGATGCTGCTGGCGGAAATGTTCATCCGCGCACCCAGCCGGGCGCAAACACCAAATGCCTGCTGCTCGACGAAATAGCGAAGTTTGTTGATTCCCTGATCCATGTCTATTACGTGCGAAAGTTGATTTGCCAACTGATTCAGTACAAAAATAGCAACTGGACACCTGTTTATTGGGACCGTATGCTCATTTAACTGGCAACAATTGGCCTAATATAGTCAATTTGATGAGGGTTCCGTTTCGCTACCTGAACTTATTTTTTATGTCTGCGTTCCGTCATCGTGACTAATCCGCATGGATTTTTGATAATTTTTACCAATCTCATTTCTACCAATTACTATGCAAACAGGTGTGGTTAAATTCTTCAACGAAAGCAAAGGCTTCGGCTTTGTCGTTGATGACGCAGATGGCCGTGAAATTTTCGTTCACATTACCGAACTGAACGGTGCCACCATCCGCGAACAGGACCGGGTTGAGTTCGAAGTCGTTGAAGGCAAAAAAGGCCTCAACGCCATTAAGGTTCGCAAGATTGCCTAATCCCAACGAGCAACAGGCTTAAAAGCAGAAAGGCGTCGACCGAAGGGTTGACGCCTTTCTGCTTTTAAGGGATTCAATGCCCCGTCCACTGATGCACGTCGGTCATATTGGGCATAGGTACATCGTTCATTTTCAGTTTCTTACGAACGCCGCCCAGGTCGTTGAAGAGTTTGTTTGGGCTAGCCGTGTGTAGCTGTGCCACGGTCAGATAACCCAGTTTCTGCAACGCCGGCACCCACGCTTCGGGGACACCCGCCGCTACAAAATCGGCTTCAGTCGCGATGTCTTCTTTCTTTTCGGGGCGCATTTGCGGGAAGAAAAGCACCTCCTGAATGCTGGCCTGATTGGTCATGATCATCGCCAGCCGGTCAATGCCAAGGCCCACGCCTGCCGTGGGGGGCATCCCATATTCGAGGGCGCGCAGGAAGTCTTCGTCCATCGCCATCGCCTCGGCGTCGCCGCGTTTGGCCAGTTCGAGTTGCTCCTCAAACCGCGCCCGCTGATCGATGGGGTCGTTGAGTTCGGAGTAGGCGTTGGCGATTTCTTTGCCGTTACAGATCGCCTCGAAACGCTCGACCAAACCGGGTTTGCTGCGGTGCTTTTTGGTCAGCGGCGACATCTCGACGGGGTAATCGGTGATGAACGTGGGCTGAATCATGTTCGGCTCGCAGGCCTCGCCAAAGAGTTCATCAATCAACTTCGATTTACCCATCGACGAATCGGTTTTGATGCCCCGGCTTTCGGCAGTTTGGCGCAAGTCGGCCTCGCCCATCGCCGACACGTCAACGCCGGTATACTCCTGAATGGCCTCGAACATGGTCAGGCGTTTCCAGGGGCGTTTGAAGTCGATGATGTTCTCACCGACGGTCACTTTGGTGGTGCCCACCACGTCGATGGCCACTTTTTCCACCATTTCTTCAATGGTGTCCATCATCCAGTTGTAGTCTTTGTAGGCCACGTAAAATTCCACCTGCGTAAACTCCGGGTTGTGCGTCCGGTCCATGCCTTCGTTGCGGAAATCTTTGGCAAACTCGAACACGCCATCGTACCCCCCCACGATCAACCGCTTGAGATACAGCTCATTAGCGATTCGCAAATACAGCGTCATGTCGAGCGTATTGTGGTGCGTCTGAAAAGGCCGCGCCGTGGCCCCGCCGTGGATGGGCTGCAAAATGGGCGTTTCCACCTCCAGATAGCCCTTTCCGCTCAGGTACTGCCGAATGGAGTTGACGAGCCTGCTACGCTTGATGAACACCTCGCGTACCTGCGGATTCACAATCAAATCGACGTAGCGTTGGCGGTAGCGCAGTTCGGGGTCGGTGAAGGCGTCGTAGGTTTCTTTCTCGCCGGTGGCCTCGTTAATCACCTCTTTCACCACCGGCAGGGGCCGCAACGATTTGGTCAGCACCTTGAACGACCGCACATAAATAGAGAGTTCGCCGGTTTGGGTGGTGAACACGTTGCCTTCCACGCCAATAATATCGCCGATGTCGAGGAGCTTCTTGAACACCGTATTATACATCGACTTATCCTCGCCGGGGCAGATATCGTCGCGCTTAAAATAGAGTTGCATCCGGTCGGTGCTGTCCTGCATTTCGGCGAAGGCCGCCGCACCCATGATGCGGAAGCCCATCAACCGCCCGGCCAGCCGCACGGTGCCCCAGGTAGTGTCGCCCGCAAAATCGAGGTGTGATTCGTAGCCGCCCTGTGTTTCCTGCCCGGCTTTGTGGGCAAAGGCGTCGCGGATTTGGGTAATGGTATGGGTCACGTCGAAGAGTTCGGCGGGGTAGGGATCGATACCCATCCGCATAAGTTCTTCGCGCTTATTTCGTCGGTTTACTTCTTGTTCACTCAGCATAGTAGAAAGAATCAGGGGGCAAAAATACGGCAGAAAAGCGTTTTGTCACGTCCTGTTTTGGAGTAACCACCAACCCTTGCCGTTTTGTTTATCTTTGATCTTCGCAACTACGATCTGCCATGAAAATTACGTCCGTCGATCAGTTTTATACCGAATTTGCCACCGCCGCCGGCGTCGAACTAAGTACACTACTACCTCCCGATATTCAGCGCGAGATTGGGCATTTCAACATCTTCAACGTAGCCGATTTATTTAGGGACCACCGCGAAAAACCACCCATGCCCTACGACCGGCGGGCCTATTATAAGATCAGCCTGATCAACGGGCGAAACCGGGCCGAATACGCCGATAAAGTCATCGACATCGAGCAGAATGCCCTGCTGTTTGCCACGCCCAAAGTACCCTACAACTGGTTGCCGCTTGACAAGGAGCAACAGGGATTTTTCTGCATCTTCACCGACGAATTTCTCCTGCCCGGCAAGAGCGGTGTTGTCCTCGACGACCTACCGATTTTTAAGCCTGGTGGCTATCCGGTGTTCTCGGTGACGGACGAAGAAACTGCCGAAATCGACTTGATTTTCAAGAAGATAGTCAAAGAAATCACGTCTAACTACGCTTATAAATACGACCTGATTCGCAATTACGTGCTGGAGCTGATTCACTTTGGGCAGAAGCTGCAACCGGTCACCGCGCTCTACCCGTCTCATACGGCTTCGGCGCGGGTAAGCTCGCTGTTTGCCGAGCTGCTGGAACGGCAATTTCCCATTGAAACACCGCAGCAAAAATTGCAACTGCGCACCGCCAAAGACTATGCCGACCGGCTGTCGGTACACGTGAATCACCTCAACAAAGTCCTGAAAGAACACACCGGCCACACCACCACCGAACTCATCGGGGGCCGCGTGGTGCAGGAGGCCAAACTGCTCCTGAAACAAACCAACTGGACGGTCTCCGAAATCTCAGACAGCCTGGGTTTTGCCGAAGTGGCCCACTTTTCCAATTTCTTCAAGCGGCAAACCACGTTGTCGCCGGGGGCTTTTCGGGTGTAGGGGTATGATTTGATTTTTGCAACCAACGCGTTGCTGCGCGAATATGGGAGACCCGTTTTTCACCGGGTATTTCAATTCATAACCAACATGAACCTTTCCAAGAGTACAGCCCCGGCAACCAGTTTGTCGGGGCTTTTTGCCGTCTATCCGATTTTTGACAAAGGAGCACGACCGCTTGCTACTATTGTGCTATCAAAATGATAACACATCTTCCACTTTAACACGTAAACCAATGACTGAAAAACCGCTTACCTCCATTTCTGGGTACGTTGCCTTGTGTGTCGGCTTGACTGGCCTTATTGGTGGCCCGATCGCTTTCATCATCACGGTACTATATGCCAGTACCTTGCTGGGCATTTTATCAGTGATTCTGTTTATCGGGGGCATCATTGTGCTATCGGGCTTATCGGTGGTAAATCCGAATGAGGCCATCGTGACCACGTTTTTCGGCGACTACATTGGCACCATGAAGCAGAACGGCCTGCGCTGGGTCAACCCATTTTATACCAAGAAGAAGATCAGCCTGCGGGCGCGGAACCTGAACGGGCAAACGCTGAAAGTGAACGACAAAATGGGTAATCCCATCGACATTGCCGCCGTGGTGGTTTGGCAGGTTACCGATACCGCCAAAGCCCTATTTTCGGTGGATGATTACACGCTTTTTGTGCAAATTCAGTCGGAGGCGGCGGTGCGGCACCTGGCCAATTCCCATACCTATGACAACGCCGAGGATGGTGAAGTGACCCTGCGCGATAATACCGGCCACATCAACGATGTACTGGAAGTTGAACTCAACGAACGGCTGGAACGGGCGGGCGTCACCATCATTGAAGCTCGGATCAGCCACCTGGCCTATGCACCCGAAATTGCGGGGGCCATGTTGCAGCGGCAGCAGGCGTCGGCGGTGGTAGCGGCCCGGCGGCAAATCGTGGACGGGGCCGTGGGCATGGTAGAAATGGCTCTGGCGCGGCTGGCCGAGAACAACGTGGTGACACTGGACGAAGAGCGCAAAGCCGCTATGGTCAGCAACCTGCTGGTGGTGCTCTGCGGCGAAAGAAACGTTAGCCCAATTGTTAACGCGGGATCACTTTATTAGTGATGAGTGGTAAACGGTGAGCGATAACCACCGCTTACCGTTTACCACTCATCACTTTTTTACTATGGCCGAAAAGAAAGGATTCCTGCTGCGGATTAGCCCCGAAACGCTGGCTGAACTGGAACGCTGGGCGCAGGCCGAGTTTAGGAGTGTGAACGGGCAAATTGAATACCTGCTGGCCGAGGCACTTCGGAAGCGGAAGAGAACAGCACCAAAAGAGGCAAACGATACCGAATTGGATAAACCGGAAAGCTGAATAACCTAGTACTGCCGACCGTCATTGATGGCCGGGGCAGCTTCCATCGGTTCGACATACTCTGGGGTTGACGTTGTTTCCTCAGTGCCTGCTACGGTCTGTTCTTCTGATCTGATTTTCAAGTAGTTGTATTGATTGATGAGCAGTAGTTTCGTCACCGTAGACGACACGTCGAGTTGACGCGTCTTGATGTAGTCGACCAGCGGCTTACCAAATTCTTCCTGCATCTGAGGCCAAAGGTCAATCCCAAAACGATCAAGGTCAGTAACCTGACCGTCGTTGAGGACCATATAAACGAAGTTGTCGTAATCGTTGATCATTTCCCTGTCGCTGCCAAACATCGACAGGCGACCTATGTTGATAAATCCATGCGATTGCCGCAGCCGACGGTAGACTGACAATTTGCCCGTGGTGCATTCTTCCATGAAGGCAAAACGTTGCTTGTCACCAGAATCGGCAAACGCTATTGTGCTGAACCTGCGCAACATATTTTGCTCATCGTCGAAAAACGTAAATGAGCTGATACGACCCGCTGAATAAGCCCTGAGGGTGCCGTCGGGCAATTTTATCTGGAGTACTTCGGCTTTCCAGTTGTAATTGAGTTGGCCGTCAATTTGGCGGCCATCAGGCATGATTAGGTGGCCCGTGTTCCACTTGTTGTCGTTGCCCAGTGCGGTAGCTAACGACAGGCTCCAAATGAGCAGGGAGACGATAACGATTTTCATGGATGTTGAGTCGCTCTTTCCCCGTGCCGACCTAATTATCGGCAGTGCGGTGCAGCGCGTATGTCAACCCCACGTAACAAAGTCGTGCCAGCAAAAAAAGACCTTATCCAGCGGCCTGTTGCCCGCGCTGGTTGACGGATAAAACGGGTGATAAAAGTCGTTTTTTACCCCCAAGTACGGCTTTTATTGTCGGCAGAACCAGTTAATCAACCAACCAAAAAGCCGACTGCTCTGCGTAGAATCCATTTACTAAACACCTGTTTTTCACGCACTTGTAGAAGCCGTTCCCCAGTGTGGGGGGCTAGCGGTTGAGGTGCTGTTTCCTCAGCATTAGCCGACCTCAACAGGAACATAATCGCCAATGAGCCGGATACCGTCGAGGGTGAGCGAGGGGACCACGGCCTCGAACTCGTTGTGCAGGCTCGGAATAGCCTGCGACAGCCCCCCCGTAGCCACGGCAATGCAGTCGCCGTTTAGCTCGGCACGGATGCGGGCAATCATGCCGCGCACCAGGCTTTCGTAGCCCATGATCACTCCCGCCTGAATGGCCATAACGGTGTTGGTACCCAGCGCCGAGGCGGGCATCTCGATGGGTACTTCGGGCAGTTGGGCGGTGTTGGCAAATAAGGAACGGATGGCCGTTTTCAGACCAGGTGCGATGGCAATACCCAGCATCTTGCCTGTGGCCGACACCGTGGTGAACGTCAGCGCAGTACCAAAATCGACCACTACGCAATTGTGCTTGTACCGGGCCAGCGCGGCCACGGCGTTGGCTACCAGATCCGCGCCTACTTCCTGCGGGCGCACCACCTCGACGGGCAGGTACGGATACACGCCCGGCCCCACCACTATGGGTGTGAGCGCAAACAGCTCACCTACGGCGTCGCGCACGGTGAAGGTGAGGGCCGGCACCACGCTGCTGATCACCGACCGGCGAACACTGCTTAGGGGTAAATTGGCCTCCAGAAGCCACATGCGTAGCTGACGCTGGTAAAAAGCCGCTGACTGGGCCGGTCGGCTGGGTACGCGCCAAATATGCTGCCAGGCCTGATCGGCATAGTAACCAACCACAACGTCGGAATTGCCAATGTCGATGGTGAGGGTCATAGGGAAGTGGCCCCCTAGCCCCCGAAGGGGGAAGTGCTGCCGCCAGCGCATTCATGCGGCAGCACTTCCCCCTTCGGGGGCTAGGGGGCTTTACCGGTGAAAACTGGTGCTGATAAATTCGAGCGCGGCGGGCAGGCCTGTGCGCCAGTAGGTCCAGGTGTGGGCGCCGTCGCGGACGCGGTATTCGTGGGGGATTTTCCGGTCCAGCAGGGTTATGTGCAACTGGGCGTTGGCCGCAGAAAGAAAATCGTCATCGCCACAGTCGAGGTACCAGCGTACTTTTTTCAGATCTCCCTCTGGTGCCGACGCCGCCAACACCATCGGGCTGTTGCGTTTGTAGTGCGCCGTAAGCCGGGCCTCGCCCGTGACCGGACCGCTGAACAGGAAACTGAACGTGCTGTTATATCGGTCTTCGGGGGTGTTCACAATGTCCTTGTCGGTGAAAACAGCCGCGCTCAGGGCCGCACAAGACCCAAACAAGTCAGGGTGATGCATGGCCAGCAGCAGCGATCCGTGGCCACCCATGCTCAGGCCCGACACGCCCCGAAATTCGCGTTTGGTACGGGTGCGGTACGTCGAGTCGATGTGGGGAATAAACTCGGTGACGAACATGTCTTCGTAGCGGGTTTTGTTCTGGTAATCGTTCATATACCAGGTTACGCCCGCGTCGGGCATGACCACGATCATAGGGGGCAGGGTGCCCTTGCGCATCCCTTCGTCGATGATGCGGTCGGCCTCACCAAACTGCGTCCAGCCCGTTTCGTCGTCGCTGTAGCCGTGTAGCAGATACACCACGGGATAGCGGCGGTTGGAGGTGTAATAGTCGGGCGGCAGGATGACCGAATAGCGCACCCCCCGGTTCAGCAGGGAGCTATTGAGCGTAACGCCTTCCAGCAAATGGGGTTGCGGCGCCGTCATCACGGGCATTGGCGCGTTGGTGGTTACAGCTGGCATGGCATTGAGCCGCCGCCGTGACTGTGCCAAACCGCTCAGGCTATAGCCCGCCAACAGGCACAGGAACACAAATCGTAGCATCGTACAAAATCAGGTTAGGTGATTGAGGGACAAATTTGGTTAATTTTTTTGGCCTCGTTTTTGCTGAAATTTGATTATCTGCGACCTGCCAGATGATGCAGACCATGCACAAACTCTTTTATGACGCAACAACTATTCACTACTTACCGGCCAACTATTCAGGCAGTTATCCAACGAAAACGCGCCATGTCAGCCATCCTGCTGGCCGTGGTTTTAGTACAGGCCTGCCGACCCAGCGAAATTACCACGCCGGTGGCCCCCCAAATGAACAACGCTACCACCTACAGTAATCAGGTACCCCTTGGCTGGAGCGACATGCACTTCAAGCTGATTCGCAACAGCCCCGGATTCACGCCGCCCGTAGCCTCGCGCACGTTTGGGTATGCCGGCGTGGCGATGTATGAAGCCGTGGTGGCCGGAATGCCCGCCAACCAGTCGCTGACGCGGCAGCTACAGGGCCTCACCAATTTACCCACCACCGAAGCCAACAAGCCGTATAACTGGGCACTCAGCGCCAACGCCGCCCAGGCCGAGGTATTGCGCGGACTATTTGCCAACACCAGCGCCGCCTACAAAAAGAAAATCGACTCGCTGGAAACGCTGTATGCTGACCAGTTTAAGAACGCCGACACCGACCAAAATACGCGCTCATCGGCCTACGGAAAAGCCGTTGGGGCAGCCGTTTTCGAGTGGTCGAAGACAGATGGTGGCCACGAAGGCTATAACCGCAACTTCCCCGCCGACTACGTAGTACCGACGGATGCAGGCGGGTGGCAAGCAACCGAAAACGGCCGCAAAATACCCATGCAGCCGTATTGGGGCAAAAACCGGACGTTTATGGGCAGCACGCAGGCCTTGCCCATGCCCACGCCCCTACCCGTGTCTACCCAGACTACATCGACCTATTTCGCGCAGTATCTGGAGGTGTATGCCAAGAATATCAGCCTGACACAGGAAGAAAAAGAGATTTCCGTTTGGTGGGCCGACGACCCCAGCGAAACGTTTACGCCGCCCGGCCACTCCTACAATTTGGCCCGCATCGCCATTCAGGCCGACAAAGCCAATCTGGCTAAAGCTGCCGAGACATTTGCCCGTGTGGGTATTGCCGTATCCGATGCGTTTGTGGCCTGCTGGAAGTGCAAGTTTACCCACAACAACGAGCGGCCCTACACCTTCGTGCGCCGCACCATCGACCCCGATTGGGTGCCCTTCTGGCCCGCGCCACCGTTTCCTGGTTTTGCGTCGGGCCACTCCACACAGTCTGCCGCTGCGGCCGTTGTGCTGACCGATCTATACGGTTCGGCGTACACCTTCACCGACGATTCACACGTGGGGCGGGTACGGGATGCCAAACGGAACACCGATTTCAAAGCACGTACCTACAAATCATTCTGGGAAGCCGCCGAAGAGTCGGGCTGGTCACGCATTCTGGGTGGTATTCACACCCGCCAGGACAACGAAGCAGGCCTGAAAGAAGGCCGCCTCATTGGCCAGAATATCAACGCGTTGCGCTGGAAATAGCCCCCTTCGGGGCGGTCCGACTGGTCGGTTAGGGGGCTACCCCAAACGCATCGAGCGTACAGATTGTACCGGCGGGTGTGGTAAGGCATATGGTGCCGTCGATGGCATCGGTGGGGAGGGTGACAATCAACGTGTTACCCACCAGCCTGAATGGAGCCAATGACGAGTTGCCCGCGCCAAAACGCACCTCTGTCACGTCGGACAGGTTTTGGCCAGTGAACGTTATTTCGGTACCGGCCTTGCCCGTTTTTGGGGTAAACGCCAGTCCGCTCACCAACTGATACACGTTGAATTTAGCGACCGAACAGGCCAGCCCGGCGGGGTTGGTCAGGCAGATCGTGCCGTTGGAAGCGTTGGCGGGCACAATCACCCGCAGTGAAGTCGCCTCTTTGCGGAACGACGCGGGCAATGACGCCCCGCCGCCAAACCGGATGTCGGTTACGTCGTCGATCACCAGCCCCGTCACCACAATTTCGGCTCCTGCTTTGCCCGCCGCTGGCGTGAAGGTGATATTCGTCACGAGCCGGATGGGGGTGAAAAGTTCAGACGGAAACGTTTCGGGCGCGTCGGTGGTGACAGTAAACTGGCCCGCCTGCGCGTCGTTGGGCACAATCACCCATAGCTCGGTATCGTCGTTTCGGCCATCGTTTACGGCGGGGCTGGCGGCACCGGCAAACTGCACCACGCCATCTTTCAGGTTCAACCCTTTCAGCACCATGCGCCGACCCACGGCTGCCCGGCGGGGGTAGTCGGTGAGTATAGGCGTTTGCACCACCGTGAGCGACCTGGCCGAGGTGGTCGTTCCCGCACGGTTAACCACGGCAATGGGGCCAGTGGTCGCGTCGATGGGAACAAAGAATTGCAAATCAGCGCCTTCTGTACGGGTGTGAATACCAACGGGCTTGCCGTTGAGCGTAACCTGCGTGATGCGCGTCAAGTTTTGCCCCGTCACCGAAACCAGCTTGTTTTTTCCCCGGCGCAATGGCGAAAACGTCAGGTTGGCGGGGGGCAGAATGTAGAGAAAAGGTTGGTTGCCGCTTACCGTACCGCCCAATCCGCTGAGCGTAATGGTCGCCTCGCCGGGCAGCGTGCGGGCGGGCACCGTCACCTCGATCTGGTTGTCACTCACCACGCGAAACAAGGCGGCTGTGGGGCCAAAGGTCACGCTCGTAACATCGAGAAAGCTAAGGCCCGTAATCAGGAATTTGTCGCCCACGATGCCCTCAGTTTGCCCCAGTCCCCCCGACGTGATGGCGGGCTGGTTGGCCACGTAGATGCTGTCGGCGCTGGTGCCAATGAGCTTCTCGAAGGTGGTCACGCTGACACGTCCCGTGCTGGCTTCTTTGGGAATAATACCCCTGATTTCGGTATCGGTGATGCGGATGGTGGCGGGGTCTACCTGCCCGCGATTGATGCGGACAATGCCGTCGGTGAAGTAGCGGCCCATGATCACGATCTCCTGCCCGGCGCGGCCCCGTTTGGGCGCAAAGCCCGTTATTTCGGGCGTTCCGGCGACCAGATAGGGGAACCGGAACAGGCCACCTTCGGTCGTCATGGTAATGGTAGACTGCCCTCTGCTTAGCCTGGCCGGAATGATGAGTTGCACCTCATTGGGCGACACCACTGTATAGGATGCAACACGGGTAGTGTCGAACTTAATGCTTTGGATACGGTCCAGATTTTCGCCCAAAATGCGGATTGTAGCGCCGGGAGGGGCATTTCCGGGCAGCACACTGCCCAGCGCGGGTTGGGGTTGTAGCACCGTAAACGACAGCGGCGCGGTCATTCCCTGGCTGTTGGCTACCTGAACCTGCGTGGTGCCCGTGGGTACGCGCGGCACGATAACGATCAGCGAACCATCTGTTTTCGACTGAACAACGGCCTGCACGGCGGTTTCGGCCTGCCCAAATGTAACGCGGGGCGAATCACCAAACTGAGCACCTTTCAGCTCAACGGGTCGGCCAATTTCATACCGATTTGGCGACACGGCCCAGAGTTCGGGCGGGTACTGTTCTACCTTGCAGCCCCAGGCCACACACAGCATAAAAATACCGAAAAGAAAGCCAGGCAACCCGTTTTTCATCAACATCAGAACTAGATAAGCGTAACCAAATTTAGCCCATTTACCCCGCCGCGCCAAATACCCCGAGCCCAAACCATTTGCGGGCAAAGGCTGTTGTAATTTACGAGGTACGATGTACGAATTACGATTGATTGCTGACGCCTCAACTTGCTTTGAGGTAAGCTCAGCAATCAATCGTAATTCGTACATCGTACCTCGTAAATCCCTTTTACATGAGTTACCACAACCTGAAAGCAAAAGAGTTATTGGCCATTAAAACCCTTGGCGAGCTAAAAGCAGCCGGGTATCAGCCCAGGGCGATTAAGCAGGAGCTGCGCGAAAATCTGATTCAGAAAATCAAGGCAAAAGAAACGGTATTCCCCGGCATTTGGGGCTACGAAGAAACGGTTATTCCCGACGTGGAACGGGCCATTCTGTCGATGCACCACATCAACCTGCTGGGTCTGCGTGGGCAGGCCAAAACGCGTATTGCCCGTCTGATGATCAATCTGTTAGATGAATATATCCCGGTGGTGGCCGGGGCAGAACTGAACGATGATCCGATGCAGCCCCTTTCGCGGTTTGCCATCGACCTCATTGCCCAGCACGGCGACGACACGCCCGTTTCGTGGATGCACCGTAGCGACCGTTACACCGAAAAACTGGCCACCCCCGACGTATCGGTAGCTGACCTGATTGGCGACGTTGACCCTATCAAAGCCGCTACGCTGAAACTGCCCTATTCCGACGAACGGACCATTCACTTCGGCCTCATTCCCCGCTCGCACCGGTGCATTTTCGTGATCAACGAACTGCCCGACTTGCAGGCCCGGATTCAGGTATCGCTGTTCAACATTTTGCAGGAAGGCGACATCCAGATTCGGGGGTTCAAACTGCGCCTGCCGCTCGATATTCAGTTTGTGTTCACCGCTAACCCTGAGGACTATACGAACCGGGGCAGCATTGTGACGCCGCTGAAAGACCGGATCGACAGCCAGATTGTGACGCACTATCCCAAGAGCATTGCCGTGGGCCGGAAGATTACGCAGCAGGAGGCCATTGTGAAAACAGAGCAAAAAGGCCTCGTTAAAACCAACGACCTTGTGGCTGACCTGATCGAGCAGATCGCCGTGGAAGCCCGCGAAAGCGAGTACGTCGATGCCAAGAGTGGCGTGTCGGCCCGGATGACCATTTCGGCCTACGAAAACCTGCTCTCGTCTGCCGAACGCCGCACGCTGCTCAACAGCGAAAAGGAAACCTACGTGCGCATTGCTGACCTCTACGGCGTGGTGCCCGCCATTTGTGGCAAGGTGGAACTGGTGTATGAAGGTGAGGTGGAGGGCCCCGTCATTGTGGCGCAAAACCTGATTGGCAAAGCCATACGGACGCAGTTTCTGAACTTCTTTCCCAACCCCGAAAAGGCCAAGAAAGACAAGCGCGGCAACCCCTACAAGAAAATTACGGACTGGTTCGGCGATGGCCACACGATGGACCTCCTGAACGACCTGCCCAACCGCGATTATGAAAGCCGCCTCCGCATTATCGAAGGTCTCGACGATCTGGTGGATCAGTTCCACCCGCGTCTGAGCAAGCAGGAACGGATTTTCATGATGGAATTTGCCCTCCACGGCATCGCCGAGTACTCGCTCGTGGGCAAAAAAGCCATGGACACCGGCCTGCAATTCAAAGACCTCGTCGGCTCCATGTTCGACCCCACCAAGCACTTTGGTGAGGAAGAAGAAGACGATGACGACGACCGGTATTGATACACATTGATTGGTAAAAGCCCCTCTTTAAGCTCAGGAGGGGCTTTTTTTGTTGGTACTGTGGCTGTGGCGGATTTGCAATCCGCCACAGTGTATCAGGGGGCTTTTGAGTCCGTAAAATCAGATCGGGACGTTAATTATCTAACAGAATGGTTAATTAACTACACAGTCCCGTGAACCCGTTGCACTCAGTAACGGGTTACGTTGCCAATATGAATTTGTTTGACGAAGAAGTCCGTGCCCTGGAAATCAAGGCGCGTCAAAGCACGCCGGGGGGAACCGTCTTTTACGGAAGCTCGTCGATCCGGCTCTGGAATACGCTGGAGGCCGATTTTGGACCGTTGAACCCCGTCAATCTGGGCTTCGGTGGCTCAACATTGGCTGCCTGCGCCTGGCATTTCGAGCGGGTAGTGCTACCCGCCCGGCCCCGTGCGCTGGTGATTTATGCCGGGGATAATGACCTCGGCGAAGGTCGCCAACCCGAAGAAGTATGCTTGTTTTTCAACGCGTTATCCGAAAAAATTCAGCAACATCTGCCGGGAATCCCCGTCACCTTCCTGTCGATTAAGCCCAGCCCGTCCCGCTGGAACATTGTGGCGTCTATCCGGCTGGCTAACACATTCATTGCCGAAGCAATAGGCAGCCGTTCGGGTTTTCAGTTTGTCGATGCTACCGCCGCTATGCTCACTCCCGACGGTAAGCCTGACATGTCGCTTTACGAAGCCGACGAGCTGCATTTAAGCCCCAATGGCTACACTCGCTGGCGGGAGGTGCTGGGTAAGGAGTTAGGTGTTTGACCACCTAAACCGACACCCCTCCCTTTATTCCCAACAACGCTTCGCGCCCCGTGTTCCAGCGGCGAATCACGTTGATTTCACGGACTATGTTTGGTGGTTTAGCCACGTTGGCTTCCGCAAAATAGTCGGGCATACGGGCGGTCATTTCGGCAATAACCGTGTCGATGGAGCCGTGCAGGATCAGGTCAGGAAATTGCACCGCCAGTTGGATCAACGCCCGGGCAATAGACGCACTGTAGAATGCACAGTCGATGTCCTGATGCCGAACGGGCACCCCATCGTGGAGCCGTTGCAGGTTCAGACCACCATTTTCCAGCCGGTCAGAGACGGGCACCCCTCCTTCGGGTTGCGGAAAAACCGCGTCGACCATATTCCGAAAGGTGTTCCACCAGGGCGGTTGACCGTTGGGCGTCAGGGTATCGCAGAAAATAACACGCTCAGGATTATTGGGCTGGCCGGGGTGCATCACCAGCAGCGCAGCCCCCAAATGACGGTCGTTGGCGGCATGGCGACGTTGCACCACAAAACAATGAAACTGCTCATTATCAGCAGATTGCAAGGTTTCGGTGGCCGTTCTGATGGCCTGTAGCGATTCCTGCATGTAGCCTTCCGTAACGGCATACACGGGCATTGCGTCGGCCAATTCGGCCTCGCGGTGCAGTTGACGAGCAAGAATTGTCAGTGCCGTTTCGTCGGAACGCCGGGTGCCGAAGTAGTAGCCGATGTCTTCCCGGACGGTATGGTCGAGGGGTAAATCGGTCCAGCCAATGGAATCGCCGTGGGCACCCTGCCTGCTGGTGGGGCTATAGCGAAACGGTACTTCAAGGTGTTCGCGGTGGGCGGCAAGGTTGTAAATGCGCCGCTCGAACCTGGCCAGCAGTGGCTCATAGGCATCGGGTTCAAAATAGACTTCGGTGCCCGACCGGAGCAGGTGTCTGGCAATGCCTTCCTGGGCCAGCAACAGGGTCAGCGCGTCGTCGTGGTGCTTGAAAAAGCTGCGCAGGGCACCCGTTTCAATAAATTCGTCCAGATCATGTGCAGCGTCACCGCTGGACAATTCGTCGGGTAAAGTCGCTACCGTACCGTAACTGATCCAGTCGCGGAGGTATTGTTTTACCAGTTCGTCGAAGTGGTCATTAGCCGCTTCGGCGCGTTGTTTTGTATCTGTAGTAGTATGGCAAATGGGTTTACTCTCCATCGGTTCCTCCCCGTCGGAACTGATCGGAATGGGTACGTGCATAGTTGGGTAATACGGTGGCTTGAGGTGATGAATTTGGTTTTTGAGGCAGGGCGTGTGGGCGGGAAGTGTTTACAAAGAAAACAGGTAATCAGGCTACAAAATTCATCGGCTAAAAAGACTTTTTCAACCCTCGATCACCACTGCTGTGCCGTTGGCCGATACCATGAGCATGGTGCCGTTAAGTGACTCATAGTCAAGGTCTACGCCGATGATGGCGTTGGCACCAAGCCGTGTAGCCTGATCGATCATTTCTTTAATGGCAATACTTTTGGCCTCGCGTAGCCCCTGCTCGTAAGCCCCGGCCCGCCCGCCTACGATGTCGGTAATACCGGCGAAAAAATCCTTGACCAGGTTGGCCCCAATAATGGCCTCCCCGTTGACCAGGCCGATATAATTGACAATGCGTTTGCCTTCGAGGGTTGACGTAGTGGTAACGAGCATGGACGGGGGTTTACGGTTGGTTAGTAGGTCAAATATATCAGTTACGCCACCGTGTCGTGCAACGCCGACCGCACCAGGTAGCTTACGGCCACGTCGTTGCTGGTGAAGGCCCGCATAAACCAGTCTTCGCGCATACCCAAGCTACGCACAATAGCGGCTTCAGACAGACCTCGACGTTGCCCATCAAGCGATTGATCCACAATGCGTTGCAGGTAATCCAGTTTGCGTTGAACAGCGGCTTTGCCGTTGGTGAAGGTGGGTCGGTGACCACAGAAGAGCGTGTCGAAATCGAGGGTCAGCACCTGCCGTGCAGCTTCGATCTGCTGATAAATGTTTTCGCCCCGCCGAAACACTTTCAGATTGCCGACGTAAAAGTCACCTGAAAAGAGCCAGCCTTCGTTCGCTTCCAGCAACAAAAAATGATCGTCGGAATGGCCGATTGTCAGGATGGGTTGAAACGTATAATGTTCTGTATGAACAGGTTGCGGAAACGTGGCCTGCACCTCGATACCCACGGCGGCAGAGCAGGCCTCGATGGGGCCGAACCAGTAGCGTTCGTAGGGGAGCAGGTGATACGGCTGGGCAATGCGTTCGGCGGTGAGCGGGCCACACACCACCGGGCAGTTATGTTGCCGGGCCAGGGCGGCAGCATTGGCGGCGTGGTCTTCGTGGAAATGCGTCAGCGCAATTTGCTCAATCGGGTGGGAAGCATAGTGCGCCAACACCTCGCGCTGCATGTGCCGCGACCCCGTATCGATCAGCAGGCCATCGACATAATACGTCCAGACCGGAATGGGCTTCGGCCACGGCAACCGCGCATACCCCACCTGAAACCCCTCGACGGGGGCATGTTGTACTGAATTCGTAACGCGAGTGGAGATGGGCACTTGGATTGGAGAATGTTGATTAAACCTACTGCCTGAGTAACTTCGTGTCGAACTGGTAAGGCTTGTTCTCAATAATAACTACCTCAGCCGCACGGGGGTGTGCCGGATTGACCAGCAGGTTAAAATCACCTTCGACAATGGCAGAGGGCACTTGCAACACAAGATATTGATTGGCCTTGATCCAATCGTCTATCAACTGCTTGATCTCGTCGGGCGGGGTTAAGCCAGTCCAACCATCGGGCAAGGCCTCGGAGGAGATTGTTTGCAGGGATTCATCAGGCAAATGCAGGGTCAGCATTCGGTAATCGTCTGGTAAAAAGGCTAATGGCATATGCACCAGCACTTCCAGCGTGGCTAAGGCTCTGGATGCAGCGGTGTAGAGTACAGCCGCTCCTACGTGGTTCCAGCGACCGCTCACGCGCCTTGATCCCTGACCTGATAAGTCATTGGCCCGCCGGACGGTGGCTAATCGGTAAACGTCCATCAGGCCAGGACACCATAATCGATCCGAATCAATTCTTCTTCAATAGCCCGAAAGCCGTAGATGCTATCTAATAGCTCGATGGGTTTTTTTCCGCCAAAAACAGGATTAGGGTAGGCCATCCATCCTCTGAATTTCTCGGCCTGCCCAAAGGTTTCTTCGCCTTGTTGGTAAAGGGTTGCCAATTGAAGCGCTCGCTCGGTCATGTCCTGCGGCAGTAGTTTATCGTCAGCATAGCGTTGCCACGTCCGTTCCGATACGTGTAGCACCACAAGCAGTTCAGCCGTAGTCATGGCCAGCCCTTTAGCCAACCCAAGCACTGCTTTCCGAGATATTCCCCGTCGCCCCAGGTCGATTAAGTCAAGCGTGGAGCGAACAGGCGGTACTTCCTGACTCCCAAAATAGTTGTCGATAGTTTGTGTGTTCATATGCTCTACGACACTTGACGTAAATATAACGCCATTTGGCCTAAATATGTGCGTTTTTCCTGTTTGCGGTTGTTAGGACAAGTTTATTTTTAAACTGTTTAGGACTTTCGCTTAGAGGGTGATTGCCGTGATTCTGTCAAAAATGAATACTACCGGACGAATACGTTTCGGAAAACGAAAGTGGCCCAGCAGGGGTTATCCAGCTAGTTACAGTACTTGAATACAACCGAATTATGAGTTTACGCGTCGAAAACCTGACGAAGACCTACCAGAGCGGGGGCCAAACCCTGACCGTACTCCACGACGTTTCGTTTGACCTTAAAACCGGCGACAGTTTCGCCATCGTTGGCCCCAGCGGCAGCGGAAAAACTACTCTGCTGGGCCTGTGTGCGGGTTTAGACCGGGCCTCGTCGGGCAGCGTGTGGCTGAATGGCATATTGCTCGACAATCTGAGCGAAGACCAGCGGGCGGCAGTACGCAACCAGAACGTGGGCTTCATTTTCCAGAATTTCCAGCTCCTGCCTACCCTCACGGCCCTCGAAAACGTGATGGTGCCGCTCGAATTGCGGGGCCAAAAGGGAGCCGAACGCATTGCCCGTGACCTGCTCGACCGCGTTAGTTTGGCCGACCGGGGCCACCACTACCCCTTGCAACTTTCGGGCGGCGAACAGCAACGGGTTTCTTTGGCGCGGGCGTTCAGCAATCGTCCGGCAGTACTTTTCGCCGACGAACCCACCGGCAACCTCGACGAAGATACCAGTGCCATCGTTGAGGGACTCCTTTTCGACCTCAACCGCGAGGCAGGCACTACCCTCGTCATCGTGACCCACAACCTCGAACTAGCCGCCAAAACAGGCCGCATGATCCGCATCAAAGGCGGCACGGTAGTGGAAGACAAAGCCCAGACCCCCGCATGAACTTTATCCTCAACATGGCCTGGCGCGACAGTCGGCGGAGTCGGCAGCGGTTGTTGCTATAATACCTACATATTCAATGGGGCAACAAAGCGGGAACATCGAATATGTATCGTATCGGGCTTGGTTTTACTGGGCGGGTCAAGGCGCACAAACGACACATCAAAACGGCCTTCAATCACTTTAGCGATGGTGTCGAGGCGGGTAATGGTAAGCGTATTAATACGGTTGTTGTTGACTACGTAGTTGGAATAGGCCATGATGTCAAAACCATCATTGAACATATAGTCAAAATCGGCTGAACCAAGCTGCTTAGCAAAAACTTCACATATCTCATTTATGCCCTGTTGGCTATTTTCTGACTGAACGCTTCTACTAAGGGGTAGCGTACCTGGCTCAAATGCAAAACTGACTGATTCAGTATATGCTTTAGTGCTTTGCTTGCCCGTGGAAATGCCAATTGTGTATACGTTGGCAGTCCGTCGGTCATCAGTCTGACGGCAGCGTCCCCGGAACCGTTGCGCTGATACCTGAGTGAACGTATCGGACGTTTGATCGGGCCAAACACGACCGTTGAACAGAGCCTCGGCCTGCCCATAGCTGACCATCTCTTTTGTTACCTCTTTGTGTTTGCAGGCTAGTAGCATCCACAGGAAACTGAGCGTAATGAAGCTGATTTTCATCTTCGTTGGTAATTAAATCGCCCTGCAATCGAGAGACAGTCTGATTGCAGGGCGAATTTGTTTATTTTGAAACGATCAGTTTGCTCCCGATTGTACTACTGGCCGTTTGGGCCTGAACAATGTATATACCGGCAGGCACTCCCACTAATGTTGTCTTAAACTCGTGCTTACCTGCGGTAAGTGGTCCATTAAAAATGGTCCTGGCCGTCTTCCCATCCGCATTTAGTAATGACAGTGTCTCATCGATGGGTGCGGGCATCGTTAGAGCCGTAGTAAATTCATTCTCAGCCGGATTGGGGTAAATCGTCGCAATAGAAAAATCGTATTTGTCAGCCACATTCTCCTTCACAGCCATGCGTAACTGTGGCCCTCCATTGCAGTTTGCTCCGCTCTGAATTGTCATAAATGAAGTGGCACTTTGTCCATCCGCTGAGTTCACCCGCAGACGTAGATAAGTATAGCGCGTGCCTCCATTATTGGCAAAGAAAGTCGAGTAAAACTCAGATGTGGAGACGGTATAATAGCTAAACCCATTATCGCTACGCTCCCACTGATAAGTATATAGGCCGTTACCACAACTTAACACCGCCTCGTAGGTCTGCTGACTGTTACACTCCGGGTAATCATTTCCATTGATTCCCGCAGTCAGGATGTTCGGAGGCGACAGAAAATCAGCGATCCGATTAGTACTTGCTTCGATGGTTCGGGTCACATTATTTGTTTCAACCGTGCCAATTGGCGTACCATTATGAAAACGGTATGGTGTAGACCACAGATTAGACCGACGGATTTCGTCTGGCAATCCGGGACACATCAGCGTACAGAAGTCTTTACGCCCTAAATTCAGGAAACCAAAGGGTATGGTGTACACATACCCATGCATATCGCCGGGGGTTGGGTCAACATGGTGCCGACCTCCAAATAAATGCCCGATCTCATGCGGAAAAACAGGCTGATCAGGTATCCGATCAACCTCCACAGTCACATACGCAAAGTCGCGATTTTGTAAGTTGATAGCCGCCAGATCTCTGACAAAGCCAAGCGCACCAACATAATTGGCATCCGTCAGGCAAACGACAATATCGGCCCGGATGCGTGGGTCTTCTCGCCTAGGTCGAACCACATTTATCAGACCGTCAATCTCTTGTCTAGTTCTTGTTTCATTACCACTATCCATCCCGGCTGTCTCTTGCCAATTGGTTTGCTCAATACCAACTAACTCCAACTGAGCACGCTGGTTTTGAACGCCGCTTGCCGAACAAGCCTGATTGAACTGATCGACGCTGACGCGTACCCGGTTTTCAAGATCGGGTAAGGCAACAGCCGCAAGAGCAGCCTGCGTGTAGACGACCAAAACCCGCACTCGTTGCGATTGAAAGCAGGGGTCGATCCTGGCCCCTTTGGTTGGAGGTGGCGTGAGTTTCTCTGGTTTCCCGTCGCCTACACTGTTGCAGAATACACCCCTCATTTGTGTCATGTCAGTTTCTGCCAGCGCGGCCAAACCGTTACCCAATGACTTGAGATGAAAGGATTGTTTCTCTACCGTAACGTAACCCGATACCTCTCCGTCCTTGCTGTACAGATAAATATAGCCGAACTGGTCATCGCTATTGATTTCTCCTGTCCACTTGTAGTTAGTCTCGTTGATGACTTCTAATCGGGTGGTTCTGGCAACGAGGCGGCCCACGCTAGGCAACGTAAAGGCAAGTTCACCCTTACTGAGCAGTTTCGACAAATCGCCAACTTTAACGTAGTCGATTCGCTTCAGGGTTTTACTTTTCTTGGTCTTCTCAATAACCTCCTGCTGCTTGGCCGATAATTTTAGTTTCGACTCGTCAGTAGCAGTAACTGTAAACATCTCACCGGTCTGTGCTTGGGCTGTCAGCGTGCCAAGCACACTAAGAAGCCAAAATAAACCAGTTACCGTAGTGCAGCCAAACCGTGCAGCCAAACCGTGCAGAGGGTAGTACGTTTTCATAATCAACCTGATTTTAAGTTGTGAAAATGTTCTCTTGACAAAGTAACTAGAGGCAGTACTTGGCAGACCAGTTACCTTACTGTTGCCAAACTAAGCAAATGATAAATTTAAAAACAAAATTTTTTAAAGAAATTTCATAATATTTCGACACTCCGCTTGTTCAGCGTACAATAAACTCATTTAGAGCAGCATCCGTTGTTCAAGTACATGTATTTACTGCGTTTACAGTCTTATGAACTTCATTCTCAACATGGCCTGGCGCGACAGTCGGCGGAGTCGGCAGCGGTTGTTGCTATTTATTTCGGCTATTGTGCTGGGCATTGCGGCGTTGGTGGCTATCAATTCCTTTGGCGACAATCTGGCCCGCAGCATCGACGAGCAGGCGCAGGAACTACTGGGTGCCGACCTAACCGTTTCTGGTGCACAACCACCGTCACAGAAGATCAAAAATATGTTGCAAAGCCTTGGCGATGAGCGCAGTACCGAAACGGCGTTTGCGTCGATGGTGCTCTTTCCGCGCACGGGCGGCGTGCGGCTGGCGCAGGTGAAAGCCCTTGATGGCGGCTTCCCCTATTATGGTGCCTGGGACGTGCAACCGGCTTCGGCGATTTCCCAGTTTCGGCAGCACAAGCCCGTGGCCTTGATAGACGATGCCCTGCTGGTGCAGTTTGGGGCTAACGTCGGCGACTCGGTGCGGGTGGGTAATGCGTCATTTTTGGTAGCAGGCCGCGTAATAAAAACACCCGGAGGTACCGCCGCCACCGCCGCCGTGGCTCCCACTGTGTTTGTGCCGTCTTCCTATTTGTTAAAAACGGGACTGGTGCAGAAAGGCAGCCGCGCCAACTACAAATACTATTACAAGTTTACCAAAAAGACTGACGTTGCCTGGCTGGTGAAACATATCGAACCTACCCTCGACAAAGCCAGTCTGACTACCGACACCGTGGCCAACCGCAAGCAGCAAACGGGCCGCGCCTTCGCCGATTTGACCAAGTTCCTGAATCTAGTCGCGTTCATTGCCCTCCTATTAGGCTGCGTGGGCGTGGCCTCGGCGGTGCAACTCTATGTCCGTGAGAAGATTACGTCGGTGGCCATCCTGCGCACGTTGGGAGCGAGCGGCTGGCAGTCGTTTCTTATTTTTCTGGTGCAAACGGCCCTGATGGGTTTATTTGGTGCCATACTTGGGGCGGTGCTGGGGTCGGCGTTGCAGTGGGCGTTGCCGCTGGTATTCGGCTCGTTTTTGCCCGTCGAAGTAAACACGGTGCTGTCGTGGCCGTCCATTTTGCAGGGCATCGTCACGGGGCTGTTTATCTCGCTGCTCTTTGCTGCCCTGCCGCTATTGCTCATCCGAAACGTGTCGCCGCTCAGGACGTTACGGTCGTCGTATGATGCCGACATTTCGGGGCGCGACCCGTTGCAGGCCGTGGTGGTGGTGCTGATTGTGCTGTTCGTGACGGGCTTCGCCTATTGGCAAACCCGCGACTGGAAATTAGCGCTGGGCTTTGCCGGAGGTATTGCCGTAAGCTTCGGTGTGTTGGCGGGCATGGGTCGGCTGTTGATGGCGGCGGTACGGCGGTTCTTTCCCCGCAACTGGAGTTTCGTCTGGCGGCAAAGTCTGGCGAACCTGTATCGCCCACAAAATCAGACGCTTATCTTACTAATTTCCATTGGTTTAGGCGCGTTTCTGATCACCACGCTCTACCTCACCCAAACGCTGTTGCTGGGCCGGGTGCAGTTTTCGGCCAGTGGTAAACAACCCAACATGGTGTTGTTCGACATTCAGCGCGAGCAAACCGCGGGGGTGCGGGCACTGGTGCAACAGTCGGGACTGCCCGTGATGCAGCAGGTGCCCATCGTGACCATGCGCCTCGAAAACATCAACGGGCGCGGGCTGGACGCCATCCGCAAAGACACGTCGCTCCATATTCCCGAATGGGCGCTCAACCGCGAGTACCGCGTCACCTACCGCGACACGCTCATTACCTCCGAAAAGATCTCTTCGGGCAAAGCGCAGGTGATGAACGACGGCGTTCCGGCGGTCACGTTTGAGGATGATTTTATGAAACGAATGCACCTGAATCTCGGCGACAAGCTGACCTTCAACGTGCAGGGCGCCCCTATCGAGACCACCGTTGGCGGTACCCGCACCGTCGACTGGCAGCGGGTGCAGACCAACTTCCTGGTCGTTTTTCCCAGTGGCGTTTTAGAGCAGGCTCCGCAGTTCAGCGTACTCATGACCCGCGTACCCGACACCCAAACGTCGGCCAAATTTCAGCGGGCGCTGGTCGAAAAATTCCCCAACGTGTCGGCCATTGATCTGGGACTAATTCTGAAAACGCTGGACGATATTTTGAGCAAGATTTCCTTCGTGATCCGGTTCATGGCCCTCTTCAGCATCCTGACGGGGCTGGTGGTGCTGGCCAGTTCGGTTGTGATCAGCAAATACCAGCGGATGCAGGAAAGTGTGCTCCTGCGCACGTTGGGGGCCAATCGGCGGCAGATTTTATACATCACCCTCATCGAATACGGGCTGCTGGGTTTGCTCGCGTCGCTGTCGGGTATTGTGCTCTCGGTGGCGGGAACGTGGGGTTTGGCCAAGTACGTGTTCGAGTCACCCTACAACCCCAGCGTATGGCCGTTGCTCGCCGTTATCGGCACCGTCACGACCCTCACCATCCTCATTGGCCTGCTCAACAGCCGCGACGTGTTGACCCGCCCGCCGCTGGAAGTGTTGCGGGCGGAGTAGGCGGTAAACCTATACCGTTTTCAGAAACGGTATAGATTTATTGTCGGCGGATGTTAATCCTTAAAAGAAACCTGGCCACTGCCGAATGGCTGGTGCGGGAGGGTATTCCAAAGTCAGAAATAGTGCTGGCGTTTTATTCGCCAGACCGGCGTGAAGATATTTAGGAATAGGCGGTAAAATAAGTCAGGATGAAGGTATACACCAGAGAAGGCAGCGCGTTGAACCTGGTCGCTTCTGTTATCGGCTCTTTTTTCGTATTCTATCTTTTCGGTCTTTTAGACGGTCTGAGGCATAGGCCCCATTCAGGTGAACATATAGCTGAGTGGGCCGCGTTCTTTTCGGTAGCTTGCGGACTATACATTTTGGGCCAGCGTCGGAGTATCGAGCTTTCTTTTTCTGATAATGAGGTAATTATAAAAGAAACCTGGTGGCTTTCAGAAGATAAATTTACGGCGTTTGATTATCTCAAGACGAAGGTTGTTCACCGACCAGAATTTGTAAGACACAGCACAAACATACGTTTGGAGATAAGAGACGCAGGCAATCCTTCGCTCAAAAAAGCGACAAAAGAAGATCGCAAAAATTTTGACTTATCGCGTAACGTCGTTGTCAACAAACACGACTGGAATGTCGAAATTCTTGAGGCAATTGTGAAT
>JBBRMP010000018.1:0-43765 GCA_038230755.1 Cytophagales bacterium | reverse complement strand
TGTTGTGGTTTCGCTTGGTAATGACGGAACCCCCCCTCCCCCCCGACGGGGTACTTGCTGCCCCCAGCTTACTAGTCCGGTTATTGCTGCCCGGGCGGCACCACTTCCCCCTTCGGGGGCTAGGGGGCTTTTTTTTATGTTAAAAACAGTATCGGATTGTTGGGGAATATGAACGTCGGCGAGGACCACGCCAGAGGTTTCCTGAGCAATGGAAAAGTGCGCGTCGGGGCCGTAAAGCAGGTCGAGGCGTTGCAGCGTGTTTTTCAGTCCAAACCCACCCGACGCTTCCTTGTTGCCGAGGGTGCCGGTGTTGCGGATCAGAATACGCAGTTCGTCGCGGCCCTGATGGGTGGTTTCTACGTGGGCGTGCAACTCGACAAACCCGCCGCTGACGGCCTTCGACACGCCGTGTTTGATGGCATTTTCGACCAGCGTTTGCAGCATCATGGGTGGCACCTGCCAGTACATAGCCCGTGGGTCAACGTCGATCTGGCTTTGCAGCCGGTCTTCGTAGCGCACTTTTTCAAGGCCCAGGTAGTCCTCTACCGTTTTGATTTCCTCGCGTAAATCAACCGTTTTGCGGCGGTCGGCCAGGAGCGAGTTGCGGAGGATATTAGCGAGTTGCGTAATGCCCTGTTGCGCCTTTTGGGGGTTTTCGTAGACCAGCGCCCGGATGCTGTTGAGGGCGTTGAACACAAAATGCGGGTTCAACTGCGACCGTAACACCTTGGCTTCTGTTTCGCGGATAGACGTCTTGAGCAGAATCTTCTCGATCTCGGCGTCGCGGGTGCGTTCCACGTAATGGTAAGACGTATAGCTTAGAATCCAGGCCAGCATGGTTTTCACCCAGTTGGCCATACTGGCCATAAACGCCGACAGATCATGTAGTTGCGGGTTCACGATCAGCTCCTGGTCGAAGGGGAAGTTGATTAGTGTCATGACTAGGGCCAGCACCAGCACCGACACCAGCACGCGCGGGGCCAACTGAAAAAACGGCAGCCGCACCCAGTTCCACCGCTGAATCATGATCCGATACACGTTGGTGAGGCTGATACCCAGCACGATGTTGGCAATGGACAGGTAAAACATGTTCACCTCGAACCCCTCGTCGATCCAATAGATCACGAACTCCGCCAGGATGAGGAGTGTCCAGCCCACAATTTGGCAGAACCAGTATATACGTTGTTTCGACATGCGGGCAACAGACACCGGGCAGATGGCCCAATGACGAAACTACACAAACGAACCGGGCTATGCCTGCGCGATTTTACCAACCCCCATTTTGAGGCGGATGAGGGGATTTATAATCGGGATAAGTGGTAGGTCAGTGGTAGCTGCTGACGGCAAGCAGATGCGACGTGTCGTTGGCGATGTCGAGCGTAAACTGCTGCGTAACATCGTCATACGTGAGTTTGTACAAACACAGATTACTGTGTTCAAACGCGTCCATCCGGGCCAGGGGTTTGCCCAGCAGCCACGACAGCAGAATACGCATGGCCCGGCCGTGCATGGCAATCAACACCGGCGATTCATTGGTTTGCGCCATGATGTGGGCCATGGCGGGGCGCTGACGAACCGCCACTTGCTCAGGGCTTTCGCCTTGTTCGGGGGGCATGGCCGTGTTGCCCGCCGACCAGTTTTCGATCAGGTTGCGGTACTGTTCGTCGTCGATATTGCTGGGAATTTTGCCCTCCATGATGCCCCAACTGATCTCGTTCAGGCCCGATAATTTTTCGTACGGGATGCCCAGCTCAATAAACGGATCGACGGTCTGGTGGGTACGGATAAGAGTAGACGTATATAGTTTGGCAAACGGCATATGCTGGTATGCCTGAAAAAACGCCTCTGCCTGCGCCCGGCCCATTTCGTTCAGGGACGCGTCGACGCCACTGCCCTGTACAATGCCCCGGCGGTTGAAATCGGTTTCGCCGTGGCGAATAATGTATAGATCTTTGCGTGCCAAACCTTGTTGCGTTACGTAGAGCGTAACCTAATTTGGCCGCAAAATTACGGATAAATCAGCGCATTATGAAGCCTACTCATACAGTAGAGAGCTTGAACGAGCTTAACAAAAATTCCATTGCAGGCCATCTCGGCATCGAAATGGTCTCCGTCGCCGACGATGTACTGGTGGCCCGGATGCCAGTGGATGCCCGTACCCACCAGCCGTTTGGCATTCTGCACGGCGGGGCCTCAGTGGTGCTGGCCGAGTCGTTGGGCAGCGTGGCCTCGTTCATGCACCTGACCGACCCTATCACGCAGCGGGCCGTGGGGCTTGAGGTCAACGCCAACCATATCCGGTCGGTCAGTTCGGGCTGGGTGTATGGCCGTTGTACGCCCATTCATGTGGGCCGCACCACCCACATCTGGGACATCCGTATCACCGACGAACAGGACCGCCTGGTGTGCGTGAGCCGACTGACGATTGCGGTGATTTCGGTGAAATAGCCTGAAGGAGCAAGTCGCTCCGTCAGATCCAAGCGCATGAAACGTGTTCGGCGCAGTGTTGGCGGGCTGCTGACCATGGTCGTTATGCTGGCCATTGACAGAAGGCATTAAACCTTGCCGTGGCTGAACGCTCTAACCGGTAGTGTTAGCCTAAGCGAATAGCTACAGACAAAACCACTTCAGTGGCTTTCCGTTTCCAGCCCATTCATACATGAAAAAGCCTGCTCCCAGCAATGGAAGCAGGCTTTGTTTCTAAAAAGACTCACCCCGGCAGGTATACGCTGAACGTGGCCCCCTGGCCCGGCTGGCTATGGGCCACGATACCCCCGCCGTGGTTGATGGCTACTTTCTCGCAAATGGCCAGCCCGATCCCCGTGCCAGCGTATTCGTTGCGGCCATGCAAGCGCTGAAAAACCTGGAAAATGCGACCCACATATTTCTCGTCGAATCCAATGCCATTGTCAGTAACCGAAATGCAATGGTAGATCTGGGCCGGGCGCGTTGGTTTTACGGAAGCGGGCAAATCGCTCACCCGTACCTCAATGACCCTGATCATAATCTGGGGGGTTACCGAATTACCGGACCTATCTTTCCGGCTGAACTTGATGGCGTTGCTGAGCAGGTTTTGAAAAAGTTGACCCAACTGGAGTGCATCGCCCTGAACCACGGGTAAGGCATCTGACCGAATCTGTGCGTTTGTTTCCTCAATCGATACCGATAAATTTTCGATGGCCTGACTAACTATCCCGTCCAGGGGAACGGGTTTGGTAATGACCTGACTCGTGGAGATTCGCGAAAAAGCCAGCAGGTCCTGGATCAACAACGACATACGGCTGGCCGCCGATTGCATCCGGTCCAGATGGTCTATGCCTTCTCCTAACTCAGTTCCGTACTGCTTTTTAAGGATGTCGCCAAACGATTGAATTTTGCGCAACGGCTCCTGCAAGTCATGGCTGGCTACGTAGGCAAACTGCTCCAGGTTATGATTCGACCGGCTTAGGTCACGATTGGCTTCTTCAAGTGCCTGATTGGCTGATGTAAACTCATTGTTTGTGGCGGCTAATGTTTCATTGATGGCTTCCAGTTCCTTAGTGCGTTGCTGTACCTGCTGGTCCAGTTCTTCCGACAAAGCCCGGTAACGAGTTTCGCTGGCTTCAATGGCCTGACGGGCTTTCACTTGCCCCGTTACGTCGACGGCAATGACAAGGACACCCGAAATGCTGCTATTGGGTTTGCGCTGAGGTTGGTAGTTCACGTCAACGTAAATAGTCTCCATCTGATTGTTGCGCACAATAGCAACCGGCCTTTCTGGCGCAACGTAAGGTACACCGGTGGCAATCACCTGCCGCAATAGCTCGTCGAATCCCTGGCCCCGAATCTCAGGCATTACCTCCAGTAGAGGTTTGCCAATAATCTGCTCTGGCTGACGACCCACCAACTGCCCATATAATGGATTGGCCATGCGGAAGGTCAGATCAGGGTCGCTGATGATGGCAATGGCCACCGGCGACTGCTCGAACGAGGTGAGTACCTGCTGCTGGGTTTCGTCGATCTGGCGCTGGGCAATAACCCGGTCCGTTACGTCGACGGCCATTTCCAGAATGGCGTACACGTCGCCCGCTGCGTTGCGTAGCGGCTTATAGGTATAGTCGAAATAATACGTGCCTAACACCCCGTTTACGACCAAATCAGCCCGTGCGCCCTTCTCTTCGTGAATCTCGCCGGTGGTATAGATAGTGCTTAAAATCTGGAGGAACGGTTGCCCATCCAATTCAGGCAATGCCTCGGCCAATGGTTTGCCCAAAATTGATCTGCCTTTCCCCAAGTAGTTTAGCATGAGGTCATTAGCAATATCGATGCGTAATTCCCGCCCCACAAACAGGCAGGTAGCCACGGGGGCTTCTTCAATGAGCGACTGGAACTGCGCTTCGCTGTCGGTCAGTTGCTGTCGGGTCCGTATTTGCTCGGTCACGTCTTGGCAAAGCACCATAACGCCACTGATAATGCCATCCTGCTCTTTGTAGGGCTGATAAACCAGATTTAGGAAACCTTCTCTTTTGCCCCCATTCACATGCACGAAATACGGATGGCCGTACAGATAAAGAGGTTCGCCAGTTTGCCGCACCTGGTCAAGGATTGGTCGGAAATCAGCGGCTGTTTCGGGAATGACATCAAACAACGGGTTGCCTTCAAGGGCGGCAACGGACCGGCCAATCAGTTGGGCGTAGGCATCGTTGACAATGCTGACCACCATGCCTGGACCGGTTAACACAATAATGCCCACCGAAGCGTCGCGCACCAGGTTCTGAAACCGTTGCGCCGACAGTTGCAGGCTGTTGACGGTCAGTACTTTCTGGGTGGTTTCGGTGCAGGTGACAAATACCCCGGCGGGCAGGCCCGATTCGTCGCTGACGGGGCTATGGCTGAACGTCCAGTAGACATCTTCCATCTGGCCATTGCGATAAATAGGAATCAGTTGGTCTTCGCTCCAGGTGGCCTCGCCGCCGCCCAGCACCTGGTCAATGAGCGGTTTGATGACCGGCCATATTTCGGGCCACACCTCGACTCCCGGCTTACCCAGGGCGTTTGGGTGTTTACCCTTGTTACCTAAACTGGGGCGGTAGGCATCGTTATAGAAACACAGATGCTGGTCGCCCCAGAACAAAAACATCGGAAATTTCGAGTGCAGAATAATGCTCAGCGTGGTGCGCAGGCTCTGCGGCCATTGGTCGGGCATACCCAACGACGTAGTGGACCAATCGTACTGGCGGGTAAGCGCCCCCATTTCCCCGCCACCTTGCAGAAAGGCCTGTTTGCTGAGATTCGTAGCTGTTTCCAATGTGAAAAATGTTGTATAAATAACTGATAGTCAAGGCAATAAATCTATTTTGCTTCGGTGGCCAGCGTACGTTCATACCTCCGGTTGATGTCTTCGAGGAATTTACCCGTCACCCAGCCAATATCTGAGTCGCGGATGAAGACGAATCGTTTCGGCATGGTGGTATTGTCGTAGGCCCGCACCACGGCGTCGAGCCAAAGTGCCCCGGCAATGAGCTGCTTCTCGGTAAACTGCGTTTGCGCGCTGCCAATGTCTTTTTCTGCCTTCTGGCGAATGGCTGGGTCCGTTAAATCGGTCAGGTCGGGATGAATCAACGCCTGGTAGTTGGTGAGGGCCAGCCGTTTGAATCGCTCCACGTCGGTCACGGTTAGGGGCACGGCGGTCATGCCCGCTTTTTCGGGGTGCAGGTAGGCGACCATTGCCCAGGTGATGCCCCCGCCAAAGCCCACGGTTTTGCGTTGCTGAAGCCCTGCCCGCTCCTCGCTAAATGCCGCCGTCAGCAAACTGTCAGCAATGGTCCTGACCACGCGTTGGGCTGCATCGCGATAGGCGGGTATGTCTAAGGCCCCGCTTTTGTCGATCAGCGCGGACAGCGACTTGGTGCCGGACGGGAAACTGAGCGCGTGGAACGTATGATTCGCATCATAATAGCCGCCTTTGGTGTTGCCGCTGCCGATGTCCATGCACGAGGTGGTGGCCCAGAGTTTGCGCGGAATAGCACCCACCGTAAACAACTCGGCCTCGCGGGCGGCCGTCAGCGTGGTGTCGCAGATCGTTCCTGTTGGTAGCTCAGCCGACAGCAGGTCGTAGAGTTGTTTTCGGAGGCCCGGCGTTTTGCCCAACCCGTCGTTGATGCCACTGCTGAAGGCCACGTAAATACGCTCGGTGGGAATGTTGTAGCGCCGGATCGAGTCGAGGTAGGCCCGCAGCACAGTGCGCCCGTTGTCAAAAGCCTGCGGCGTGCCCGCAATCAGCGTCACGTTGGGGGCATCGGGCTTGGCCAGAATCGACTTGGTGTAGAACCCGTTTTCCAGGCGAGTGCCAAAAATGACCAGCTTAATGCCCGACGAGCCGATGTCGATGCCGACATACGTTTTCTTGCCCGCCGCATTGTCGATCAACTCGTTCATGGCCGTTTCGCTGGCCGTGTATTTCAGCACTTTATACAGAAGCTGAGCTTTCTGGAAATAAGTAACGGCGTCGATGGTATTTTCCTGGTCACTGTAGGCCAGGCCGAGGTTTTCGTAGGCGATGGCCTCCCAATAGAGGTCTTTTCCCTGTACTACTGGCAACGCACGCAGCAACAAATCGATGGCCTGCTGTGGCTTATCGACTTCGCGGAGCGTATTGCCCAGTTTGATGAAACGCATGGCTTCGGGGATATTCTGGGCTTTTTGCGTCCAGCCGGGCAACGCACCCAACAGGGCTATTCCGCTCAGCAGCAGGCACAAACAAACTTTATTTTTCATGAACGTCGCGCAGCAATGGGATGCCGAATCAATAGCCCGAAGGTAAAAAAAAGTAGCCCCGGACCCGGCTATTCGGCCAAAAATCGCCTGTATGGTCCACTACCAGCCATCACTACCAGCCACGCTACGAATGCACTAATTGCCGTAATATTGCCTGCATGAATAGTGTCAGGCTCACGTTTTGGATGGTACTCATCAGCATCGCTGCCCGTGCCCAACCAATCGTTACGGGCGTTACGGTGCCGATTGACCTGCTGAAAAAGCACGTGTATTTATTGGCCTCCGATAGCTTGCAGGGGCGCGAAACGGGCAAACAAGGCCAGCGCGAAGCCGCCATTTATTGCTCCCGGTCGTTCAGACAGAGTCGGTTATCACCCGTTTTCAGGAAGGATTCGCTCACGCTTCTGGCGTTGCAGACCTACCCTTTTACGTCTACGGAAATCACGCCCTACGGCATGGTCAGACAGGATACCCGCCGGGCAGGCCGCTCCACCATGTCGGTCTACAAACGGTATGAACTAACGGATGCCCCCACCAACCACCGCGATAGTGCCTCCTCCTTCTACGGGCAAAATGTGGCCGGGCTGCACGTAGGCACTGATTTGAAACAGGAACTGGTCATTATTTCGGCGCACTACGACCACCTGGGCCGGGTGGATGGACAGGTATATCCGGGCGCCGACGACAATGCATCGGGCACGGCATCGGTGTTGAGCATCGCGGCCACGTTCGACAGTCTGGCCCGTGTGGGTATTCGGCCCCGGCGGAGCATCTTGTTCGTGCTGTTTTCGGGCGAAGAGGGCGGGCTGATTGGGTCATCGTATTTCGTGGCCAACTTCCCGCTGCCCCTCAACCCGATTGTCTGCGATCTGAATATTGATATGGTGGGCCGGGTCGACGATGCGCACCGCAAAAAGCCGGACTACTGCTACATCATTGCCGGACCCAAAGACGACACCTTACGGAAAGCCGTAGCAACGGCCAATCAGCAGTCGGTCAACCTCGAACTTAGTCGCGATTTCGACACCGTGAGCGACCCTCATCAGTACTTCTATCGCTCGGATCACTACAATTTTGCCAAACAGGGTATTCCCGTTATGTTTTTTACGAACGGTGAACACCCCGATTACCATAAGCCAACGGATACCGCTGACCGGATTAATTATGAGGTGCTTCAAAAACGCGCCACGTTGGTTTTTCAAACTGCCTGGCTTATGGCCAATGACTAACACCATGAAATTCACTCCCTACCTCCTGCTACTCGCGCTGGCGGCCTGCCAGACAAAACCAGCGACTACGTCTGGTTATCCCGATTTGCGCGACCACTATCTGGCCGCCTATTACGCCAGCGACCCGGAAGGCGCGGTGGCGCTGGGCAAACACGAATTCGATGGTAAACTCAGCATACCCAATAAGTCCTGGTGGCAACAGCAACGCGCCGAACTCGCTCATTTTGATTCGGCGTTTGCGAAGCTGGATACGGCACAACTATCTGCTGATGAACAGATTGACTATCGGTTGATGCGGGCTAATGTGCAAAGTGACATCAACGACATCGACAGTATTCGCGTGGCCGAAGACCCGTATACGTACACGGTCGATTTCAGCGCCTACGTGGAGCGCACGTTTGGCACGCCCACGGGTCGGATGCAGTCGGTGATTGACAAGGCGCGGCTGGTGCCCGACTGGGTGGCGGCGGTCAAAGATGACATTGGTCTGCACCCCTCCCGCGAACACGTTTTAGTGGCCATCGACGCGCAAACCGGCACGGCCGATTATTTGCTGGGCGAGGTGCAGCAGGCCTTCGCCAAAACGGGCACCGCCGCCCAGCAGGACGACCTGAGAGCGGCCACGAAACAGGCGGCAGAATCTCTGCGCGGGTTGGTCAACCACCTACAGAAAACGGTACTGCCCCGCGCCACGGGTTCGTTTGCCATTGGGGCAGGCAATTTCCGGCGGATGCTCCTGTACAACGAACAACTGGCGGCTAACCCCGACAGCATTCTGGCCGTGGGCATGGCCAGCCTCCACCGCGAACAGGCCGAGTTTGCCGCCGCCGCCCGCGTGATTGATCCCACCAAAAAGCCCCTCGCCGTGTTCCGCCAAATGCAGCAGGAACACCCCACCGCCGATAAGCTCGTGTCGAGCACAAATGCACATTGCGAAGCCATACGGCAGTTTTTGCTCGACAAACAGATCGTCTCAATCCCTTCTGACGTGCGGGCTACGGTAACAAAAACGCCCGAATTTATGGTGGGCGCCACCGCCGCCATGAACACGCCGGGGCCATTTGAGGCCAAAGCCGTGGCGCAGGCCTATTACTACGTCACGCTGCCTAAAAAAGCATGGTCGGCCAAGCAACAGGACGAGTGGCTGACGCAGTATAACCGCTATGTAGCCGAGGTAATTTCCATCCATGAGGCTTATCCGGGCCATTATGTGCAGTTTTTGCACCTCAACGCCTCCCCCGTGAGCGAGGTGCGGAAGGTGTTCAGCAGCTACGCCTTTGTGGAGGGATGGGCGCACTACACCGAGCAGATGATGCTGGAAGCGGGCTTCGGCAACACCGCCCCCAAAACTGCCGCGAAGTACAAGATGGCCCAACTCTCGGAGTCGCTGTTGCGGTATTGTCGGCTGGTGTGCGCCATCAATTTGCACACCCACGGCTGGACGGTAGATCAGGCTACGAAATTCATACAGGCCAACTGTTACTACGAAGAAAAACCCGCCCACGAAGAGGCCCTGCGCGGCACCTACGACCCTGGTTACCTGTCTTACTCACTAGGCAAACTGCAATTGCTGGCTCTACGCGACGAATACAGGCAGAAAATGGGTAAATCGTTCAGCCTGAAAGCCTTTCACGATCAGGTTTTGGATCAGGGTATGTTGCCTGTGAATGAGTTGAGACGGGTGTTGGACAAGTAGTTTAATTGCTCTTTAACGTCCAATTTTAAACCGGCTTCATCCTAATCGGTTGGCAAATTTCATACCTTTATACTACCTTAAATCGTTTTAATACAGTACGCTAACTAATCTCACTCTTATGAATAGACGCGATGCCCTCATGCGGGTGGCTACGCTGGTGGGTGCTACCGTAGCACTGCCCGCGCTGGGTCATTCCGCCATGGCCGACAAGCTTGAAGCTTCGGCGGCACAACGGCTGGCAACCGGCAAACCCGTGCTTTTCACGGTTGACCAGGATGCACTCGTGGCCGATCTGGCCGATGTTATCATCCCGACCACCAACACGCCCGGTGCCAAGGCCGCCAAGGTGAACGAAATCATCGACGTGGTGCTGAAAGACTGCTACAAACAGCCTGACCAGCAACGCTTCATCGATGGGTTGACCATGACGCAGAAAATGAGTCAGGATGCCTACGGTAAATCATTCAGCGAACTCGATAACACGCAGCGGATCGAGATTATGAAGAAGCTGGAGGCCGACGCCAAAGCGCAGAAAGCCGACATGGCCCGCGCCGTGGCCGGGCAGCAGGACGTGCAGATGCCCGCCGCAAAGCGCAACGCTACGCCGTTCTTCACGATGCTGAAAGACCTGACGCTGATGGGCTATTTCACCTCAGAAATTGGTGCGACACAGGCGCTTGAGTACGTGGCCATCCCCGGCCGTTACGACGGTTGTGTTCCCCTCAAACCCGGTCAAAAGGCTTGGGCACTCTAAACGTTTTCAGTTTTCAGTTGAGCGTTTTCAGCGGTCCGCCGCTGCGGTTGGCTGACGCAGGCGTATGCTACGCGCAAAGCTATTGAAGCGAAGCAACTGAGAACTGAAAACCCAAAACTGAAAACTTACACATGAACTTAAACATCGACGCCCAGAAAGACATGACCTACGACGCTATCGTGGTTGGGTCGGGCATATCGGGTGGCTGGGCTGCAAAAGAGCTGACGCAGAAAGGTCTGCGGGTGCTGATGCTGGAACGGGGCCGCGACATTAAACACGTGGAGGGTTATACCACCGCGACTAACAATCCCTGGGAGTTTCCGCACCGGGGGCGTGTGACCACGCAGGCTGCCGAAGAGTATTGGGCCAACATGCGCACGGGCTACACCGCCAACGAAGAATGGCGGCACCATTTTGAAAACGATTCGCTGAACCCCTACATCGAAAAACGTCCGATGGACTGGATTCGGGGCTATCACGTGGGTGGCCGGTCGTTGATGTGGGGTCGGCAAAGCTACCGCCACAACGAAGAAGACTTCATGGCCAACCTCAAAGATGGTCATGGTGTAGACTGGCCCATTCGGTATAAAGACCTTGCGCCCTGGTACAGCTACGTTGAAGGTTTTGCGGGTATCAGTGGCTCGAAAGATGGCCTGAGTGTGCTGCCCGATGGCAACTACCTGCCCCCTATGCAGATGAACTGCGTGGAGAAGGAAGTGAAAGCGCGGGTGGAAAAAGCCTTTGGCAAACGCCACATCACCATGGGCCGCACTGCCCACCTCACCGACCCCAAAAAGGTACACACCGATTTGGGCCGGGCCGCCTGTCAGTTTCGTAATCAGTGTATGCGTGGTTGTCCGTTCGGTGCCTATTTCAGCACCCAATCATCGACGCTGCCCGCCGCAGTAGCCACGGGAAAACTAACACTTCGTCCTGATTCGATTGTATCGGAGATTATGTATGACGACAAGAAGGGCATTGCCAAAGGCGTTCGGGTGATCGACCAGAACACGCTGGCTACGCGCGAGTATTTCGCCAAAATCATTTTCGTCAACGCATCAGCGTTTGGCTCGACGTCAATTTTGATGAACTCGAAATCGAGCCGGTTCCCCAACGGGATGGGCAACGATTCGGATCAACTGGGTCGCAACATCATGGATCACCACTTGGGCGTTGGCGCATCGGGCGATTTCGAGGGCATGGAAGACCAGTATTACTATGGTCGGCGGGCCAATGGTGTCTACGTTCCCCGCTACCGTAACTGGGACGGCGACAAGCGCGACTACGTCCGGGGCTTTGGCTACCAGGGCGGCGCGGGTCGTGGCGGCTGGGGTCGTGGCAACGGTATGGACGGTTTCGGTGCTGATTTCAAAGAATCGCTCACCAAACCCGGACCGTGGACGATGGGCCTTGGTGGGTTCGGCGAAGTACTGCCTGACCCCAACAACCGCATGACCTTGTCTACGGATAAGAAAGACAAGTGGGGTTTGCCGCAGATCATTTTCGATGCCGCCTACGGCGAAAACGAGAAGAAAATGCGCAAAGACATGATGAACGACGCCGTGGAAATGCTGGAAACAGCCGGTCTGAAAAATGTAAAAGGCTACAATGACGAGTCGAAACACCTCGGCATTGGTATCCACGAAATGGGCACCGCCCGCATGGGTCGTGACCCCAAAACGTCGGTGTTGAACGCTAATAATCAGCTACATAGCGTGAAAAATGTGTTTGTTACCGATGGTGCTGCCATGACCTCTGCGTCGTGCGTGAACCCGTCGCTGACCTACATGGCTCTCACCGCCCGCGCCGCCGACTTCGCCGTGAAAGCGATGAAGCGGAACGAGATTTAAGAAGTTACCAATTGTTATGTCAACCCCCCGTTTCTGCTAGGCTGAAGCGGGGGGTTATTTTTTGGGGAATGCGTCAGCCACTCGCAAAAGCCACTATTCGATATGATATCCTAAACTCTGCTTGATTTCTTTGAGTACAAACGTGCTGTTGAGCACACCGATATTTTCGATTTGAGATAATTTATTCTTGACAAAATCGTGGTATTCATTCAGGCTACCGACGTGAATTTTTAGCAGAAAATCGACCTGCCCGGCCATGTGGTAACATTCCTGCACCTCGGTTAGCTTCTGTATTTCCTCCTCAAACTTGTTGATGAATGCCTTGTCGTGGTAACGCATCGATACCTGACAGAACGCCATAATGGCTTGTCCAAGCATGGCTTTGTCCAGAACAGCCACGTATTGTTTGATGAAGCCAAGGTTTTCCAGGCGTTTGATGCGCTCATAAACGGGCGAGAGCGTCAGGCTCAATTGGGCCGCCAATTCCTTGGTGGTCAGCTTGGCGTCCTGCTGCAACAGGCGCAGTAATTTCTTGTCGGTATCGTCTAGTAATTCCATGCCGAAAATTTTTCTACGGGTGGTTCAAAACTAATTCTACTGCCGCAAATAAGCGTAGTACTTGGTACGTTTGGCCAAAATATTCACGGACTTATTGAATAACAACCCAGCTATTAACGGTAAAGATAACTTTGTACAGGAAATAGGCGTTTTCATGTCGTGGACTCATTTGGTCCTATTTACCGCTACACTTCATCACGTTAACAGATTCGGCTATGCAGCGAGATACGGTTTTGGTTATTGGCTCGAACGGGCAAATCGGCACAGCCCTGTTGCCCCAGTTACAAGCCCAATTCGGCCACGATCACGTCATTGCGTCTGACCTTCGCGCCCCCGCAACGGAGACCGGCCTGTTTGAAAAGCTCGATGCAACCCGCACCGATGACCTGGCCGCAGTGGTGAAAAAGCACCAGGTTACGCAGATTTACCACCTCGCGGCGGTGCTGTCGGCCAAGGGCGAAAGCGACCCGATCTGGGCCTGGAACCTGAACATGCAAACCTTACTCAACGTGCTGGAAGTATCACGTACACAAGGGATTAGTAAGTTATTCGTGCCGAGTTCCATTGCTGCCTTCGGCGACGAAGCTCCCCCGTTCGACACGCCTCAAAATGCGTATTTGAACCCCAGTACGGTCTACGGCATCAGCAAGGTAGCTACCGAAAACTGGTTGGCGTATTACCACAACCGGTATGGTCTCGACGTGCGGTCGCTGCGGTATCCGGGCGTGATCAGTTACCAGTCGATGCCCGGCGGCGGCACCACTGATTATGCCGTGTCTATTTTCCACGAAGCCGTACAGGGCCATAAGTTCACCTCGTTTCTGGCCCAAGACACCCGGTTGCCCATGATTTATATGGACGATGCACTTCGGGCCACGCTGGAAGTAATGGACGCTCCTGCCGAGAACATCAGCGTCAGAACGTCGTATAACCTGGCAGGCATGAGTTTCACACCAGCGGAATTGACCACTGCTATTCAGCGTTATTTTCCTGACTTCAAAACGGACTACAAACCCGATTTCCGGCAGGCCATCGCCGAGTCGTGGCCCAAAACCATCGACGACTCCGTGGCCCGCCGCGACTGGGGCTGGAAACCCGCCTTCGACCTGCCCCGCATGACGGAGGAAATGATTAACCAGTTATCGGCCATGTATCAATTGGCCTAAAAAATCTATAAACCATGTACGGAGCTATTAAAGAACAACTTCAGCAGGAGCTGGACGGCATTAAAGAGGCCGGTTTGTACAAGACCGAGCGCATCATTGTCACCCCCCAATCGTCGGTGATTGCGGTGAAAGACGGGCGCGAGGTGCTTAACTTCTGCGCCAACAACTACCTCGGTCTGTCGTCGGACCCGGCGGTGATTCAGGCGGCGCACGATACGCTCGATAGCCACGGTTTTGGCATGTCGAGTGTGCGGTTTATTTGCGGTACGCAGGATATTCACAAAGAACTGGAGCAGCGCACCGCCGATTTCGTCGGGGCGGAAGACTGCATCCTCTACGCGGCAGCCTTCGATGCCAACGGTGGTGTTTTCGAGCCACTTTTGGGCGAACAGGACGCCGTTATTTCCGACGAAATGAACCACGCCTCCATCATCGACGGCATCCGGTTGTGCAAGGCGAAACGGTTCCGCTACAAGCACAACAACATGGCCGACCTGGAAACGCAGCTTCAGGCGGCAGCCGGTTCACGCCGGATTATGATCGTGACTGACGGGGTTTTTTCGATGGACGGTACCATTGCCCAACTCGACAAAATCTGTAACCTCGCCGACCAGTACAACGCTATGGTGATGGTGGACGAATGCCACGCCAGCGGTTTCGTGGGCAAAACGGGTCGGGGTACGCCCGAATACCGGAACGTGCTGGGCCGCATCGACATCATCACGGGCACGTACGGAAAGGCCCTTGGTGGTGCGTCGGGCGGGTTTACGGCGGCGCGGAAAGAGATTGTGGACTTGCTGCGGCAACGGTCGCGGCCCTATTTGTTCTCCAATACGCTGGCCCCCGCCATCGTGGGTGCGTCGTTGAAAGTGCTCGATATGCTGGAAAGCTCGACCGCCCTGCGCGACAAGCTGGAGGACAACACCCGCTATTTCCGCGAAGCCATGACCGCCGCCGGGTTCGACATTCTGCCCGGCGAACACCCCATTGTGCCCATCATGCTCTACGACGCGAAACTGGCGCAGACCTTCGCGGCCAAATTGCTCGACGAAGGCATCTACGTGATCGGGTTCTTTTACCCCGTCGTGCCGCAGGGCAAAGCCCGGATTCGTGTTCAGATTTCGGCCAGTCACGAGCAGGAACATCTGGAGAAAGCCGTCGCTGCGTTTACCAAAATAGGGTTGGAGTTAGGAGCGATTAAGGAAGCAGTAGCTGCGTAGGTGGTTGATAGTTAAAGCAAAAATCCCCGTATTGATTTGTTCAATACGGGGATTTTTGTAACTGCATACCGTCAGGTTGGAAAGCCGCACCACCTCCAACCTGACGGTACTTGATCAAAGCGAAAGCCTCATCCCTTCGATTCGGCGTTGGAATTGCTGCCACTACCGGTCGCATTGCCCGAATGGCCGTGGCCGCCGCGCTCGTCGGCGAGTTCAGTTTTGGTCTTGCCACCGGGCGTCTGCTGACGGCCCTCTGGCGAATGGTCATCTTCCGTGCTCTGTTTGCTACTGTGTTTCCCCCGCGACGTTTTACCCTGCGCCTCATCCGGCAGGTTCGTGTTCAGTTCGTGCTTCTTGGTGTCGTCGGCGGTGTCGCGGACGGTTGGTTGCGTGGTTTGCTTGCTCATGACGTTGAGATTTAAAAAGTAGTAGTTGGCAATTCTGCTTCCATAACCCCCTTCACGCCACGTTGTTTACCTTTGCCGGCTACCCGGCCTATTTATTATGCACACCAATTATTATTTTTTGCGGCAGGTTGCGCCGATGCTTCAGGAAAGGCTGCGCGGGCTGTTTTTCGTGGACTGTTTCAGTCAGGACCGCGACGAGGTGGTGCTGGTGTTTGCGCAGGCGCGAGGCAAAATCAATTACTACAAACCGTTCTTTATCAAGGCGTCGCTCCGCCCTGAATTTTCGGGTCTGCTCTTCGCCGACGACGTGCGCCGGGCGCGGACCAACAGCGTCGATTTGTTTGAAGCACTCACGTCGGGAGCATCAGAAGAGACGGACGAAGCGGGCGAGAAAGTGGCCGAGCAGCCTGGAAAGGCCGTTTTAGGCGTTCGGTCGTTTCTGAACGAGCGTTGTCTGGCCATTGACCTGACGGACGGCTATACGCTGTTGTTCAAGTTTTTCGGCAACCGGCCCAACCTGCTGGCGTTCCAGGAAAACACGGTTGTCGAACTCTTCAACCACAAACTGGTCGGCGACAACAACCTACGCCTCGATACGCTCGACCGGCCCATCGACCAGTCCGAAACGGCCTACATGGCGGCGGGCGGCGACCACCGGAAACTGTTTCCTACGTTTGGTAAAGTGGTGCGGGCCTATTTGAATCAACGCGCCGAACAGGCTGGAAAAACCGTAGACTGGACCCTGTTGCAGTCGGTGGTGCGGGAGTTGGAAAACCCCACGTATACGCTTGTCCTGTTCGAGCACAAGCCAACGCTGGCACTAGTGCCCTTGGGTGAACCACTGCGCACGTATGATGGTCCGATGGACGCGTCGAGCCGTTTTTATATTTCGTATAACGGGCAAAACAACGTTGAGCGGGAGCGGGCCGAGGTGTTACGGTTGCTGGACAAACGCCTGAAACGGGCGCAGGCGCAACTGGATGCGAACCTGCAACGGCTCATCAGCCGCGATGAAGGACCAAGCCACGAAGAACTGGGTAACCTGCTGATGGCCAACCTCCACACGATCAATGTGCGGCCCGGTGGACGGTCGCCGGAGACGGTGACGGTGGCCGATTTTTACCGAAACGACCAGCCCGTCACCATCCGGCTCAAGCCCGAATTGTCGCCACAGCGCAACGCCGAAGTGTATTACCGAAAGTCAAAAAACGAGAAAATCGAGGTTGACCACATCCACGAACAAATCAGTTTCCGCGAGGCCGAAATAGCCGAAATTGGGGCTGACAGGGCTATTATTGAGCCCATACAGTCGCTGAAGGAGCTACGCAAATACATCAAGCAGCATACTCTGCTCGACGCCGTTATCACCACCGACCCAACCGAGTTGTTCAAAGAAGTAATCTACGAGGGCTTCACGATCAGGATTGGCAAAAATGCCAAGAATAACGACCTGCTCACCCAACGCTACACCTACAAAGACGACCTGTGGCTGCACGCCCGCGACGTGAGCGGGTCGCACGTAGTGATCAAGTACCGGGCGGGCAAGCCGTTTCCAAAAACCGTGATCGAGCGCGCCGCCGAACTGGCCGCCTGGAACTCAAAACGCCGCACCGACAGCCTTTGTCCCGTCATTGTGACGCCCAAAAAATTTGTTCGTAAACCAAAAGGACTCGCTGAGGGTCAAGTGGTTATCGAAAAAGAATACGTAGTGCTGGTGGTGCCAAAGGGGTAAATCACTTCACAACCTCCTTACTCATCTTCGCCCAGGTGATATCCCACGAGTTTTCGGCGAGGAACTGGTCGATGGCGTCCCAGTCGGTGGGATGTTCACCGTTCAGGGCTTTTTCAGTGGCCTTGATGAAGGCGTCGGATGTTGCGGCAATTTGGGTAAATCCTTTTTCGCCGTAGGTGCGTACCACGTCGCGGATTGGTGTCGAGACCGTGGGTAGGCCAGCGGCGAGGTATTCCGGCGTTTTGGTAGGGCTAATAAACCGCGTTGATTCGTTGAGCGCGAACGGCAGCATGGCCACATCCCAGCCGCTGAAATAGGCGGGTAGTTCTTTATACGACTTCAGGCCCAGGTAATGCACATTGTCGCCTTTGGGCAGGGTAGCCGGGTCTATTTTCACCACGGGCCCAACGATGACAAACTGCCAGTCGGGCCGCTGTTGGGCCATTTCGCGCAGCAATTGCACATCGAACCGCTCGTCGATTACGCCCGAAAAACCAATGCGTGGATGCGGGATACCGGCTTGGTCGGCAGGTTCACGGTCATGATTACGGGCCTTCGAGAAATGGGCAAAATCAATGCTGCTCGGAAACGCGTGGACGTTGGCGTGGCGATCCCGTTTTGCCTCATAGAGGCTGTAGCCACCCGTGAACACCTGATCCGCGCGGTTAATTAATTTGGCTTCGAGGTCGATCAGTTCGCGCGGGGCACCCAAAAACGCCGATAGCTCGTCCATACAGTCATAAACGGTTCGGGTAGGGGTGAGGTGGTCGCTAAAGAGGAGGGCCATTGGGGTATAATACCAGCTAACGAAGTCTGTTATACGTTCAGTCTCAATTAGTTGGTCGATCATCCGCCGTTGGTAAGCCAGTACATCGCCGAACGGTGTGCCATGGGGAATGTGCGGCACCAGCACGGTCAGATTTTCACTTTCCGACCGTATTTCTACGCGTAACTCGTCACCCCAAACCGGCTCTTCCAGAAACCATACGTTCATGCCGTCGGCGGCCCGGCTCATCAGATGTTGGGGCCGTTGGTAGACAAAATTCCAGCGTAGGTGCGAGAAGCAAAGCAGGTGCTCAGGTAATGTTTTTTTGGAAGAAACAGGCCCCACGGGTTGCAAAGGCTGTTTCACTGATATTGCTACGCGGTTTGTCTCAGCAACAGATTCGTTGTTGGTCAGACTGGGTGCCGATACATCGGCAATGGAGGCTACATAGTCACTGAGCTTCATGTAAAAAGACGTTGAGACGGTTAACAAAAGGCCGATTCTGTTTTTCAGGCACAAGGCCAACCCGCCAGGAAGCCAAAAGGACCGCTTAGTCGGATTAGACTATCTGAAAACGTGGATAAGTAGTCGAGCTAAAATAAGAGACACAAGTATATTTTTAATACACTGACAGTCAGATAGTTAATCAGCAATAAAGCGTCGTTCTTTTTCGCTCACCTACTTAATAAACGCCTGATCGGCCGTATATAGCTATATAACATGCCAGGCGTGCCTATTGTTAGTTACTCCATCGGCAATTTAGGGAATGGCCCACTGCCTACTTCTTTTCGTTTATCTCCCACAAATACCCGTCGGGGTCGGAGAAATAGATTTGGGTAACGCCGTCGAAGCGGACTTGTTTGTGGAAGGAGATGTTTTTGGCCGTCAGAAATGCCTCTGATTTGGCAATATCAGCCACGAAAAGTGCCAGGTGACTAGCGTTTTTATCATGAATGATCTGCTCGGTACGGCCCGATAAGAGGTGGACCATCTGCCCGTTTTTCATGTCGAACCAGGCGCGGGTAGCCTTCAGGTTGTCGGGTACGGGAATAGGTGTCAGGCCCATCACGTCGCGAAAAAAGGCGGCACTGGTTGGAATATCTTTAACGTGCAGGGCGACGTGATTATGACCCGTAATGCCCAGACCAGACTGAGCCACAGCAAGTTGGGCAATGAGCAGGAGCGGAAGGAGAAAGCGCATAGATGGGTTCAACGTTTAAAGTCTAATGGTTCGTGTTGCTTCGCACTCCGTATATGAGGCGCGAAGCAACACGAACCATTAGACTTTAAACGTTGAACTCCTCTTTTCTACTTCACCAACACCGATGCACTCTGCGCACCGTCGGCAGTTTGGAGGCGTAGGATATAGGCTCCAGGGGCGAGTTGGCGGAGGGGAATAACCCGTTTTTGCGGTCCGGCAGGTACGTTCAACTCTGATGATGCCGATACGGTTTGCCCCGAAATCGTCACGAGCGATACGGTCAGTGGCCCAGCCGTTTGGGTGGTAAACGTGGCCGTAAGCTGGTCATGGCCAGGGTTGGGATATATTTGTAAGGCCCCCGGCAGGGGTTCGGTGGCCAGCACAACGGGCGGTTCGGGCGGGGCTACCTGCGACGCTACTTTCAGAATCCAGTTGTCGGGGTCGAACAAAATGCCTGTGATGGGAATGGGACTATTGCCCGTGAGGGTAAACGACTGCACGGGTTGGTCGTTGAGGACCGTAACCGTTTGGTCGCCAAATGGAGATTGCAGCGTAATCTGAATGGGCATCGTAAATGAAGCCGGGTTAGTATTGGCCGCTTGGCTGATGCGTAGAATGGCCCTGGTGGTGCCAGGAGCAGTGGCAACGGAATAGGTGTAGATGGGGTATTTTTCGCCGTAGATCCATTGCTTGAAAAAGTAGTTCAGGTCTTTGCCCGACGTTTTTTCCATCACTCGCTGGTAATCTTCTGTCACGGCAGTGCTGTAGGCCGCCGGCGAGGCCACGTAGGCTTTCATACCCTTAAAAAAGGTGCTGTCGCCCAATACACCGCGTAGCATATGCAGCACCCAGGCACCTTTGGCGTAATACTTGTTGTAGCCTGCTGCGCCAAAAATGGCGTTGACCGAACTAACATCCTGCGCGTATACCGACCCTGATGCCGATTTTGCCCGGCTGGCAAAAGCCGTGTTCATGTAGCTCTGGTAGGTCGTTTTGCCCCCCAGCGATTCCTGATAGATAGCTTCGCCGTAGGAGGCAAAGCCCTCATTGAGCCAGATGTTTTGCCAGTCGCGGCAGGTAATTTTGTCGCCAAACCACTGGTGCATCAACTCGTGTGAGACCACGTTCCGGTCGAGGAGCGAACGGCGATCCATCGACGAGATGGTTTGGTGTTCCATCCCGCCCTGATCCTTACCAAACTCGGCGTGGCCGTACTTTTCACGGAAAAACGGGTAAATGCCAAACCGGTCCGAAAAGACCTTGATCATATCGTTGGTTTGGTCGATGACGGGCTTCGCCAGAGCCAGATCTTCGGGAAACACGTAGTGCGTCACGGGCATGGTTTGGCCCTGGTAGGTCAGCGGCGTGTCATATTGGGTGTAGTTGGTGCAGGCAATGGAAATGAGGTACTGGGCAATGGGATAGCTGTTTTTCCAGACATACGTCTTCGTGCCGTCGATGTTGTTCGTGACCCGCTGCAGCAGCCCATTCGATACCGACACAAACGTGGGCGGAGCAGTGATGCTTACCGCCGACGAGTCGGCTTTGTCGGCGGGGGTGTCTTTGCAGGGAAACCAGTCCGATGCGCCATAGGGTTCGCTGAGGGTATAGATCAGTGGGTCGGCGGTGTTATCGTGGGTCGTAAAGGCGATGGCGCCGTCGGCGCTCACGGGCAGGCCCTGGTAATACACCAACAGGCGCTGGGTTTGCCCCACGGTTGCTGTCTGCGGGAGGGTTATCGTGAGGCGATTGCTTGCGTGTGAGTACATCAGGCGCTGGTTGCCGACCTTGACCGAGTCGACGCGCAGGGCCGAGTTGAGGTCCAGGAAAAAGCTGTTCAGACTGGCGGTGGCGGGTTTCAATACCACCGTGGCTACCCCGCGCAGGTACCTGGGAATGTAGGTCAGCGTGAGATTCAGGCCGTAGTAGGTTACGTCGATGCTGGGGTCTCCCAATGATTGAACGTCTGGCAGCCGGGCCTGTTGCGGCGAAAACCGCCCCGGCTGCCCGAAAAAACGGGCTTTCCCCTGAGCACAGATTTCGCCGCCTGACTGCGCCAACGCACTGAAACAGAGCAGGTAGAGGGGGAGGAGGAAGAGGTTTTTCATTTCAGTTGAATGTGAATCACCTTGTTGGCTTCGCCCATCACCACTTTGCAATCGGCGAAGGTAGGGGCCGACATCCAGGGGCGAACGTTATTGCTGAAACCGTAGGGTTCTTTGGGTATGCCCAATAGGCGGGTGTCGATGATGCCGTTGCTGTTTAAATCATGGAACGCGGCCAGCGCATAGTCGCCGGGTTCAACGTCGAAAACGAACCGGACACTGCCTTTGCTGGCCACTACCATTCGTTTGTCAATCGGTTTGCAGGCCGACGGAAAATTGGCACATGGCCTGAACAAACCGACCTGAATGCGACCTTCGGCCTCCTGGATATTTCGGATTTCGACGGTAAGTGTGACTTTATTGGGTGGTGGCGTGATGAGGTGTGGCAAGGTCACCAAAGCCGTTAGGAAAAAGGACATAAGCGAAACTGTTTTGGAAGAAACGAAATTAACTTGCGTACTGATGCCTTGTTCACCCGCCGCATGATTACGCAACCTACACCAACTTCGAAACGCTGGAATTTGAAGCGATTTCCCGATCAGGACTACCAGAAATTGGCTGTGGCTGACTTGGTACAAGCACTGAATATCAGTCCATTTCTGGCCAGTTTACTCGTGCAACGGGGCGTACACACGTTCGATCAGGCACGGTATTTTTTCCGGCCCAAACTGACTCATCTGCACGATCCACTGCTGATGCGCGACATGGACCGGGCCGTCGACCGGATCACGCAGGCCATGCACCGGGGTGAAAAGATACTCATTTATGGGGACTACGACGTCGACGGAACCACGTCGGTATCACTTATATACGGATTTCTGCGCACCCGGTACGAGCACCTCGAACACTATATTCCTGACCGTTACAAAGAAGGCTACGGTATCTCGAAAGCGGGGGTACAGTACGCCGCCGACAATGGCTTTGCGCTCATTATCGCCCTTGACTGCGGCATAAAATCCATCGACCGGGTGGCCGAAGCCAATGACCTCGGCGTCGATTTTATCATCTGCGATCACCACCGTCCGGGCAATGAACTGCCCGCTGCCGTGGCCGTGCTTGACCCGAAACGGGCTGATTGTGACTACCCTTTTGACGAACTGACGGGCTGTGGCGTGGGGTTTAAACTGCTTCAGGCGCTGTGCCAACGATGGGGCTTACCCAATGAAACACTCTGGCCTTACCTCGACCTCGTGGTGGTGAGCATTGCCTGCGATATTGTGCCGATCACGGGCGAAAACCGGGCCCTGGCTTACTACGGATTAAGGCAACTGAACACCGCGCCGCGCACCGGCTTTCAGGCCCTCATGCGGGTGGCCGGGTTCATGCGCGACGATGAGGTGCGCCCCCACAAAGACAAGCACCTCGACATTGGTAACGTGGTGTTTGGCCTCGGGCCGCGCATCAACGCTGCCGGGCGCATCAGCCACGCCAAAGCTGCCGTTGACTTACTGCTGGCCGAGACGTTTGACGAGGCCGAAGACTTTGCGTATGGCCTGCATGCGCACAACAAAGACCGGCAGGACCTCGACAAAAGCATGACCGAGCAGGCGCTGGACATGATCCGGCGGAACGACCTGTTAATTAATGCTAAATCAACGGTGTTGTACGACGCTTCGTGGCACAAAGGCGTTATTGGTATAGTGGCATCTCGGTGCATCGAACAGTTCTACCGCCCCACGATCATCCTGACCCAATCGAACGACAAAGCGGCGGGGTCGGCGCGGTCGGTAGCGGGGTTTGATGTTTACGAGGCTATTGAGGCCTGTGCTGATTTGCTGGAGCAATTTGGCGGTCACACGTTTGCGGCTGGCCTGACGTTGCCTATCGAGAACATCGACGCCTTCCGCGAACGATTTGAGGCAGTAGTGTCGGCACGGATTCTGGACGAACACCTGATACCCCGCGTGGAGGTGGATTTGCCGCTCGATTTCAGCGAAATCAACGACAAATTTTTCCGCATCATGCAGCAAATGTCGCCGTTCGGACCGCACAACCTGGCCCCGGTTTTTTGTACGGAAGACGTGGTGCTGGTGGGCGAACCGATGTTGATGAAAGAGAAGCACGTGAAGTTTAACTGTCGGCAGCGGCGGTCAGGGCATCAGTTCACGGCGGTGGGTTTCGGTCTCGGTGCCTGGGCCGAACACCTCCACCCAAATGAGCCGTTCTCAATTTGTTACAACCTGGAACTGAATACCTTTAATAACCGCTCGACGATGCAATTGTATTTGAAAGACATCCGGCTGGAGGAGTAAAGTTGGCAGCCTGTGTATTGCTTTCGCATTTGGCTACATCTACTATCATGATTCTCAGAACCGAACATCTAGTGAAAAAATATGGCAGTCGGCTGGTCAACAACGATGTGTCGTATCAGGTGGCGCAGGGCGAAATCGTGGGCTTGCTGGGGCCGAACGGCGCGGGCAAAACCACCTCGTTCTACATGGCCGTGGGCCTGGTGAAACCCAACAGTGGCCACGTCTACATGGACGACACCGATATCACCAACCTGCCAATGTACAAACGTGCCCGGCTGGGATTGGGCTATCTGGCGCAGGAAGCCTCTATTTTTCGTGACCTCACGGTGGAAGAGAATATCCTGGCGGTGCTGGAAATGACCAGCAAATCGAAGGCGGAGCAGAAGCAAAAGTGCAACGAACTGATTGACGAATTTAACCTCGGCCATGTGCGCAAAAACAACGGCAAAGTGCTGTCGGGGGGTGAACGTCGCCGTACTGAGATAGCCCGTGCGCTGGCCGTAGACCCCAAATTTATCCTGTTAGACGAACCCTTTGCCGGCGTTGACCCCATCGCCGTGGAGGATATTCAGACCATTGTGGCGCAGTTGAAACACCGCAACATCGGCATCCTCATCACCGACCACAACGTCAACGAAACCCTTTCGATCACTGACCGGGCGTACCTGCTCTTCGAGGGAAAAATCCTGAAACAGGGCACCGCCGAAGAACTCGCCGGTGATGAGCAGGTTCGCCGCCTGTATCTGGGTCAGAATTTTGTGCTAAAGCGCAAGTTTGGCCCGCCCGCACAGGCTCAGGTGCAACCCCCACCAGTGGTATAAACTAACCCAGCACCTCCCGCAATACGGCCAGCGATTTCACCTCGCCGAGGGTGTCGAAGTGGATGCGGTAGTAGGCCACGAGGGCGTCGAGAAGGTCGGCGCGTTGGGCGCGGTTCAGGCGTACGGGCGTGCCGATGGGCTGGCTCATGAACGTGTTTAGGGCGTCGTTCATCATGTCGTCGGCGAGGAAGGGGAGCGACCGTTCGTGGAGCTGATTCTCAAATTCTTTGGCGCTTTCGGGGCCGAAACCGAGGTACGACGCCAACTGAAGCAGGAAGGCGAGGTGAAAATTCTCGTATTGTTCGGTGGCCTCTTCTAGGTACACAATCGACGTGAGCAGAAACCGGAACAGATGCGGGTTGCCCACTTCCTCTTTTAGCGTCCGGCTCAGCAGTTCGGTCACGAACAGCGCGAGACTCGACTTGGCCACTTCAAACGGGATGTGCTGAAACGGATAGGGCGTTTTCACCTCCGACAGCCGGTGCAGGTCGCGGTCGTCGCGGTGATAGACGACCATATCGAGTAACGTGAGCGGCTGAAAAAGGGCAATCCGGTTGGTTTTGTTTTTGGCCGACCGTACCCCGTTTACGATGTAGCTTTGAAGACCAAACGCCTCGGTATAGACCCGAACAATAATCGACGTTTCGCGGTAACGGATGTAGCTGAGGGCAATCCCTTTCGTTTTATAGAGCATGGATAAACAGGTAATGGCGGCTAGCAAAACAACACCAGAACACCGGAAAAAGTACCGGGCAACAATCCGACCCGCTGGCGCGTTTTTGACTACAGTCGACACCCCTATTTCGCGCAATCTCTTGACACGTATTTATCTAACTGCCTGTCTATTAATTGGTTTGCTGTCTGCTGCCCACGCCCAGCGTGACACGTCGTTCTACCGGCCAGCCTCGGTTCCTTCTCATTTACGGCCTATTGAGCGGGCGTTGGGTTCATCGTCGTTGGGTAGCGTTTATTTCTACGGCGGCAAAAAACTGACCGGCCCCTATTCGCTGGAAATCCCTTTTTTCGAGCTGAACGACCCCATCGTGAACCGGCACTACCGCAATTTCCGGATCTGGACCACCGTTAGCCGACTGACGGCTTTGGTTCCGGTCGTGTACTTTCTGGCCCGGACAGGAAAGTCGGGATTTAATTCCGGCGAGTACTGGACTCTATATGGTAGTAGCGCGGTGTTGGCTATCGGCACCGTGATTGTGGCCAACACGCAGGTCAACAAATCGGTGGCCCGCTACAACTCGCTGCTGCGCCAAACGTATCGGCCTGGCAGCAGCATTCAGGTCGGCGCGGCCTTCACGCCACTGCCAACGGGCCTGCCCGCCGTGGGCGTGGGGGTTGTGGGGAGATTTTGACTTGCTCTACGCTCCAGGCTCTACGCTCTTATACACCAGCAAAATTCCCTTCTTTCCATCGCCTTCGCTGGAAAGGCACAGGGTGCCGTCGGGCAGAAAACAGATGCCTTCGGCCTGTGGGAGCAGGTCTTTGTCGAGCTTTATAACTGACTTCACCTTGCCCTGCATAGTGCAGACAATCAGTTGATTAGATGCCGCCGAGAGCATATAATAATCGTGCGTTTGGGGATGTACGGCAATACCCGACGGCTTGAATGCCTTACCACCCAGCCCAAAGGCGGCAATGCTGGCCTGTTTCAGGATGAAGCCCTGAAACAAGGTTTTATTCTTCAGACTATAGAAATAAACTTTTTTATCGCCGGAACCGGGACCGTCTTTGGTAGCCAGTAGCAGCGCGTTGAGTTGGGGGTCATAGCCCAAGCCCTCCATATCATTTTTACCGGCGGTCCCGCGTCCGGACAGATCTATTTTGATGTGCCGGGTTTCGGGGCTGCCGCCAATGATTTTGATGCCATTGCCGTCTTCGTGCTCAAAGGCATACAATTCCCCATCGCTACGGAGGGCATAGAGTGTTTTGTTCACGTACTCGACCCCTTCAAAGTCGCCTTTTGGGCCAAAAACGTGGTTATCGACCACCGCCTGTTTGTTTAGGTCATAGATGTAGACCATGCCTACCTCGTCTTGTACGCAGGCCAATTTACCGGGTTTGTAGTAGCTCAGCCCCGAAATCTCGCGCAGATCGTTGGGTAATTTATAGGCTTGCGAGGGCTTGGCGAGGTCATATGGGATCGGTTCGCTGGTGACAGATGCGGTGGATTGATCGCTGTCTTTGTCTTTCTTTTTGTTGGGCTTGCAGGCCGAAAAAAGGGTGAATAGCAGCAGGCTGGCAAGGACGCTTCGGTTGAGCATAAGGGGTTGGGTTAAGATGCCTAAAGTAACCGAATTATGTGACCGGGCCAATCTTGGTGGTTCACCTTTTCCAAGATTCACACAGCGGGTAGAACGGCCCCCTGTCCGCTTTTTCTGTATTTTTAAGGCTGTACTCAATAAACAACCACGATTCATGCAACAAACACGCTGGTCGGCCATGCTCCTTGCGCTGACTTTCTTTACAGGCAAAACCATCGCCCAAACCGCCCCCTCGAATTTCAGTGCCAACGACAAGTTCGAGCAAATGGGCCCGGCACTGCCCACGCCCAATACGTTTCGTACCGCCGCCGGTGCGCCCGGTAAAGATTATTTCCAAAACCGCGCCGACTACGATATCAAAGCCACGCTCGACGATGCGCAGCAGAAGATAACCGGCACCGAAACCGTTACCTACCACAACAACTCGACCGATGAGCTGCGCTACATCTGGTTGCAACTCGACCAGAACCTGTTTGCCAAAGGGTCAACTGGCAGCATCACTCGCACGGGTGGCGTGAGCGAGGCAGGTATGAGTTTTGGGCAATTGCAAAACCTGACCTCGGTGCGCGAACGGAGTCAGCAGCAGGCGAGCGACAAATTTGGCTACAAGATCACCCGTGTAGCCGATGCCAAAGGGGGGCAACCGCTGAAATACACCATCAACGAAACGATGATGCGCATTGACCTGCCCACGCCACTGAAGCCAGGAATGACCTACGCGTTCAACGTGGATTGGAACTACTTCGTCACCGAATATTATGGCCGGTCGGGCTACGAAAAATTTAAAGATGGTAACAGTAATTACTTCATAGCGCACTGGTTTCCAAGGCTTTGCTCTTACAATGACGTAAACGGCTGGCAGAACAAGCAGTTTCTGGGACAGGGCGAATTCACGCTCATCTTCGGCAATTACAAGGTAGCCATCACCGTACCGAGCGACCATATTGTTGGCTCGACGGGCGAGTGCCAGAACTACAAACAGGTACTTTCGACCACGCAACAGCAGCGCATGGCCAAGGCCACCACCAGCAAAACGCCGGTGGTCATTGTGACGCAAACCGAAGCCGAGGCCACCGAAAAAGCCCAACCTGCCGACGTAAAAGGCACCAAAACGTGGGTGTATAAAGCTGACAACGTGCGCGATTTTGCCTTCGCCAGCAGCCGCAAATTCATCTGGGACGCCATGCAAACCGACGTCTACGGCGACGGCCACAAAATCTGGAGTATGTCGTTTTACTCGAAAGAAGGCAACCCGCTGTGGGGCCAATACTCGACCCGCGTAGTGGAGCATACGCTGAAATCGTACGGTAACCGGACCATCAAATACCCTTACCCGGTGGCCATCTCGTGCCACGCCACGGCAGGCGGTGGTATGGAATACCCCATGATTTCGTTCAACGGCGGTCGCCCCGAAGCCGACGGCACGTATTCAGAGCAGACCAAAGCAGGCATGATCGGGGTGATTATTCACGAAGTGGGCCACAATTTCTTCCCCATGATCGTCAACTCCGACGAGCGGCAGTGGACCTGGATGGACGAGGGACTGAACACGTTTTGCCAGTATCTGGCCGAAAAAGAGTGGGACTTCAATTTCCCCAGCCGACGTGGCGAACCCCAATACATTGTCGATTACATGAAGGCCGACAAATCGGTGCTGTCGCCGATTATGACCTCGTCAGATAACGTCATTAACCTCGGTGCCAACGCCTACGCCAAACCCGCCACGGCCCTGAACATCCTGCGCGAAACCGTGATGGGCCGCGACCTGTTCGACTACGCGTTCAAGGAATATGCCCGCCGCTGGGCGTTCAAATCACCCGAACCCGCTGACTTTTTCCGCACCCTGGAAGACGCGTCGGGCGTTGATCTGGACTGGTTCTGGAAAAGCTGGTTCTATGGCGTAGAGCCTGTGGATCAGGACCTTGTGACGGTAAACTGGTATCAGCCCAACAGCCAGGACCCGGAGGTGACCAAGGCCGAAGCCCGCAAAGCCTTCGAAAAGCGGTCGAACACGATGTCGCGGCAACGTGATGCCCTGAACAAGGCCGAGAGCGTGGTGGCACAGGATTCAACGATGATGGACTTCTACAACCGCTACGACCAATTTACCGTGACCGACGCCGACCGCAAGAAGTACCAGGATTACCTCGCCACGCTCACCCCCGACGAACGTGCGACGCTGGAATCGAAGCAGAATTTCTATACGCTGACGCTGAAAAACAAAGGCGGCACGCCCATGCCCGTGATTGTGCGGATGGAGTTTGAGGACGGCACCGACTCAACGGCCCGGTTCCCCGCCGAAATCTGGCGCTTCAACAACAACCAGATCAACAAGGTGATTGCCACGTCGAAAAAAGTAACGCAGTGGACGCTAGACCCTTTCCAGGAAATCGCCGATATCGATTCGGACAACAACTCGTTCCCCCGCAGTTCGAAGCCCACACGGTTCCAGTTGTTCAAGCAACAGGCCGGGCGTGGTGGGGCGCAAGGCCTCAACCCCATGCAGCAGCAACGGACGGCCACGCCGCCCGCCCCCGCCAAGCAGGGAAGTGGGAAGAATTAGTGGGAATGAAAAATGAATGATGCAAAATTGGTTGGGGATGCCTAGTCCGCCGATTCGTAAAAAGGCTCTTCCGTTGCGGGAAGGGCCTTTTTTGGGCAGTGCTGAAAGGCCCGGAGGTTAGCGCCATGCTTTAGCTTGGCGACAGGGGCGGAGCGGTTCGGCATCGCCAAGCTGAAGCATGGCGTTAAACCATCCGGGCCTTTTATTATCGCCCCAAAAAATACGCCCGAAACTGCTCCATTTCGGCCTGTTCGATCTCGATGTATTTGGCGAAAATCTGCTCACCAACCTGATTTTTTAAGGCTGAGATACCCACGTCGATGAGGCGAAGGCCCTGCTCGGTGAGGAGGATATTGTCGAAGGCAAGGCCGTCGAGATCAGAAGGCCGTTTGAGGTCGCGGTGGACGAAGCCGTTTTGGTGGAGTTGCGTCAGTTCGTCGGCAAATACGTCGAACCACAACTCACGGCGTTCCACTTCGTAGGCCCGGTAGTCGATGGGTCGAACCCGTTCCATAACCAGCATTTCGGCGGCTAACTCGTCGTTGTAATCAAGGCGGATAAACCGGGCGACAAGGTCATTGATGCCATTGGCAAACTTCATCTTTTCTGCCTCTGAACCGATATCGGAGCGGGTGTCGCCAGTGAAGAGCTTGGCCACTTCCGTATCGGATAAAACGATAACCGTGTTATTGGCTCCTGATGATAGACGGCGTGGATATTTCATGGATCTGACGCTGAAAAATTGAGTAGTCTAATGGCTCAGGAACGTTTGTTTATGGTCAACGGGCAGCTATTTGGGTTGCCTGCTTCGTAAATATATCCCATTTCCATGCATCAACAAGTACTGAAAAGCCTGCGCAGCCTCCTGCTGTCTGGGCTAACTCTGTGCGCGTCGGCAGTGCTGGCGCAGAACCGACCCACGGCCCCTACGTCGGCCACGGCCACCCCACCCACGGCCAACACCGCCTCGCCCACTGCCGCTGGTCCGCCCCGAACCGCCATCAAACCCTACCGCGAGGTGATCACCAAAGCGGCCAAAACCAGCAAGGGTTTATTCACCGCTCACCAGATCGACGACAAGTATTACCTCGAAATCGCCGACTCGCTGTTGGGTCGTGAGTTCATGGCGATCACCCGTATTGCCAAAGCCCCGACCGGCGCGGGCTACGGCGGCGAACTGGCCAATCGGCAGGTGCTACGCTGGGAGCGAGGACCCGATAAACGCCTGTTGCTGAGGGTAGTCAGCTACATTAACGTCGGCACCTCCGGGGGCGATACCCTGCCCATTTCGCAGGCCGTGCGCAACTCGAACGTGGAACCTATCGCGGCGGCGTTTGACATTCGGGCCATCCGCAAAGATTCTTCGTCGGTGATCGACGTGACCGATTTCTTCCGGAATGACAATCAGGTGGTGTCGCTCACGCCCACCACCAAATTCCGCTACCGAATCACAACGGCGGCGGCTGACCGGTCGTTTATTCAGACCGTGAAATCGTACCCTATCAACACCGAAGTGCGGGTGGTGCGTACGTTTAACGTCAACACCACGCCCACGCCACCCTCGCCCGTTCCCTCGCCGCTACCTACGGTAGCCCTGCCGGGCGGGAGCGATGCCGGGGCTGTGACGATGGAGATCAACACGTCGATGATTTTGCTGCCCAAAGTGCCCATGCGGAAACGCCTGTTCGACAGCCGGGTGGGCTACTTCGCCAACAATTACACCGTCTACGACGACAATTCACAACGTACTGAAGACGAGACGTTTGCGGTACGGTGGCGGCTGGAACCCAAGACTGATGCCGATGCCGAACGCCAGAAAAAGGGTGAACTGATTGAGCCGAAAAAACCGATTATTTACTACATCGACCCTGCCACGCCCACCAAATGGCGGCCTTACCTGAAAGCCGGGGTAGCCGACTGGCAGAAGGCGTTTGAAAAAGCGGGCTGGAAAAACGCGGTCATGGCCAAAGATTGGGACCGCGCCGATACTACGCTGAGCCTGGAAGATGCCCGTTATTCGGTGATCCGCTATTTCGCGTCGGATATTGAAAACGCCTACGGCCCCAACGTCAACGACCCGCGTTCGGGCGAGATCATCGAGAGCCACATTGGCTGGTATCACAACGTGATGAACCTGCTCAGGAAATGGTACGTGGTGCAGGGTGCCGCCGTAGATGCCCGCGCCCGCAAGCCCAAATTCGACGATGATCTGATGGGTCAACTCGTGCGGTTTGTGTCGAGCCACGAGGTAGGTCATACACTGGGGTTGCGCCATAATTTCGGGTCGAGCCACGCCACGCCGGTCGAAAAACTGCGCGACAAAGCGTTCATTGCCCAAAACGGCCATACCGCTTCCATCATGGACTACGCCCGGTTCAACTATGTAGCCCAGCCCGAAGACGGCATCACCGACCTCTTCCCGCGTATCGGCATCTACGACATCTGGGCCGTAGAATGGGGCTACAAACCCATCTACGACACCAAAGATGCCACCGCTGACAAGCTCGTTTTGAACGAGATGGTGAAGAGCCACGAGAAAGACCCACGATACTGGTTTGGCACCGAAACCAACCCGATGGACCCCCGCTCGCAGAGCGAAGACTTGGGCGATAATGCCATGAAAGCCAGTGAATACGGCATCAAGAACCTGAAGCGGATCATGCCCAACCTGCCCGAATGGACGCGCGAAGAAGCTGAAGATTACGATAAGCTCCGCGAGATGCACGGCGAAATCGTAAGCCAGTTTCGGCGCTACATGGGCCACGTAACGAAGTACGTTGGCGGTATCTACGAGACACCCCGCACGTATGACCAAACTGGTCTGACGGTGTATGAACCCACGCCCCGTGCGCTGCAAAAAGAGGCCGTCGCGTTCCTGAATACGCAATTATTTATAACACCAACCTGGTTATTGGACCCCAGAATTCTGCCCCTCGTGCGTCCCGATCAGGGTGTCGATTATATCCGCACGTTGCAGGAATCCACCCTCAACAGCCTCACCGACGTGGGCCGGTTGTCACGCCTGATCGAAACGGGCACGGGTGCTATTGGGCAGACCACCGCGCCGGGTTATTCACTGATCGAGTTCATGACCGATTTGCAGAATGGTATTTTCAAGGAATTGACGAGCAACAGGCCTGTCGATCTGTTCCGCCGAAATTTGCAGAAGGCATACGCCGAAAAACTGATTGCCGTATTGAACACGCCCGCCTCGGCGGGTGGTGCGGCGGCTCCCTTCAGTGGGGCTGGTTTCCGGTTCAACCCCGGTCCGGTGACAGATATTCGTAAATCGGATATTATGTCGGTGGTACGTGGGCAATTGGTTGGTTTGCAGCGTAGTATCGCCGCCGCCATGCCTCGCCAAACCGACACCATGAGCCGCTACCACCTCGCCGACCTGCAAGCCCGCATCCAGCAGGCGCTTGACCCGAAGAAGGGGTAGGGAAGTGAGAATGAAAAATGGATAATCGGCGAACCGATTATCCATTTTTCATTCCCTTATCTTATCTTTGTAACACCAAAGCGGGATGTAGCGCAGTCCGGTAGCGTGCTTGCATGGGGTGCAAGAGGTCGTGGGTTCGAATCCCGCCTTCCCGACCAAACAAACAGTGAAAAACCGCCTAAAACTCGTTTTTAGGCGGTTTTTTGTTTTTAGTACCTCCGTGATGTTCAGTGATATAATGCCTTGTTTTGGCTATGTTTGTTACTCTCGTGTTACTCCTGTGTTACTCGAAAAGGCCCAATAACACCGCATTCACAATGGTCACGCTCCGCTTTAAACCGCTAAAAGACGGTCAGTTCTCGGCTTATCTAGACATCTATTATAAAAATTTAGCTGGTAAGCCTAAGCGGGAGTACGAATTTTTGAACATGAAGGTGTCCAGGGATTACAGTATCCAGGGAGCCAGGGTCAAAGAAGCTGACCGCGATACGTTGGAACTGGCGAAGGGAATCAGGGATAAACGCGAATTAGAATTGCTGGATGGCCAATATGGGCTGAGGAAGTCTGGGCCTGACTTGAGCACAGGCTTCATGGCATTCATGGAGCGTGAAGTGAAGCGCAAAGACACAAACCGCGATTATAACGGAGCACTGCTCAAGCAACTAAAGGACTACGTACGTCAAGAGCTTACGTTTGCCGATATCAATACAGACTGGTGTACTAAATTCAAGCAGTACTTACTGGGGCGAGTAAAGCAGAATAGCGCCCGAAGCTATCTTCAGGTATTCAAGCTTTTCCTGAACATGGCCGTAGACCAGGGGCTACTCATCGTTAATCCAATGGCAAAGGTGACGCTGCCTAAAATGCAGGATGTGCAACGCACCACACTTGATCTTGACGAGTTGCGTCTGTTAATCAACACGCCTACCACCTTTGGTTTTCACATTCGTGAAGCATTTCTGTTCTCCTGCTTCACTGGCCTACGACTATCAGACGTTCGCAAGTTGAAATGGAGTGATATACGGAATGGCCGATTGACGCTTTCGCCGAAAAAGACGCCAGACAAGATCGCTGTCTTACCCTTATCAGAACAGGCCCTGGCCTTTCTGGCTACTATCCCAGTCAACCCGGATAGTGAATTGGTGTACCATAAATTGACGGCAAACCGGGGGACATTAGCAGAATATATGAGGTTATGGGGTAAGCAAGCGGGTTTATCACAACGGCTTCATTTTCATGCAGGCCGCCACACATTTGCTACTATTGGTATCACGCATGGAATCGATCTCTACACTATGAAGGAATTGATGGTACACTCAAAGATCGAAATGACACAGGTATATGGAAAGATTGTGGATAGCAAGAAAGCCAATGAGATTGCTAAATTCCCTACACTATAATTCATATGGGGCTCACGATACAGGACAGCCGTAAGAATGTAGAAAAACTGTTTTTTCGGTTAGGCAACAAGCAAGATCATAAGTACTGGGATGTATACAGTATAGAAGTTCGCTTAGTTAAGCTTGCTGAACAAAGCGGCATGGCTTGGGTCATACCGAACTCGGACAGCAATAAAGTATATCAAGAACACTTCTCGACAGAAGAATATGATAGATGGATGGATAGACGTGAACTACCAGCCAATTATCGCTTAATTCAAGGGGCATTATTCTTTCTGGACAACGATACCCAGATCGACTCGGAGGAGGAGTTTTATCCGAGATTCCTATGGTGCTCCCCAAATCTTGGACAGGTTTTGGGTCAATCTAAACTGGTGTCGTCGGGGAGCGAAATTGTACTTTCCCCCCTTTCCACCCCTTTTGTATACCACACCCCAGGCGTCTGATAGCTTAACGACTGGTGCTTCCGGTCTTGGTTGTAAAACCGGAAATACTCCTGCAATCCATTGTGCAACTCCCGACCATCTGCGTAGACTCTCAGGTAAATATGCCGCAACGGCGGACCGTTCGTATTTGACGGTCCGCCAAAAACGCTCGATAAAAATGTTGTCTAAGGCGCGGCCTTTTCCATCCATGCTTATTTTTATCTCATTGTCGATCAGTGGCTTGAGAAACATTTGACTGGTAAACTGACTTCCCTGATCTGTGTTGAAAATCTCTGGTTTACCCCACTTGGTTAGGGCTTCTTGCAGGGCGTCTACACAGAAATCGGCCAGTAATGTGTTGCTCAGACGCCAGCTCAAAATGAACCGACTGTACCAGTCAATCACCGCCGGTGCGCCGGAGCGACACAAGTACAAAAAACCACTGGCCATCGGCACATACGTGATGTCGGTTGACCAGACCGCACGGGCGGCCCCGCTGATTCACCCGCTCAATGGCGACCCCACGCAGTAGATACGGGTAAATGGTATGGCCGGGCTGGGGCTTTGAGAGGTTGGGTTTTGGCCCTACCGCTTCCAGTCCCATCACCCGCATCAGCCGACGGATACGCTTGATGTTCAGCGGTTCAGCTTCGGTAGTCAGTTCCTGATGCATCCGTCGTGCCGCAACGGCGGACCGTCCCATTTCTGGCCGGTCGGTAAAGAGCCTGTCAATCCGAAGCATCAACGCTAAATTCGTCGCTGACTCACCCACCGGCTGATAATAGTAGCTGGAGCGGGGAATGCTCAGCAAATTACACTGTTGACTGATGCTCAACTGCGAATGGGCTGGCTCAATCAGGTGGCTGCGGTCTGTTCCTAACTGGTTCGCAATTTTTTTTTGAGCCAGTCGTTTTCGACTTTCAATTGGCCAATCTGCTGAAACAGTGGGTTTTCGATTTGTTCCCGCTGCTCGATATTGAGGATCGGTTTGCTGGTTGGCGACTCGAATATGCTGGGAATTCCATCGAGTACCTGACGTTCCACCGGGCCGCCGTCGCGGTCTGTAATCTGCTGAGCGTGAATGCCGAAATCGCTGCTGATCTGGGCAAGCGTTTTGACTCCTTTGAGTGCTTCGAGGACCACTTTGGTCTTGAAGTTGGCATCGTGGACGCGCCGAATTGACTTGGTCATTCGGGGCCGCCCGCGCGGTTGGACATTTTGTAGGTCGAAACTAATTGATTCAAGTTAGCCTACCTGTCCAGTTTTTGGGGACCACTATATCCTATGCTTAAAACTATTCGGCACAGATCTGGCGGACTGGGAAGAAGTACTAGATGAGGAATACGATAACTACCATGACCAGGTAGCTTTTAAGTAGTTGTTGATAAAGAATAGACACTTTCGTAACTTGCCGGCATGAGATATGTTAATCCGTTGCCAGAGAATGAAAAAATGTAACTGTTTAGGTAGTCCACTGAACTGATAATCAAGCACTTGCAAAGTTAAAAATCGCAAAAGTATTTAATGTCTAAAAGTCAAGTAGTTGATTGTCAGTACATTAAGATTCTTGCTTAGTTTAACTCATAAATTAGAAAAATTAGTAACTTGCTGATTGTCAGATAATTGGCTTGAATTTGCCTACCTAAACAGTTACGGTCCAAGTACATCCAGTCCCGTTTTATGCCCGTTTTTATCTCTCAAAACTATATCCTGCCCTTTGGGGTCTTTTGCTACTGTCCCACCCGTTATTCGGGCAACCTCCTCTTCCCGGCGTTTGCCTAAGTCATTTCCTTTATTGGAATTTGCTCTTGGCCTAGATCCGTTGCCATCTCTCCCATAAGGGAACCGCTTCGTGTCAAGTGCCAGCCACTCTTTACCTTCCTGAACGGGCAGCACCTTACCTTCTTTTTGCAGTTCCTTCCGCTTTTTCTCTAGCTCCTGCCACCGCTGTTCGTCTTCGGGAGGAAGCTGTGCTACCCACTCATTGGCCACACCTGCATCATGGGGATAAAGCATGGCCGCGATGAAAGCCAGCACACCCGCCGCCAGGGGCGGAAAGCGGGATGGGTTACGCGGGATTTGGGGTAGCTTCCTGGGCGGTGTCCGCGATGGGGGTACGGGGTCAGCCGGCGATGGCTTTGGGAGCGGCGGCGTTTTTGATGGATTAGGAATATCAGGAAAAGTGGGTATTCCTGTTAAGCCTTGCTTAGGCTTGTGTTGCGGCTCCGGTACATTGTTGGCATATGTAATGCCCGCTCCGTGACTTTCGACAGGCCAATTGTTATCATGGACGATACCGCCCACCGCCACCCGCTGGGGGGAGATGACCAACTGAGTGAGCATGGGACCACTGCCCGTGGCCGAAAAATGCTCACGCATATCCACCAGGTAGGCATTGAAGAAGCTGACGGTCTTGAGCTTGGCCGGGCTATCGTCCCGATACAGATGCACAAAGCCGTCGTACTGCCGGGTAGGCGAGAGCATCCACTCGGTGAGAACAGTGTCATTCTGGCCGGGCGAGTGGAGTTCCACGGTGATGGTGCCGCCCAGCGTGAGGGACGCAGGCCGCCCCAGCGAATCGGTATACTGATGGATGTAGAGGTGGTAGTAGGTGAGGGGATAGCGACTGCCCCCAACTTCCAGAAAAACCGAAAAGGATGCCATCGTGAGCGGTGAGTAGTATGAGAGGATGATGCTATCTGCCTCCTAACATCGAGATGGGCCAGATGTTTAGCCTGACAGACGTTGTACCTTTGCGGCATGAAATCCCACCGCCCCGGCGACGTTAACTTCGTCAAACCCAAAAAACATTTAGGCCAGCATTTTTTGACCGATATGAGCGTGTCGGCACGCATTGCCGGGCTGCTCAGCGGCCACGGCGGCTACCGGAAAGTGCTCGAAATTGGCCCCGGAACGGGCGTGTTGACCCAGTTTCTGCTCCAGAATGACCAAATTGACCTCGACGTGGTGGAGATCGATACCGAGTCGGTGGCGTATCTGAACAAGCACATGCCCGCCCTGAAAGGCCACATCATCGAGGGCGATTTTCTGCAAATGGAATCTGCCCAGTTGTATGGCGACACGCAGGAGAAGTTTGCCGTAATCGGCAATTTTCCGTATAATATTTCCAGCCAGATTTTCTTTAAAGTGCTCGAAATGCGTGACCGCGTGCCCGAAGTGGTAGGCATGTTGCAGCGCGAAGTGGCCGAACGCCTCGCCTCCGGTCCAGGCAGCCGTGACTACGGTATCCTGAGCGTTTTTCTGCAAGCGTGGTATGACGTTACCTACGAGTTTACCGTTGGCCCGGAGGTGTTCAACCCACCGCCCAAAGTGCATTCGGGCGTGATCCGGTGCCGCCGCAACGACAAAACCGACCTGGGCTGCAATGAACGCGGGTTTATTATGGTGGTGAAAGCGGGGTTCAATCAACGCCGCAAAACCCTGCGCAACGCCCTTAAGCCCCTCGGCATTACCGAAGCCGCCGCCGACAGCGCGTTCATGGACAAACGCGCCGAACAGCTCAGCGTAGCCGATTTTGTGGCACTGACGCTGCTGATGGATCGGGGTTAATGACCCTGTCTGTTTGCAGCAACTGGCTCGGTCAACCATCTTTGTTGCGCTGACGAAACGACTTGCCCGTCTTTCTGTGGCATAATCACCATTCTACATACACATCAATGGGTTTATTACGGTTTTTACTGGCCATGTTCGTGCTGGCTGGTCACAGTGGCAATACGTCGTCTATTCAGTTTATGACCGGCCAAACGGCAGTACAAACGTTTTATATTATTTCAGGGTTTTATATGTCCCTGATTTTAAATGAAAAGTACGTAAAACAGCCAAATGCGTATTCACTGTTTTTGTCAAACCGGATGCTGCGTTTATTTCCTATTTATTGGGTCGTTTTGATAGCGGTAGCCTTATTTTCTGTCTCGTTTGGTATTATCTCGCACAGCCACGATCGGCTGGCCCTGGCTATTTATTCAACCGTTCAGTTCACGCCCTTTTCATTCATCTATTTAGTCTTCACCAACCTCTTTCTGGTTGGGCAGGACGCGGTCATGTTCATGGGCATTAAACCGCAAACCGGTTATTTTTTCTTTACCTCCGATTTTTGGCAAACGAAACCTGAGCTCCACAAATTTTTGCTTATTCCGCAGGCCTGGACCCTGGCGCTTGAACTACTTTTCTACCTGGTGGCTCCTTTGCTGGTGCGCCGCAGCCGCCCGGTGGTGTGGCTGGTTATTGGCCTATCGCTCCTGCTGCGGCTATTTCTGTACAACCGGTTAAATCTCACCAATGACCCCTGGACGTATCGCTTTTTTCCAACTGAAATCATGTTTTTTTTGCTGGGTACACTAGCTTACACCGCCTACCGACAGGTGCGCGAAAAAACTTTACCTGCCTGGCTACAACCAGCCTTGTTTGTTGCCGTCATTTTCACCACGCTTATCTATGCCTTTTTGCCATCGGGTAAGCTGGTGGCATCACCATTTATGTACAAGGAAATTGGCTATTTCTCATTGATCGTTCTGTCCATTCCTTACCTGTTTAATTTCTCAAAAAATTATAGCCTCGATAATCAAATAGGGGAATTATCGTATCCGATTTATATTTCGCACATGTTCGTGATTTTATTTATTCACCGCGCCCTGCCATTTGCTCTCTTCAAAGGCTGGTTTATTGCGTTGGCCACCATTTTATTTTCTTATTTGCTAAATCGTTTTGTGGCCGCACCCATCGAGAAAATCCGGCAACGGCGCGTTCGGCAACCGGTGGCGGCCTAACGGAACAGCCGTCGCCGTTTGGGCGTTAAGCCAATAGGGTTTCGTCGGAACGGTATCTAGCCAGTAGCCGCAACGCCTTTTCCCCGCCGACGTCATGACATTTGAACTCACCAAAGACTACCTCGACCGGATTCAGACGGCCATCGACGCGCACGACGAGACAACGCTCCGCACCGAGATGGACGAGTTGTATCCGGCTGACATTTCGGGGATTTTGTATGAATTGGAAACCGACTCGGCGCGGTATCTGCTCAGCCTGCTCGACCGGGGCGTCGGTGCCGAAATCCTGGCCAACCTCGATGAGTCGGACCGGGGTAAATTCATTGCGTCTTTTACCTCCAGAGATCTTGCGCCGTTTGTAGACCGAATGGAGTCTGACGATGCGGTGGATTTGCTCAATGAGCAGACCATTCAGAAGCGCGAAGAGGTCATTGGCTTGCTGGAAGACCGTGAACAGGCCCGCTTCATTCTCGACCTGCTCCACTACGACGAAGACGTGGCGGGCGGACTGATGCAGAAGGAGTTAGTGAAGATCAACGTCAACACCAACGTCAATCAGTGCATCGAAGAGATTCGGCAGCAGGCCGAAAACGTGGAGAAGGTCTACGTCGTTTACGTGGTCGATGAGGCGGGAAAGTTGTTGGGTTTTGTGTCGCTGAAGAAGATCGTGCTGGCCCGGAAATACGCCAAAATCGCCGACATCTACGAAGATGACGTGGTGAGCGTGGAGACGTACCGACCCGTGACGGAGGTGGCCGAAATCATGCGTAAATATGACCTCGACGCCGTGCCCGTGGTCAACGTGCAGGGTCGCTTACTAGGCCGCATTACCATCGATGACGTGGTGGATGTGATTACCGAGCAGGCCGAAGACGACATTCAGGCCATTTCGGGTTTGTCGGGTGAAGTAGAGGAAGATGATACCATCTGGGTGCGGGCCAAAGCGCAGTTACCGTGGCTCATTGCCGGGGCTATGGGGAGTCTGATGGCGGCCACGGTGATCAACGGGTTTCAGCATGAACTGAGCAAAGTAGCGGCCCTGGCGGCGTTCATTCCCATTATTGGGTCAACGGGGGGTAACGTGGGCATCCAAACGGCATCGCTGATTGTGCAGAGCCTGGCCGACACGTCCGGCTTGACCGCCACCCTGGGGCAACGGCTGCTACGTACGCTGGTGCTGGCCCTGCTCAACGGGGCCGTGGTGGGCCTCATCGCGGGTTGTTACACCCTGCTCATTGGCGAATCCCGCCTGTTTCCGGTGGTGGGATTGTCGTTGCTGGCGGTGGTCATGCTGGCCTCATTCATGGGTACAGTTACACCCTTGTTGCTCAGCAAAATTGGCATTAACCCAGCGGTGGCATCAGGGCCGTTTATCACCACCGCCAATGACCTCATCGGCATCGGCGTCTACTTTATGATCGCCGATTTTTTGCTGGCCGAACTGTAACCATGAAGATCGCCATTCTTACGCTCGGCACCCGCGGCGATATGCAGCCATTTGTAGCCCTGGGCCTTGGCTTGCAACGCGCGGGTTACGACGTTCTGTTTATTTTATTTCGGCCAAAAACGAAGAAACCTTCGTGACTGGTTTTGGCCTGCCCTACGTTGCTCTTTCCGCCGGTATTCAGAAAGCGATGGAAGCGCGGGAGGTGCAGAACGAAGCCTGGCAAGCCTGTCAGGGTGCCGCCGCCATTTTGTATCCCGGCATGGCCAACGCCTTTTACATGGCCCGGCAGTTGGGTATTCCGGCCATCATGGCAAGCCCTTTCCGGTGACGCCCACGCCGTTGTATCCGGCTGTTCTGTTTTACAGTGGACCACGTCTGGGCCAGTGGTATAATCAACTGACACACTGGCTATTCGAGCGGATATTCTGGCAACTGTCGAAAGGAGCCACGACCCGATTCTGGCAGAGACAGGGCAAACCCAACGTGGTAGCTACTACTCCGGTTTCGCGCTTATAGGTGTAAAGTGGACAGCCTACGCTCTACGGTTACCGTGAATTGCTCTTTGCGCGAGACCCAGCGTTGCCCGATAACGTACACATAACCGGCTATTGGCCCCTCGACGGCGAACCCGCCTGACAACCACCCGCCACCCTGACGATATTCCTGACCGACGGACTGCCCCCCGTCTACATCGGTTTTGGTAGTATCAAAGACACCACGGCCTTCGCCAAAACCATCGACATGGTGCTGGAGGCGGTTAACCAGGCCAACGTCCGGGCCGTAATTGCGCTGGGCTGGAACAGTCTGCCCGCTGGTAAGTCGCTGCCCGCCAACGTGTATTTGCTGGACAGTGCGCCCCATAGCTGGCTGTTTCCGCAGGTGGCGGCGGTAGTGCATCATGGCGGAGCAGGCACCACGGCAGCGGGCCTACGTGCGGGTAAACTCACGCTCATTATTCCTCACACAAGTAGAAGTCGACTGTGGCAAGTGGGACGTGAAACTCGTGGCCGAAGCCGATTCGGAATGCCAGGTCGAAGACATCAACCTTTGCAAAGCCGCCCAGTGGAATATTGTGGCCGATTGTCACAAGTAGGGAGTCTATCGTCTAAAGTTCAAGGTCTGGGCGACCCCGTCTAAAGTCCAACGTTGCTGACGCGGGAGTATGCTTGCGCCAGCAACCGCGACGGCGGACCGTTTAGACCTTGAACTTTAAACCTTGAACTCCCTTTGAACCTGTTGCACCCGGTTCGGTTTTACTAAGAAACCCGATCTCCATGCGCCACCTGCTTGCCCTTGCCAGCTTATTTCTTTGCCTGAGCTGCGGATCAAAAACCGATTCTGCCAAAACAGAAGTGGCTACTGCTGATTCTGCAACAGCCTCATCATCAGCTACTTCCAGCAAAAAGAAAGTCATCGTTTTCTTCGGAAACAGCCTCGCGGCGGGCTACGGCCTCGACAATACCGCTGATGCCTTTCCGAACCGCATCGGTGCCCGCATCGACTCGCTGGGCTTGCCCTACCGCGTGGTCAACGCCGGACTGAGTGGCGAAACCACCGCCGGGGGACGTAGCCGTATTGGCTGGATTCTGCGCCAGCCCGGACCGGTACGCCGGAGCCGGTACGCCGGTGCGGGCGGGACCGGCGCCGATATTTTTGTGCTTGAACTAGGTGGTAACGACGGCCTCCGGGGCATTCCGCTGAAATCATCGCGTGAGAATTTGCAAGCCATCATCGACACCGTTCGGCTGAGGAACCCAGCCACTAAAATCGTGATTGCAGGGATGCAGATTCCGCCGAATATGGGTAAAGCCTATACAATCGAATTTCGGGGTATTTTCAAGGAAATAGCCACCAAAAACAAGGCTGTACTGATCCCGTTTCTGCTCGAAAACGTGGGCGGCATTCCCAAACTCAATCAGCCCGACGGTATCCATCCCAACGTGCAGGGTCATCGTATCGTGACCGAAAATGTCTGGAAAATCATCGGGCCGATGGTGGAGGGAGGGGCGTAGCCGTTGTCGCTTGGTATACCGAATAAAGTTTGGGTAGTCCTAAAGAAATCACGCTACGTTTCATGCGACGATTGGTCGGCTTACAACCGGGCCGCCGGTGCGGTCCATGTCAATACGATAGCGTGTTTTTGGAGCCTGTTACGCCCTTGGTTACGGGGGCATCGGGGGCTATCTCAAGAATGCTTGCCTTATTACTTGGGCTTCTTTGAGTGTCTTTATAATCTGCGTAAGCGCGGGCAGTTAGCTCTCTACCAGGATTGCTCACTCTGTTGAGGCCAACTTGAAACCCAAATTGAGCCCCCAGAATTATCTAACCTCTAAATTGGTAGAGCAATAGCTATTCCATCACACCGTTTGGGCGGCTATAATTTCATCACCCGGTACGTTTGCGTTTGGCCGCCGGCCCTTACGCGAAGCAGAAACAGCCCCGAAACCTGCCCGTCGAGGGGTATACTCGTGTTGGGTTGATTGGTCATCTGGCGGAATGTAGTCACCCCGGCCAAATTAACCAGTTCGAGGGTGGCGGGCGCGGTAAGCAACGCGGGATCAATGCGGACGGTGAGGCTGGCAGTGGCCGGCACAGGAAACACAGACACCCCACTCACCAGCGGTTCTGTGGCCAGTATCGGGTTTACAGTAATCACCGTCCGGGCCAATAAACCACTACTGGCTCCACAAGCATTGCTGAGGCTAATTAGTCGATAAGTCGCTGTTTTTAAGGGGTTTATAGTAACCACATAGGGACTGATACTGGTCGTAATGGTCTGCACGGCACCCAATACGTCGGTGCTGTCGCGGTATGAAAATATCCAGGGGCCGCTGCCACTCAGGGCTACCGACAGTTTGGCCGTTTCACCCGCCAAAATTGCACTTGGCGTGGCCGACAGGGATGCCGTAGCC
>JBBRMP010000017.1:0-46033 GCA_038230755.1 Cytophagales bacterium | reverse complement strand
TTTGGGCACCATTGGGCGGCTCCGAAAACGGGCGCAGTTGGGCTATCAGGTCACGACCGTCTTGCGCGAAAACCTGCTGGCCACCTGCCGCGAGGTACAAGAAGGCTACCAACTAAATGGCCAACCCGACCTGGCCAGGCAATATTTGAGTTACGGCAATGCATTGGAGGCTTACCAAAAAACGATCCGCGTTCGGCGGGCGGAATCGTTTGCCGGGGCTTCAATTTATGATCGGTGAGGGGGAGTCTCCTGTTTGCTGTCTTCTGTTTTACTTACACATGTGGCTTCGCGCGGGTTGCCCTTCGACAGGCTCAGGGTGACAACGACGTTGATTTAACTCAAGGAGATGACTCTAATTTCCTGTCACCCTGAGCGGAGTCGAAGGGGCCGAGCGCGAAGCTACTCTAATCAACACTATAAGAACACAACCCACTACCATGAAACGCCTGCTCCTTTTTCCCCTTCTCCTGATTCCCTTTTTCCCCTATGCTCAACAGGCGGGCAACCGGGAGAACGCGGGGTTTTGGGTGGCAAAGGGAGTAGGGCAGATGGCGGCGGGGCAACATGCCGAGGCGTACACGGCGTTTCAACTGGCGCGGAGCCTGGGCGCTCCCGACATGGCGGCGAAGATGGAACTGGCCAAGAAGCGTAATATCAACAGCATCCAGTTTCGGGCGTTGGTGGCCGAAGCCCGTGCGCAGGCGACCACCGATCCCACGCAGAGCCTGCGGTTGCTGGAGTATGCCCACCAGAAATTCCCGGATAGCACGTCGCTGTTACCCATCATTGGCGAGGTGGCCAATCAGCCCCATAACTGGTACTACACCCTCCGCGCCGACAGCATTCGGGCGTCGCCGAACTGTACGTACCTGCTGGCCTACAGCGACAAAAGCCGCCTCTACCACCGCCGGGGCGACTCGCTAACGCTGATACACACCTTCCAGGACAGACCCAGGTTACACGTGTTTTCGCCCGACGAACGCTATCTGTTCGTGGCCACCCGCGACGACTGGCGGGGGAGTTTGCTGGCTCTTCACGGCCCCAAAACAGACCTGCCCCGTTCTTTTGGCGCAGGCGTAAGGAGTGTCCGGTTTTCGCCCAACCCAGCCTACGGGGCCTGGATGCTGGTGAACCGCTATAACCGGGGTGCCTACCTCCACGACCTGCAATCGGCTGACCCAACCGTGGGACTGGTGAAATTACCCGACAAGCTGATGCACGAATGTCTATTTTCGTCCGGAGGCCGTTACCTGATCTCGCCAACGGGTTTGCTGGCCTTGTCGCCCCATCAGGTGCTGGTCATAAAGCCATTCAGCAGCCGTAGCTGGACCCAATATGGCAACTTTACCGGGTATTTTCCGGCTGATGATCGCCACCTGTTGCTGGTCGATTCCAGTAGGGTTGTGGGTGCCCCCGAAAATGGTTTTTTGGCTTTGACAATGACGTTGTATACCATGCCGACACCGGGCGACACGGTGCAGCGGCCCATACAAGGGCTGGGGGCTGAGGCCCGGATGCCCCGCCGGTTGTGGACACCTTTTTCAGCCGATGGCCACTACCTGTTTGCCCGTGTTAGCTACCAGGCAGGGGGAAACATACTATATACGGATGGTAGCGGTTGGCACACGGTGGAACGAAAATGGAATGCCGCCCGAAAGCCCGCCGATACCCTGGCGCGAACGTACCTGAGCATGGCGCGTTTTTCACCTACTAATCACCTACTGACCCTGGAAGAAGGCACCGATGAGCGGGCGGTAGCCCGGTTGTGGCAACTGGCGGGAAAGCAGCAACGGCTGATCCACGAGTTTGAGGGGAAAACGGCGGTTGCCGATGACGTTTTTTCGCCCGACGGGCGTTACCTGCTGGCCCACCACACCAACGCTGACTGTCTGTGGCGCATCGAACCAGATACCGTTATGCTGGTGCATCGCTTTGCCAGACCACTACGGCAACCCAAAGTGTTCGACGAGGGGGGCTGGCCGGTGGCATCGGCCTGGTTTTCGCCTAAAAGCAGCTACCTGATTACCTACAGCAGTGCCACGCAGGAGGCCGACAGTCTGTGGCGAATTGGTCCGCACGGGTTGCTGCCAGTGTATGGGTTCAGTACGCGGCTCAAGGCGGGCAGTACCGTTTTTTCGCCCGATGAACGGCTGTTGATTACTGAGGGTAGCGGCCCTCAACCCGCTATGGCCTGGCCTGTTGCGGGGCAAATACCCCTGCTTTCAGACCAGTTGACATCAGCCACGGAAGCCCTTTTTTCGCCACAGGGGCACATGCTGCTTACCCAGAAGCCCATTGGTGCCGACCCAGCCGCCGTGGCGAGTACTATTTGGCGCACCACCGACCGGGGTTTGCTACCCGTAGCCACGTCGACCGTATTTGGTGAAGCAGGCTATTTTGCCTTTTCGCCCGACGGGCAGTATTTGATGGAATCGTCGGGGGGGAATCAGGGCGAAACGGCCCTGTTTCGGGTGCAATCAGATCGGATTGACGTGGTGCATCGCTACCAGCCAAAGCAACTCGTATTACATATGTCAGAGGGTTGTATCGATATACCGACTTTCCAGACGGGCCTTTTCTCGCCCGATGGGCGACGATGGGTACAGGCACAAACCGTGGGTGGCCACGATACGCTCTGGACACTGGCTGGCACAGCATTAACGGGCCGTCCGCAAAACGCCATTGACCGGTACATCATCGACACAAATGGGGGGTCTATTTTTCGGCGTTGGCACCCCCGCCCGGCAGCCCTGTTTTCGCCCGATAGCCGGTTTCTGATGGCCCGCGAATGCGAAGCCCTGCGGTGCTACGAGCTAACCCCCAAGGGGCAATCCTACACACTCGGTGCAAAATCGGGGTGGCCCATCGACGTGTCGGCCAATGGGCAATACTGGCTTACGCTGGAAGCACCCGTGCCGAAATCGGTGTTCAAAAGCCTGGAAGGGGACTCATCCGATTTTATACCCCCCCTGTCTATGGATACACTCCGGCTCTGGCGACGTACCGAAACCCCGCAAGGCCATTCGGTCTGGAACCGGCTGAACTGGCTGTCGCCGCGCTACGATGGCCGGAATACGGCCCTGAACACGGCCTGGCAGGGTAGTCGGCAGCAATCGCTTTTTTCGCCAGCGGGCAATTACCTGCTCTTAACTACCGTCCCTAGCTATGACATGGAGGGGATGACTACGCTGTTTCGCGCCGATGGCAATACCCTCCGGCCCGTGGTGAACCTGAACACAAGAGCCTACACCGCCGCTCACATTGTTTCGTCGCCGGCCAACGGATGGGAGGCGGGCCTGATCTATTCTGATAATCAGCAACAAACGTACCTGCTCCGGTACGGGTCGGCGGGCACACGAACTACGTCGCTGGGGTTTGGCACGTTGACTCTGCCGCCACGTTTTTCGGGTAACCTGGCCTGGTGGGTGCGCAAAAAAGACGACAGTCAGCAAACCGTGGAACTGCTCGACCTGGCCACAACCAAAACGCTGGTGCAGGTACCGTTTGGGGCGGTGCTGGATATTGCCGTACGTCCTAATGGTAACGTCTGGGTGGTTTCCACTGCGGGTGCCCGTCTGGTCAGGTCGCCGGGCGAGGTACTGCGCTGGCTGAAACAGGCCCCGGTGGCATCATTGGCGGCGGGCTTGCGAAGCGTGTATGGGTTTTTGTAGGACTGTTTAGCGGACGGGGCCGCCCGCTAAACAGCCATCACCCACCCAAAAAATAAACCGTCTCCACCCACTGATTTTCACTACATTAATCTCTCTATTCTACACGATGAACACCTCAACAGAAACAACCCCCAAACTCTACGCCTTCCTCGTGGGCGTGGGTGCCTACGAACGGGTACGCCAATTGCGGGGGCCCGTCAGCGACGTGCAGATGCTGACGAAATATCTGCAAAGCCAGACCAGTTTTGACCTGAAATTATTGGCGTTAACGGACCAGCAGGCGAACAAAAAGGCCGTTATCGACGGTTTTCAGACTCATTTATCGCAGGCTGGCCCCGCCGATACCGTGCTGTTTTATTTCTCCGGCCACGGAGCGCAGGAAGCCGCCGACACCAGCGTCTGGGTCGACGAAGCCGACGGGCAATTGGAATGCCTGGTCTGTCACGATGGGGGTACCACCAACCCCTGGGAATTTCTGCTGGCCGACAAAGAACTCCGTTGCCTGCTTGCCCCCATCAGTGCCACTGGTGCCCATGTAGTGGTGATGGCCGACTGCTGCCACGCTGGCGACAACACCCGCGCCGTTGACTTGCTGGCGTTGGCCCTGCCCAGTCAAGACGTACGCGAGCGCCGACTAGCTGAACCCGCTCCCAAGCGGCCTTACGAGGGCTTCTTTTTCCACGACACGCTGCCCGCCGCCGAGATTCAGGCGAAGGGACTGGACGTGGTGATGCCACAGGGGAATCATATTCAGTTTGCTGCCTGCGAATCGGAAGAGCTGGCGGAGGAATTTAATGGGGAAGGCATTTTCACCAAGAACCTGCTCGCCGTGCTCAACGCCGCCCACGGGCAGGTGTCGTACCGCGATTTGCACAGCCGGATGCGGCAGTACATGCGCTTTGGCTATGAACAACGCCCCCGCGTGTATGTGCCTGATGATCAAGATGATACGGTGCTGGAACGCGGCTTCCTGAATAGGCCCATCAACCAAAATGCGCTGGCTGTGTCGGCCACGTTCAACGCCCAAAAAGGTTGGCTGCTCGACGTGGGGGCTATTCACGGCATGGCCTCCCGCCCCACCGACGGGCCGATTTTACTGCACGATACCGTGACAAAAACGGCTTATCCGGCGAGCGTTAAGCAGGTTGGTGCCGACTACACCGTGCTGACCGTAGCAGATGACGTGGCGGCAAAGCTGGACCAAACGGCGGTGTACCAAACCACCGTGGTGGGCCTGATGAGCCAGCCCGTCCAGCTGCATCTGGTTAACCACGGCGGCCCCTCTGCCGACCAAACCGACCTGTTGCAACGGCTTATTGCGCGCCCAGGTCTGGACGGAAAGGCTAGTCAACTGGAAACAGTGTTCATTCCCGAAGACGACGAAACCCGCGCAGATTATACCCTCCACGTTCGTAATGGCCTCTTTTACATCACCAAACCCGGAACGCCGGACCCGCAGGACGCGAATCGCCCCCTCATCCGCCCCTTCCGCGCTGACGATCCACAGGCGATTGCAACGCTGGCCGACTACCTGCACCATCTGAGTCAGTGGCAGTACCTCAAAAACCTGCGTAACCCCGCTGCCAGCCAACCCGTTTTGGACGTTGAATTGACCCTGGCCAATGTTGCGCCGATGGCCATTACAGACCCGCACACGGCCCCCATTCCGGTAGCTTTTTCGGAGCAGGACGGCAAATGGAGTATCACGCTGGCCATTAAACTAACCAACCCCACCGACCAGCCCGTGTACTGCACGGCCCTGTATCTGTCGCGGGATTTTATGGCCTTTCCCGACTTTTTGCCCACCAACTGTCGCCTGGAGGCGGGGCAGAGCATGACTCTGGGTCCGGCCAGCAAAAAAGCCCCCACGGGCCGCCAAAGCACGATTATCCTGAGGCTGGAGGACGTGGTTCGGCAATACAACTGGCCCAACGCCACTGAACATATCAAGCTGCTGGTCACAACCGACCCGCTGTCGGAAACCACGCTGGCGTTACTGAACCTGAGTGCATTACCCTCGCCGCCGGTGCTGGCCAAGACCCTTCGGCCCACCGATGGGCGCGGCGGGTTCGACCTGTTTGCCGACGAAGCCGAACCACTGCCCGACTGGAGTACGCAGACCCTGACGCTGCAACTGGTGAACCCGCTCTACAACACCGTCCGGGCCGACGAACTGAGCCAAATGCTGGCCCCACCCGCCGACGCGCAACACGAAGACATCATGGCCGATTTCGCCCTCGGCCTGTACTACGAACCCGATCTGTCGAAGCCGATGGAGCCGGGTCTGAAACTGCGCGAAGGCATCCGGGTTATTGAACCAGATGCCGGGCAGCGCGGGCTGTGGACCGACCTGACCCTGGCCGTAGCAAACGGGGTGGCCAAGCGGGTTCGGAACCGCCAATATGAGCAAAGCCTGATTCGTTATCCCGACCGGATGCGGATTGTGGCGGAGGGTGATTCGTGGTTCCAGTACCCGTTTATGCTTCGCGATATTCTCGACTATCTCGGCGGCGTCTACAACGTCTACAGCGTGGCGGCGGCGGGGGCTACGCTCGAAGATTACCTGAAAAACAGTGAGTTTCTGGAATCCATCGCCCAGGTGAAACCGGCCTATTTTCTGCTCAGCGGTGGCGGTAACGACCTGCTCGGAGAAGCCTTCGCTGGCCTGATTAGCACCACGCCTGATATCACCCAAACCGGCCCCTCGCGGTATTTTACGGAAGCCTTTGCCGCCACGTTAACGGCTGTCTGTGAGCGATATAGGCGCATTTTGCGGCTGGTGAACATGGGCCATCCCAACGTGAAAATCATCGTGCATGGCTATGATTACGTTATTCCAAAAGGGGACGACAAGTCATTATCAGGGTCGAGCAGCTGGATGGGCGACGTGCTCAACGACCGGGGCATTAGGGTCGAAGCCGACCGCGAAAGCATTGCCCATTTTATCATCGACTCGTTCAACGACGCGCTGAAAAAAGTGGCCGCCGAATACGCCAACGTCACCTACCTCGACCTGCGCGGCACGGTGCAACGGACGTCCCGGCTGGCCGATTATTGGTACGATGAAATTCACCCCAACGACAAGGGCTTCCTGAGCCTTTCCACGAAGTTTATCGAGGTCATTTCGGGTAAAAAAACACCCGAAGCGCCGATGGGAAAGCCTACAATTTCGGCCCCGGAATCGGTTCGCGTGGTGTCGGAACAGCTTTCCCCGGACCGTGAATCAACACCCGTAAATACGGACCAGACTACGCCAGCAACCCGCTGGCCAGAAGCCTTTTTGCAGACCAAACGCGGCATGGGCGACCCCCTGGCCGATGATGTCATTACGACTTTACTGGCTGATAATCAGAAGGGGGAAGTCGATCTGATCTTCCAGATGCTGGTGCGGAACCGGCAATTTCCGAACCCCGCGTTTGATGTGTTGCCCGATAAGGTGAAGCAGGTGGTGGAAGGCTATTTCGTGCAAACGCGGCACCTGCCCGACTACGCCGAGCCGTTCAAGCTCATGACCGCCGCCGACGTATTCACGCAGCACGGCCCGAAGATTTTGCTGATCCTGCTCTGCAAGTCGCTGCCCACCTGCTACACCTGCTGGCGCGGGGCCAAAGTCCTTTACCGAACCGGTCGTTTGCGGGTGCATGACGGGAGCCTTGATGCGTTTAGTCGGCGGCTTATGGAAACGGCGCAGTTTGTGGTCGATATGATGACCGTGAACAACTTCGAGCAGGACGGAACCGCCGTGATGGGCACCCAAAAAGTGCGTCTCATGCACGCCACCATCCGGCATTTTGCGCAGGAACACAACTGGGACGCGACCACCTTTGGCGTACCCATTAACCAGGAAGATCTGGTGGGTACGCTGCTCTCGTTTGGCGTAGTTATTCTGGACGGACTGACCCAACTGGGCATCACACTCACGCCCGAACAACGCGCCGCCTACCTGCACCTCTGGCGCGTGGTGGGTCATATGATGGGTATCGACGATGATTTGTTGACCGACGATGAGGACGAATGCCGCGCCCTGATGGCCGCCATTCTGGCGCATCAGGCGGGCCCATCCATAGAAGGCACGGAGCTGACGCAGGCCTGTATCGAGCTGATGAACAGCAAGTTGATTATTGGACCGCTGAAGCAGTTGACGCCTTATTTCGTACGCTTTTTCGTGGGCAATCACTACGCCAATATGCTGGAAATACCCGCCGCCGATGCCGATAACTCGCTCATTATGAAGGCAGTGGGTTGGTTTGATAAAAGCGTGCGCGGGCTGGATGACACTAATTTGCTGATGGCGGCGATGGGTCGGGCGTTCAGTAGCGAGCTGATCGGGCAGATTCTGCGCTTCACCAACGCCGCCAAAAACGAACAGTTTTACCTGCCCTCGGCCCTCACCGACAGTTGGGAAGCCAACATGCCCGACTTCCGGGTGCCGCCCCTGGAACACATCGACGAGGTAATTTTTTACCTCGACAAAGTGGCCCGGCAATTCCGGTCGCAGAACAACCCGATGGGGTATTTCTGCGCTGTGTACAAGCTGGTTACGCAGCGCGTGGCCGAGGGCTTACGGCTGGGAATATTCGCCAATCCGGCAGAAATGGAGCAACTCGACGTGGCGTTTGGCAACCGGTATTTCACGGCCATGAACCACTTTTTCGACGGCGAAAAAGCCCCCGGTCCCTGGCAGGTTACGGTCGATGCGGCGCAGACAACGCTCACCACCAATCAGCACATTTTTGCCGCTGCCAACGCCCACATTGCGTTCGATTTGCCCATTGCCATGTCAGACGTTTTCGCTGGGAAAGACCTCGCCGCCTTCGCTGCTGATTTCGACAAAATGAACGACCTCTTCGACGGTATGTTCGACCAGATGAACGACAACATCGGCAACATTTTCCGACCGTTTGGCCTTGCCGTCGAGCATTTCGCCGACGAATTAAAAGCACAGGAACGCGCCACCATGCAGCAAAACCGGGCCGTGTCGTGGGAAAAGGCCGCAGAACTACTTCGGGCCAAAACGGACCTCGAAAAAAAGCAACTTATTGATAATCTGGAACTTGAATCGACTACATTGGGCCAGAAAATTACCCAGCCGCCCGCCCTGCTCCGCATCCCGCTTGAACTGATTGCCAAAAGCGAGTTCGGCACCGTTGCCAACAAAGTCGACGTCATGCTCCGCACAGCGATGCTACCGGTGGTAGTATAGGAGATATAATGCCTAATGACACCCATGAAACATTTAACCATCCTAATTTTCCTACTGACTACCCTACCAGCCTTCGCCAGCCCAATCCGGATAAGCGACCCCACACGAGCTGACAACCTGTTCTTAGCCAGCGAGTTACTGGAAGTGCCAGCCGGAAAAGTATCTATCGACCAACTGCTGAAACGGCCCGATACGTACCGGTTTGTACCCGCGCAGAACCAGCTCATTAAGCCTTATGACCGGCGTTATGGGTACTGGCTTCGGCTGACGATCACCAACGAGACGGCAGAGCGTCTCTTTATGCATTTTTTGTACACGGGTACGGAACACATTTCAGTCTATGAAATTTCTGATAATCAGCTAGTTAATGCTAGTCAACTTGGTATGCTCCGGCCCGAACGGGTATATCCGTTTCTGAAAAGCAATCAAGTATGTCCGCTGGCAATTGGACAGGGCCAAACCCATCTGGTCTACGTGTATGTAGCGGGCATTTACACCACAGCATGGCCCATCTACTGCCGGTCGACGGCCAACCTGTTCGAGGCCCTACACCTGTCGGATTTGTTCTACGGCCTGTATTACGGATTCATCCTCATGATTGTGGTGTACAGTCTGTTGCTGTTCATTCGATTGCGCGAAACCGACACGTTCCGGTATGCCATCTGGGTGCTGATCGTAGGCTTGCAAATGGCCCTTTTTCGGGGTCATACCAACGAGTTTCTGTGGCCCGCCAACCCGGCCATCGAACGCTACGCCACGGTGCTGGCGGGCATCACAGGCCTGACGCACGTTCTCTTTACCCTGGCCTTCCTGCGGCTCCGGCAGCAAGCCCCTTTATTTTACAAAATTGGCCTCGGCATCTTGGGGCTATATACCATCGGTATTCTGGTTAATGTACTGACTATGAGTGCCTTTGCGAAGTCAGGCGTGCAGGTTGATTTTGTACCGGTGGTGGCGCTGGTCGAGGGCATTTTCAGCGTTTGGGCGGGCATCGTCACTTATCGTCACGGCTTTAGACCAGCCTTGTTTTATGTGATTGGCAACCTGGTTTTCTTCATGTCGATCTTCCTTTTCCTGCTCTATGCCTTCGGAAAACTGCCCCATTCGTTCTGGACCTACAACAGCATCCACATTGGGTCGGGTATTGAAATCATCCTCTTCACGCTGGCCCTGACCTACAAAGTGAATCTGCTGAAACAGCAACAGGAAGAGGCCGTGCGCGAACAGTTGCGGCTGGCAGAAACCAACAAGAGGCTGGTAGAGAACCAAAACGTGATGCTGGAAGAGAAAGTAACGCTACGCACGGTAGAACTGAACGAGCAAAAAGAAGGGTTGCAAATCACGTTGGCCCAACTCCGCACCACGCAGGACCAACTGGTGCAGCGCGAAAAAATGGCCTCGTTTGGTGAGCTAATGGCGGGTATTGCCCACGAAATTCAGAACCCGCTCAACTTTGTCAACAACTTTGCCGAGCTATGTGTGGATATGGTGGCCGAACTGAAAGATGAACTCCTGGCCGACCATAAGGCCGACGCCCTCGACATTGCCGATGCCCTGACGCCCAATCTTCAGAAGATTACCTTCCACGGAAAACGCGCTGATGGTATCGTACGCAGTATGTTACAACACGCCCAAAGCAGCACCGGTCACCGCGAATCGACCAACCTCAACGCCCTCGCCGACGAATACCTCCGGCTGGCGTACCACGGTTTCCACGCCAAAAATGACACCGTCGAGATTATGTTGACTACCCATTTCGACCCACACATGGGCCAGGTTAAACTGATGCCGCAGGAGATATCGCGGGTACTATTAAACCTCTACAACAATGCATTTTATGCGGTGCTTGAAAAAGCAAAAAGTGGCCTGACAGACTATCATCCCCATATTTGGGTCACGACGCAGCTAAAAAATGGCGGAGTGGTTTTGACGGTAAAAGACAACGGCACGGGCATCCCGACGGAGCTATTGAACAAAATTTACCAGCCCTTTTTCACTACAAAACCATCGGGCAGCGGCACGGGGCTGGGTCTTAGCCTGAGCTACGACATCATCACCAAAGGCCACGGCGGCACACTTTCCGTAAAAGCCGAAGCAGGCGAATGTACCGAGTTTGTGGTGGAGATTCCAGCGTAAACCCTATTTCGCCACCACCCGTATCGACCGTTTCACCACCTCCGCCTTCGCGCGCAACCCATCCAGTGAATCATCCAGCACGGTGACGTGGCCCATTTTGCGACCGGGGCGGGTTTGGGCTTTGCCATAAAAGAAAGGCGATACGCCGGGCATGGCCAACAACGTTTCCAGCCCTTCATACACTGCCGGTCCGGTGTGGCCGGGTGCCCCCAGCAGGTTGATCATGGCGGCGGGGCCGTGGGCGGTGGTGTCGCCGAGGGGTAGGTTCAGGATGGCCCGCCAGTGCTGCTCAAACTGCGACGTGCGGTTGGCCCGGATCGTGTGGTGGCCGCTGTTGTGCGGGCGCGGAGCCACTTCGTTGATGAGTACCTGCGGAGCGCCGCCCGGCCCGCTTTTGTCCAGAAACAATTCCACCGCCAGCAGGCCCACAATGCCAAAGGCCTCAGCGGTTTTGCGGGCCAGCGTTTGCGCCTGCTCGTTCACGGCGGGCGTGATATCGGCGGGGGCAAAAAGGTAATCGACAAGGTTTAGTTCAGGGTGGAAAACCATCTCCACCGTGGGGAAAGTCTGCACCTCGCCGCGCTCATTCCGGGCCACAATCACGGCCAGTTCTTTGTCGAAATCGACGGCTTTTTCCAGCACACCGGGCGCGTCGAAGGCTTTGTCGGCATCGGCAGCGGTAGCGATTCGCTGCACCCCACGACCGTCGTAGCCATCGCGGCCCAGTTTATGGAAAGCAGGCAACAGATTGGGTTGCTCTTCAACCAGTTTGGCAGTATGAGCGAGATCATCGGTCAGGACAAAATCAGCCGTGGGCAGGTTATTTTCGCGGAAAAAAGCCTTCTGGATGCGTTTATCCTGTATTTGTCGAATCACGTGCGGTTGCGGATACACACGTTTGCCTTCCCGCTCCAGAGCCTCCAGCGCATCGACGTTGACTTTTTCAATCTCAATCGTAAGCACGTCGACCCCCTGCCCGAACTGGTAAACGGTGTCATAATCGGTGAGCGAACCGACGCTAAACTGGGTGCAAAGATCTTTGCAGGAAGCCTGAGGGTCGGGGTCGAGGCAGTGGATCACGAGGTTCCAGTCGATGCCCGCCTGGATGAGCATGAGGCCCAGCTGTCCCCCGCCGAGGATGCCAATTTTGGGGTTCATTTTATGTTGTCAATATTATAATGCAGCCCCCGGTTGTCGCGGCGGGCCATCGCGGCTTTGATGGTCAGGTAGGCCACCTCGATCATGTTGCGAAGCTCAGAAATGGGCACCGATACCTTCGACTGCCGATAGAGTTCTTCGTGCTCGATGTGCAGCAGTTCGAGCCGGTCCATCGCCCGTTTCAGACGCCGGTTCGAGCGGACGATGCCCACGTAGTTGGACATGATCGCCTCCAGTTCGCGCTTGATTTCCGTCACCAGCACCAGCTCTTCAGGGTGGGTAGTGCCACTGTCGTTCCAGGCCGGAATATCGTCGCGGATACTCGTCTGGTCATACTCGGCAATGGAGGCTTCATACGCCCGGTGACCAAACACGATGGCTTCAAGTAACGAGTTGGAAGCCAGTCGATTAGCGCCGTGGAGGCCCGTACAGGAACACTCGCCCACGGCATAGAGGTGACGGATATTCGTCCGGCCAAAATCGTCTACGCGCACCCCGCCGCAGAGGTAATGCTGCGCGGGCACCACAGGAATGAAATCTTTCCGAATGTCGATGCCCAGCCGGTCTTTGCAGTAGGCCGTGATGTTCGGAAAATGCTCCACGAATTTATCATAGTCGAGGTGCGTGGCGTCGATATAGACGTGCTGCGAACCCGACTTTTTCATCTCCGAGTCAATGGCACGGGCCACCACGTCGCGCGGGGCGAGGGACAGGCGGGGGTCATAGTTTTCCATAAAGGTCTCGCCCTTTATGTTCTTCAGGATGCCGCCAAAGCCCCGTACAGCCTCAGAAATCAGGAAATTGGGCTTTTTGCCAGGTTCATACAGGGCCGTGGGGTGAAACTGGATAAACTCCATATCCTTGCAAATTCCCTTCGACCGGTATACCATCGCAATACCGTCGCCGGTGGCGATAATGGGGTTGGTCGTGTTTTGGTAAATCTGCCCAATGCCTCCCGTCGCTACCATCGTGGTGCGGGCCAAAAACCGGTCTACCTTACCCGTATTCGTATCCAAAACGAAGGCGCCGAAGCACTCGTTGGTGGTGTCGTAGCGGTGTACGGTTTCGCCGAGGTGGTGACGCGTAAGCAAATCCACGGCGAAGTAGTGCGTGAAGATTTCGATGCTGGGGTACTGTGCTACTTTCGCCAGCAAGGCCCGCTCAATTTCGGCCCCCGTGATGTCTTTGAAGTGCAGAATCCGTTTGTCGGAGTGGCCGCCTTCTTTGGCCAGATCATAGTCCTGCCCGTCGTGTTCCTTGTCGAAGCGGGTGCCATAGTCGATCAGTTCCTGGATGCGTTCAGGGGCCTCGCGCACCACGATCTCCACCACGTGGCGGTCGCTCAGGAAATCGCCGGCCACCATGGTGTCGTCGATGTGTTTCTCGAACGTGTCGTCCGGCGACCACACGCCCGCAATGCCACCCTGGGCATATTTGGTGTTGGTTTCGTCGGCCTGCACCTTCGTAATCACGCCGATGCGGACGGTTGTTTTCTGCTCGTCGTAATACCGGGCGAGTTTGGTGGCGTAGCTCAGCCCCGCAATGCCGGAGCCGATAATGAGGTAATCGAATTGATGGGGCATGTGTTAAGGTTTCTACAGATCGACGTTTGTAAGTCGTTTTTCGAGCACTTTATTGGGCAATGAGTCGAACTCGCTTTTGTCGTATATAGCTATCAGAAACACTTCTTCGGCAACAATTTTTACACACGTAATCACTCGTGCGCCTCCACTTTTACCTTTCTGTTTATTACTGATTGCCACCCTTAGCTTGAAGCAGTCTTTTCCCAATGGTTCACCTTATTGAGGGTCTACTTTTAACGAAGCAACTAATCCAGCCAGATCATTTTTGAATGACCTATGTTTTTTAACCAGTTGTTTTACATCCCTCTGAGCATCTGGAATGATGGTTATCCTAAAGCTCATTTAGGAAGTCATCTGCGGATTGAAGTTTGATATCGCCGCGTAAATGCGCGTTGATATCAGCGGCGCGACGCTCGAAACTATCCAGAAATTCACGCTGCTTTCTTTGCTTAGGCGTTTCTTTCTCAAGTGTCGCTTTGATCTTGGTCATCTTGGCGATCTGCTTCAGGAATTTTAACTCATCAGGAGTCTGCGGTTGAAATGTGATCTGTTGCATTAGTTGGTTCGGCTTTACCAAACCTATAAGGTTTTTAAAACATTATAGGTTTACTTACTCATTTCCAGCATCCGCAATACCGATGCTTCGGCTTTCACGCGGATAGCCTCGGGGACGTGAATTTCGGGGAGTTCGTAATAGAGGGTGTTGAACAGCTTTTCGAGCGTGTTCATCTTCATATACGGGCACTCCGAGCAGGCGCAGGTGTTGTTTTCGTTGGCGGGGGCCGGAATTATTTTCTTGTTCGGAACGGCCTGCCGCATCTTGTGCAAAATGCCCGCCTCGGTACCTACAATGAACTCCGTTTCGGGTTGCTCCACCACGTAATTCAATAGGGCCGTGGTTGACCCCACAAAGTCGGCGTGGATCAGGATATGCTCCTGACATTCGGGGTGGGCAATGAACTTGGCGTTGGGGTATTTGGTCCTTAACGCGGTCAGCTTTTCCAGCGAAATGTCGATGTGGACAATGCAGGCACCGTCCCACAGCACCATGTCGCGGCCCGTCTTTTTTGCCACAAAACGGCCCAGATTAGCATCAGGGGCAAAAATAATCTTCTGGTCGGCGGGCAGGCTCTGCACAATTTTCAACGCGTTCGACGAGGTCACGATGATATCAGACAGGGCCTTGATTTCGGCGGAACAGTTGATGTACGAGAGCACGATATGGTCGGGATACTGCGCCTTGAATTCGGCGAACTTATCGGCGGGGGCCGAGTCGGCGAGGGAGCAGCCCGCGTTCATGTCTGGGATCACGACTTTCTTGTGCGGCGAGAGAATTTTAGCGGTTTCGCCCATGAAATGCACCCCACAAAACACGATCATATCGGCCTCGGTGGTGGCGGCCTGCTGGCTCAGACCAAGGCTGTCGCCCACAAAATCGGCGAGGTCCTGAATGTCTTCGTCTACGTAATAGTGGGCCAGAATAACGGCGTTTTTGGCCGCCTTCATGCGGCGAATCCCGGCGATTAATTCGGCTTTATCTTTTGGTGCCGACCGGCTCACGTAGCCAATCTGACGAACTTCTTCTTCAATCGTGAGGGGCATTGTCATAGCTCAAAGGCAATAAATAATGTAAAATGAATAATGTAGAATGGCGGGGCGATCTTGTCATTAACTCAATAATGACCGGATGGCCTCGGCTTTTGCAGCACTGTCAAAAATAGCCTTCACTGGAATGGTAAAGTTGGGTAAAACAGCGCTACTCACCGACTGACCAATTTTGAACAATCCTGTTTCCGCATATGCCTCAGTATCAGCATCAATAGTGAACGTTTCGATGGTTTGTCGCTTGGGGTCGATAATCCAATATTCCGTTACACCGTGCGCGGCATAATCCTCAAACTTCACCTCCCGGTCATTCTTTTTAGTACTTTCTGACAGCACTTCGAACACTAAATCAGGAGCAGGATAATACAGCAATTCAGGCGCAAGAGTGGCCGCTTTTTCCGGGCCAAAATAACAAAGGTCTGGCTCGTAGCTGTTACGCGTTAACTCGACCAACGACTTTTCGACTACCACAATGCCCACCTGTTGCTGTGAAACAAATAGGTCGAGCAAGGTGCCTAAGGCCATGACTGCTGCATTATGGCGATGAAGAGCCGGAGAATGCACCACGATTTCGCCGTTGATAAATTCGGTTTTCATATCCTCATCCATCCATTCATAAAAAGCACGGCGGCGGTTTTGTTCTTCGTTCAAAATCGCCTGCACCTGCTGAATAATTTTCGGTGCCTGTGATGATTCGAGCAATTGAGCGGCTAGTTCGGTCATGGTTTTAGTGGGGAATATACCGGGGGTATGTACAATGAACAACGTGCCATAAATATAATTCAACCTGTAAACTGGCCAACGCAGGCCTGAAACACGCGGTTTCAACGAGTCGGCAAACCGTCTCAACAGTTGGCTAAACCGGTTTGCTACAGGCCCGATTAAACCCCAAAGCCAGTAGACTGTCCTATCTTTGCCCGTCATTCACCGCCTTGCCTACCTCTTTTATGCGCCCTATCATTACTCTTGGCATTTTGTCGCTGCTTGCTTCGGGGCTAACCCGCTGCCACCGAAACCCCCAGCAGGGCGACTCGGCGCGGGTCGTATTCAGCACGCCCACACCCACGCCCCCGGCCCAATATACGGTGGCCGCCGCGATGCCCACGCCGCCAAAACTTACCCCCAAACCAGCACCCGATACCCTCCTGCTTGAGCCGCCCGTGGATGGCGGTTTGGCAACCTCGCCCAAGCGCGAATTTCGGGCCGTCTGGATCGCCACCGTCGATAATATTGACTGGCCCAGCAAAAAGGGACTGCCCGTAGCCGACCAGCAGCGCGAGTTTATCGAACTGCTCGATATGAGCCAAAAAACGGGCCTCAACGCCGTGGTGGTGCAGATTCGGGCCGCCGCCGACGCTTTCTACGCTAAAAGTTCGGAGCCGTGGTCGGAGTGGCTGACAGGGCAGCAGGGCCTGGCCCCCGACCCGTTTTATGACCCTATGGAGTTCATGATTCGGGAGTCGCGCGCCCGCAATCTGGAGTTTCACGCGTGGCTGAACCTCGACCGGGCTACGTTCAGCAAAAATGCCAGCGTAGCCCCCACCAATATTTCATTTCAACGGCCCAACTGGATGGTCGAGTACGGTGGTCGCAAACTCTTCAACCTCGGCCTGCCCGACGTGCGGGCCTACGTGGCAGGCACAGTGGCCAACATCGTGCGGAATTATGATGTCGATGGTATCCATTTCGACGATTATTTCTACCCCTTCGCGGCATCCGGGCAGAGTTTCGCTGACGAAACCACGTTCCAGCTCTACAATGCCGACGGGCTAAAGAAAGACGACTGGCGGCGACAAAACATCGACAAACTCATCCGCCAAATCAGCGATTCCATTCATACCGCAAAGCCCTGGGTGAAGTTTGGCGTTAGCCCGTTTGGTATCTGGAAAAACCAGAAAAACGACCCCGAAGGCTCAGTCACCTTTGGTGGCCAGGCTTATTACGATCTCTACGCCGACATTCGCAAATGGGCCAAAGAAGACTGGGTCGATTACATGGTGCCGCAGATTTATTTCTCCACGCGCTTCGACCGGGCCAACTACAAAACGCTGGTGGACTGGTGGGTGAAAAACCGGGGCAATCGTCACCTATACATCGGGCAGGGTACGTACCGGCTTGGGCACAACACCCGCACCGATTCGGGCTGGGCGCAACCCTCGCAAATGGCTGACCAGATGCGCCACAGCCGGCAGTATGCCGACGTGACAGGCACCGTGTTTTTCAGTGCCAAATCCCTCCGCGACAACCTCGGCAAAAGCCGCGATTCGCTCCGCACGGACTTCTACAAATACCCAGCGCTGGTGCCCACCATGCCCTGGCTCGACGCGACGCCCCCCGGCCAACCCCGCGACCTGAAATGCGCTCCCGCCCAGGATGGTATCGAACTGTTCTGGCAGGAACCCGCCCAGCCTACCGAAATGGACAAGGTGCGCTATTACGTGGTCTACCGCACCGACGGTAGCCGCCTGCCCCGCACCACTGACCCCCGCCGCATCCTCACGACGTGGCTCCCCGACACCGGCACCCGCCTCGTCGACAAAACCGCCGATCCGAAAAAGGCCTATACCTACGTGATCACGTCCGTAGACCGCCTCCACAACGAAAGCGTGGGTAGCACAGTAGTATATCGGGGAGGGGTCAATTAAACCCACCTATCCCCTAAACTCCTCCATTACCTCCTCAACCCCTTTTGCGTCGGGGAAATAGGAGGCGATTTTGGTCAGGATATTTTCTACAACCGCGTCGGGGCAAGAGGCCCCGCAGGTGAGCAGGATGGTAGCGGGACGTTGACTTGGCAGGTAAGCCTCCGTTACCACTTCTTCTTTGGCGTGCAGATCGTAATGACGTATCAGCCTGTCAGACAAGATCTTCTCGGCGGTTTCGATGAAATAGGTCGGCAGTTTCTCGGCGCAAAGCTCCACGATGTGCTGCGTGTTCGACGAGTTATAGCCGCCCGCCACGATGGCCAAATCAGCGGGGTAATTCAGCAGCGCGTAGGTAGCATCCTGGTTGTCGTTGGTGGCGTAGCAGAGGGTATCGCGGGTGTTGGCGAAGTGATCTTCTACACTCGGCGTACCCTCGATGAGGTTATACCGCTGCATCATAACGTGCTTTAAAAAATCGGCAATGCCCTGTGTATCAGACGCTAACATGGTGGTCTGGTTCACCACGCCGATCCGTTGCAGGTCGCGGACCGGGTTGAAACCATCCGAATATTGCTCAGCAAATTCGGCGTAGAATTCCTCGGCAGACCCTTCGCCGGTGATGTAGCGGGCAAGACGCTGGGCCTGTTTCATATCGCGTACCACCACCGTTGGCCCGGCTTGTTTGCTGTGCGAAAACGTGGCGCGGGTTTCTTCGTGGCTGGGTTTGCCGTGAATAATGATCGTGTAGGTCTTCTGCCCAATCTGGCTGGCCTTGTTCCACACCTTTTCCACAAACGGACAGGTGGTGTCATACGTCGCCACATCCAACCCAATCGATACCAATTCTTGTTGGGTCTCAAGGGTGGTGCCAAACGCGGGAACAATAATCACGTCGGCGGGGGTCAGTTCCGAAAACGGGATCAATTTCCGGCCCGACGTATCGTGCAAAAAGCGTACGCCCCGGCTCAGCAAATCGGCGTTCACGTCGGGATTGTGAATCATTTCGCTAAGCAGAAAAATGCGTTTATCCCTATTTTCGGCAATGGCTTTGTAGGCAATTTCAACGGCATTCTCCACGCCATAGCAGAATCCGAAGTGCCTGGCAATCAGAAATTTAACTGACCCAAAATCAAGCACAGTGGGCGTGAAATCGCGCTTGAGTTTGTCACGCTTCCGCCGGTATTCTTTCAGCGGCGTAATGATCGTGCTACGGTAATAGGCAGGAATATCGAATGCTTTCATCGGAAGACAGGGGAACACGGATGACACGGATTGAGCCGGTCCGCCGGTGCGGGATTAAAACGGATTTTTCTTAAAATTGACGGAATCCCACCAGAAAGAAAAATCCGTGTTTATCCCGCACCGGCGGACCGGCCCAATCCGTGTCATCCGCGTTCCCCTTTAATTAGAGAACAAACCCACTTTCCCGTTTGTTCGTACATACGCCGACCTTAGCTAAGGCCCGAAAAGAGCCTGTTTTTCACCTATTTTTTCTTCCAAAACCTGTCGCTTTCTTTCGTATCTTTCGTACCAAACAACCTGATCCATGTCTCTATGAGGCAACGCTTTACACTCCTCATTATCACCGCTGCAACCATTGGTTCAGCCGCCTTTTTACCCGTCTCGCCCCTGCGTCCTTCGCTCGACAAAGTGTTCACCGACATCAACGATGAAGTCAGCCAACACAGCCGGGCCTACGAAACCCTGGCCGATGCCACCAACCGTATTGGGCACCGCCTCACGGGTAGCGCCAACGGTGCCCGCGCCGAAACCTACGCCTATGACCTACTGCGCAGCTATGGGTTCAAAGACGTTCGTTACGAAACCTTTGAAGTAGAAGCCTGGGCGCGAGACACGTGCTCGCTGAGCATTGTGCCCAACAAGTCCGACAATTTTCGGGATGTGAAAGTCGTAGCTCTCGCTCATTCACCTGTTTCGGCACACGTGAAGGGCGAAATCATTGACATCGGCAACGGCCTTGAAGGTGATTTTGCGGCCCTGAAAGACAAGATTTCGGGCAAAATTGCGCTGGTCAACATCGGTCTGGCGGCTCCGACGAAAGGAGCGCGGAACCTGCACCGCTCCGAAAAGACGGCCCTGGCTATTCAATACGGGGCATCAGGCGTGATTATGGTGAACCTTGTACCGGGCAATGTGCTGCTCACGGGCACGGCCTCCGTTACGGGTAAGCTGATCCCAATTCCGTCGGTGTGTATAGCCTACGAAAGCGGCGTGGCCCTGCGCGAATGGATGGCCGATGAAGCTAAGGAACACCTCCATGCAGTGATTGACATGACCAACACAAGCCGCCGGATTAAGGCCCGCAACGTGGTGGCCACCCTACCCGGCTCGAAATTATCAAACGAAAAAGTGGTCATCGGCGGCCACCTCGACTCGTGGGATTTGGCCACGGGCGCCATTGACAACGGTATCGGATCGTTTTCAGTGATGGACATTGCCCGGACGTTCAAAGCGTTGAAACTGAAACCCCGCCGCACGATTGAGTTCGTCCTGTTTATGGGTGAGGAACAGGGTTTACTGGGTTCACGGGCGATGGTGGAAGCTTATAAAAAGGCGGGGAAACTGGATCAGATCCGGTATATGATGAACCTCGACATGACCAATAACCCGATGGGAATCAATGCCTTTGGCCGCGACGACATGTTGCCGTTGCTGAAAGAAATCGGCGATGTGATGCGTCAGGCCAACCCCGGCTTTGCCAATACGGCCAGCAATCAGGCGGGCTTACACTCTGACCATCAGCCGTTTATGATCGAAGGAGTACCCGTCATTGGCATGAACGGCAACCTCCCCCGCGAAACGCTGGACTGCTACCACGCCAACTGTGACCGGATGAATCTGGTGAACAAAGACCACCTCACCAACACCGTTCGCTACAGCAGCATGGTCCTCTACGCCCTCGCCGACGCCGAGCAGATTCCCACCCGCCGCTTCGACGATGCCACCACCCGCACCTACCTCATCGCCCAGGGTCTCCGTACCCCGCTCCAGATAGCGAATGAGTGGCGGTGGAAGGAATGAAAAGGATTAATGCACAATGACTAATGTACAATGGGCTGACGCATAGACTCTTGCGTCAGCCCATTGTACATTAGTCATTGTGCATTGTACATTAATCCCTTCTACTGCGCCGCACCGCCCGACAATTGGGCGGCGGCGATTTTCCACTTGTCGCCGTTTTTCACACAGGTAATGGTGAAGACCACGTTGGTGTTGAAGTTGGTACCCTGGAGTGAGCCTTTAAATTTCGAGTCGCCCAACACGAGCGCCGTGGTGCCATAAGTGCGGGTGCGGAGGTTGGTGGCGGTGGCGGTCTCAAGGTTCAAAAAACCACCGCTCAGGCCCTGACCCAACAAATCGCGGTCGGCCACTTGCCCGTCGAAGCTGACAATGGCGAAATCATCGGTCGTGATGGCGGCGATAGCGGCACCGTCTTCGGCTTCCATCGCTTTAAAAAATGCCTGTGCCAACGCCGTGGGTTCGCCCGGAGCGGCTACAGGGGCCGCCGTTTGGGCCATGGCCAGCGAGGTAGTGAACAGGATACCGAGTACAAAAGCTACTTTTTTCATGTGAATTGGGGATACGTGTTTTGTTGGGGAGTAAAGGTAACGCGTAGAGACGTAAGGGATTGCCGCACCGGCGGACCGGTCTCTACATTTACAATTTACACTAACCCCTCGCGCAACAGGTCGTGCAGATGCACAAACCCGACCAGCCTGCTGTTTTCAGCAACTACCAACTGCGTGATGTTGCGGGTTTGCATGATTTCCAGTGCCGCCACGGCATAGTCGTCGGGGGAGGCGCAGATGGGGCCGGGGGTCATAATGTCGCGAGCGCAGAGGTGGCGGTAGTCATCGTGTTGGCTCACCATCCGCCGCACGTCGCCGTCGGTGATAACGCCCAGCAACGTTCCGTCGGCATTTGTTACCCCCGCCGCACCCAGCCGCCCCGCCGACATGGTCAGCATGGTGTCGTGAATACTGGCTTCGGGCGAAACGCAGGGGCAACCATTATTCGGGTATAAGTCGCTCACTTTCAGGTATAATTTCTTGCCGAGGCTGCCACCGGGGTGGTTTCGGGCAAAATCCTGCCGCGTGAATCCCCTCGCCGTCAGCAGGGCAATGGCCAGCGCATCACCCATGGCTAGTGCCACGGTGGTGCTGGTGGTGGGGGCCAGATTGAGAGGGTCCGCTTCGTGGGGAGCGGGGGCCAATAATACGTAGTCGGCCTGGCGGGCAAGGTATGATTCAGGTTCGCTTACCAGCGCAATCAATTTGGCCCCCGTGCGATGAATCAAGGGCACTAACACCTTGATTTCGAGGGTATTGCCGCTTTTAGAAATGGCCAGCACCATATCGTCGGCCTGCACCATGCCGAGGTCGCCGTGGATAGCGTCAGCAGCGTGCATAAACAGGGCGGGGGTGCCCGTAGAGTTGAGTGTGGCCACAATTTTCTGCCCGATCAGAGCGCTTTTGCCCACACCCGTAACCACCACCCGGCCCGGTAAGGCCAAAATGGCGGCGGCGCATTGCTCAAATGACTCGCCCACGTGCGCGACAGCGGCCCGAATGGCATCGGCTTCGGCCAGCAGCACCTGCCGGGCCACCGTTTGCAGATTTTTTGTTAGATTCAACGTCTATTAACTGCTTGGTAATGACAATGGGTTGTAAATTCGTTAAGCTCGTGCCGATAAACCATCGACAAAGCATACTTCCTCTGGCTTTTGTCTAGTTCAGTTTCTGCAAGGCCACTGACTTGTAAAGATACAGCAGACATTAAGCTCCAACCACCTTCTGTAGTAAGCGTACCATGATGCAGCTTGATCAAACCGTTCAACTCACCCTGAAAGAGCGGCTAAAAGAAATTTTCGGCTTCAGCCAGTTCCGGGGTGAGCAGGAGGCTATTATTCTCAACATCCTGTCGGGCAAAAACACGTTCGTCATTATGCCCACCGGGGCCGGGAAATCACTGTGCTATCAACTCCCGGCCATCGCCTCGGAGGGAACCGCTATTGTGATTTCACCCCTGATTGCGCTGATGAAAAATCAGGTCGATCAACTCAACGCGTTTGGTATCAACGCGCAGTTTCTTAACTCAACGTTGTCGAAAGCGGAGATTACGAAGGTGAGGAAAGACACCCTCAACGGTACGTTGAAACTGCTCTACATCGCGCCCGAATCACTCACGAAAGAAGAGAATCTTGACTTTCTCAAAAAGGCCGTCATCTCGTTTGTCGCCATCGACGAAGCCCACTGTATTTCGGAATGGGGCCACGATTTCCGGCCCGAATACCGCAAAATCCGGGGTATCGTCGACAACATCGGCCACCATTCGGGGCGGATGGGATTGCCCGTTATTGCTCTCACGGCCACGGCAACGCCCAAAGTGCAACAGGATATTCAGAAAAACCTGAACATGGAAGACGCCGACGTATACAAGACGTCGTTCAACCGAAAAAACCTGTACTACGAGATCAAACCGAAGGTTGATGCCAAAAAAGGGCTGATCAAATACATCAAGCAGCACAAGGGCAAATCAGGTATTGTGTATTGCCTGAGCCGCAAAACCGCCGAAGACATTGCCGAACTGCTACGCGTCAACGACGTAAAAGCCCTCCCCTACCACGCCGGTTTGGACCCTCAAACGCGGATGAATAATCAGGACGCATTTTTGAACGAAGACGTCGACGTGGTATGCGCCACGATTGCTTTCGGGATGGGGATCGACAAACCCGATGTGCGGTTCGTGATTCACTACGACGCACCTAAATCCCTGGAAGGATATTACCAGGAAACAGGCCGCGCCGGTCGTGATGGGATGGAAGGCAACTGCATCATGTTCTACAGCTACGACGATATTTTAAAGCTGGAGAAATTCAACAAAGACAAGCCCGTTACCGAGCGCGACAACGCCAAGCATCTGCTTTCGGAAATGGTGTCGTATGCCAACCTTGGCGTGTGCAGGCGGCGGCAACTGCTGGGTTATTTCGGCGACTATCTGGACAAAGACTGTGGCTTTTGCGATAACTGCCTGAAGCCCACCACCAAGTTCAAGGCGCAACACGAGATTATTCTGGCCCTGCAAACGGTGCTCCAAACCGATCAGCGGTTTGACGTAAGCCACCTTGCCGACGTGCTAACCGCCACTGATAATCAGTATGTTACCAGCTACGAGCATGACAAAATTGCCACCTACGGGCAAGGCAAGGCATTCAGCGAAGATTGCAACATCTGGTGTTCGCTGATCAAGCAAATTACGATATACGGCTACCTGGAAAAAGACGTCGAGAATTATGGGGTGCTACGGCTGACGCAAAAGGGCCTCAACTACATCGAAGATCCGTATCCGGTCATGCTCTCGCAGGATCACGATTACGGACAGCAAATCACCGATGCCAACGACGACGCGGCCGATGCCGCCAACAACAGCAATGGTGGCGATGCCTATGATGAGGAGTTGCTGGGCCTGCTGAAAGCCCTGCGCAAGAAGGTAGCCAAAGAAAAAAACCTGCCGCCCTACGTCATTTTCCAGGACCCGTCGATGGAAGAGATGGCAACCACCTACCCCGTCACACGCGAGGAGATGGCCCAAATCAACGGCGTGGGCATGGGTAAAGTGGCCAAATTCGGCAAACCCTTCATCGACCTCATTGTCAAGTATGTGGATGAGAACGAGATCGAAACCGACAAAGATGTCGTCGTGAAGTCGATGGTAAACAAGTCGAAGATCAAGATTTTCATCATACAGCAGATTGACCGGAAAGTAGATCTGGACGAAATCGCCGAATCAAAAAGCATGACGCTGGTCGATTTAGTGGAAGAAGTAGAGCACATTTGCTATTCGGGAACGCGCCTGAACCTGGATTACTACATCGACCAGATTATTGATAAAGACCGGCAGGACGAAATTTTCGAGTACTTCATGCGGGCTGAATCCGACAATATTGCCGTTGCCATGGACCAATTCCACGGAGATGATTTTACCGAACAGGAACTCCGCCTTATGCGCATCAAATTCCTCTCGGAAGTAGCCAATTAAAATTAGTCGTAAGTTGGTAGTCGAAGTCGTAAGTCGGCTGACGCGCGAAGAATGCTTACGTCGGTTTGCGGAAGCTGTGGGTGCGTCAGCCGACTTACGACTGTCGACTACCGACTTACGACTTATCCTTTATGAACATACTTATACTTGGCTCCGGGGGTCGTGAACACGCGTTTGCGTGGAAGCTGGCTCAGAGTCCGTTGTGCGATCACCTCTTTGCGGCACCTGGTAACACGGGAACGGCTCAGGTAGCCACCAATTTACCCATTGCCTTCACCGATTTCGCGGCCATTGCCGGGGCTATCCGCAGCCACAAAATTGACTTGGTTTTGGTAGGGCCGGAAGAGCCTCTGGTAAAAGGCGTGGTCGATTATCTGCGAAATCAGCCTGATTTGGCCGATTTACGTATCGTTGGGCCCGACGCGCAGGGTGCTCAGCTAGAGGGAAGCAAAGATTTCTCGAAGCGGTTTATGCATGCCCATGGCATCCCAACGGCAGTGTCGCGCACATTTACGGGCGAGACCGTTGCCGAAGGGCTGTCTTATCTGGAAAGCCACTCGCTGCCCATTGTACTCAAAGCCGACGGGCTGGCGGCGGGCAAAGGTGTAATCATTGCCGAAAGCGTGGCTGAGGCCAAAACCACCCTGACCGATATGTTGGGTGGGCAATTTGGCGAGGCGGGCCACCGCGTGGTGATCGAACAGTTTTTGAAGGGTATTGAACTGTCTGTGTTTGTACTTACCGACGGGGTAAACTACAAAATGTTGCCCGAAGCCAAAGATTACAAGCGCATTGGCGAGGGCGATACGGGACCTAATACGGGCGGCATGGGGGCAGTCTCGCCCGTGGTATTTGCCTCTGAAACATTCCTGAAAAAAGTGGAAGAGCGCGTGGTGAAGCCCACGCTGGCCGGGCTTCGGCAGGAGGGAATCGTGTATAAAGGCTTTCTTTTTATTGGGTTGATGAACGTGAAAAGTGAGCCGGTCGTGATTGAATACAACGCCCGTATGGGTGATCCCGAAACGGAAGTGGTGTTGCCTCGCATTCAAACCGATCTGGTTGAATTGCTGGTGGCTGCCGCCGATGGGGAACTGGATAAAATCACGATGCAGGTGTCGGCTCAGACGGCGGTGACAACGGTGGTGGTGGCAGGAGGCTATCCCGATGCTTACGAAAAAGGCCACGCCATCACCGATCTCGACCGGCTGCTGAGCATGGATGAAGTGACAGCTTTTCACGCGGGCACCGCGGACCAAAACGGCACCGTAGTGACCAACGGAGGGCGGGTAATGGCTATTACGGCCATGGCAAACTCGCTCGAAAACGCCATTCGGAAATCGCAGGAAGCGGCCCGGATGGTGCAGTTTGACGGAAAGTATTTCCGAAAAGATATAGGGCTGGATCTGATCCGGTACCAGGATTGAAAATGAGTTTACTGTTCACAGTTTTCTGTTGCTTCGCCTGGTCCAACAGGCTTTCGAAAAGCAGCGCAACAGTAAACTGAAAACAGTAAACTGAAAACTGAAAAAAGATGGGATGTCAATCCTGTGCAGTGGGCGGGTGTGGCTCTAAAGCAAAAACAACGACCGATAGTGGGGCCGACGTGGCTACCAAAACGGCGGGTTGTTCAAGCGGGGGTTGCTCATCGGGAGGCTGCAATAAACTAAATTCATTCGACTGGCTGAGCGACATGGTGCCCGGCAGTATTAGCCTGACACCAAGCGGCATTGCCGTGGTGGAAGTAAAATTCAAGGGTGGGCGGAAAGAGTATTTCCGCAACGTGCACAACCTCGACCTCACTACGGGCGATTTTGTGGCCTGCGAAATGACGGCCGGCTACCATTTAGGGGCCGTTTCGATGCAAGGCGACCTGGTACGGCTGCAATTGAAACGCAAGCACGTCACCGTCAACGACGACACGAAAGTAATTCAGCGCGTGGCCACGGCCCGCGACCTGGAAAAGCATGAGCAGACCATTTTGCGTGACCTGCCCAGCCTGTACCGCGCCCGCGAAATTGTGCGCGAACTGAAGTTGCAGATGAAACTGTCGGACGTGGAATTCCAATCTGACAACACGAAGGCAACGTTCTACTATTCATCGGAAGATCGCGTCGATTTTCGGGAATTGATCAAGATGCTGGCGGGCGAGTTTAAGGTGCGCGTAGAGATGCGGCAAATCAGCCTGCGGCAAGAGGCCGGGCGTATTGGGGGGATTGGCTCGTGTGGGCGCGAACTCTGCTGCTCGACCTGGCTCACCGACTTCAAGAACATCACCACGGCGGCGGCACGGTATCAGAATCTGTCGCTCAATCCGGCCAAGCTGTCGGGCCAATGCGGGCGGCTGAAGTGCTGTCTCAATTACGAGCTAGACACCTACGTCGATGCCCTCCGCGACATTCCGGCGGTGGAAAAACCGCTGGAAACGCAGCGAGGCCGTGCTTTTTTGCAGAAGACCGACATTTTCCGCAAGATCATGTGGTTTGGCTACAGTTCGGAAAGTACGTGGCACCCACTGCCCATCAAACGGGTAATAGAGATCGTAGCGCTCAACAAGCAGGGCGTTATCCCCGAATCATTCGACGTGCTCACGCCCATCGGCGAGCGGGAGGTGGTCACCGCTGCTACCCTCAACGCCGACCTGACGCAGCTAGACAAAAAATACGCCACCCGCAGCAGTAGCAGCCGCAACAAGAAAAAGAAACGGTAACCTTTTGTATGAGCCTTTATAGAAAGCCCAGGCAATCGGTCTGGGCTTTCTATAACGTTCGTTTTACGGTAACTGTTTAGGTAGGTAAATTCAAGCCAATTATCTGACAATCAGCAAGTTACTAATTTTTCTAATTTATGAGTTAAACTAAGCAAACATCTTAATGTGCTGATAATCAAATACTTGACTTTTAGACATTAAATACTTTTGCGATTTTTAACTTTGCAAGTGCTTGATTATCAGTTCAGTGGACTACCTAAACAGTTACGTTTTACGAAACGATACAGTCTGCCGTAAAGGCGAAAGAAATGCCCGTATTTAGGCTATAGCATTTGCAATATCATTGATTCTCATTGTTTCTTTCGTGTTGATTAATCAGCTATCGGTATGCCACGTCAATACACGTTTTTTATCCTATTTTATTTGTTGGGCTTTACCACTTGTTTCGCCCAGGACACAACGACGATGTTTCGCCCGAAAATAGGTTTCCGGTTTGCGGTTGACAAGGGCGTTGCCACCAATACTTCGCTGGCTTCTATGCAAGCAGCCCTTCAACAATTAAACGTCAATACAAAGCAGGTAGGCGGTTTTCCGATGCATTCTATTGCCGCCCTTTTGCTGGATAATAAGAAGAGTTATGGCGAAATTCGGTTTGTCAGCACCCGAAGCTCAAGTGATGGTTATCAGGAGGTTAACTTGAATCCGGTGAGCCGGGCTAAATTTTACGGCTACGGTTTTGGCTTTACCGGTACGCGCAAAATTATCAACACGAAACGGTTTATTGTTGGCCCCACGTTTGGCTATGACCTGATGTGGTATCGGCTTGACTTTTTGTCCGCCGATTATAATAACGTACCCATCAAAAATGTCGTGCAAAATCAGGCGGCCTATACCCCCACGACGTTGTACGATGCGAACATGACAATGCACCTCGCAGTTGATGCGGAAGTGCGGTTTCGGATTATAAGAGAGTTTCAGACTGGCGCACGTTTTGGTTATCAGTTCCCGCTTGGTACATCAAAACAATGGCGATTGAATGACGGTACCATCAGTGATTTAGCGACGTATCGTGCCAACATGTTTTTCCTGCAAATCAACCTGATGTATTTTTTGAGTAAGTACTGATTTATTGGAAATGATGAGGATTCAGCCATGATTAAGCCGAGCATTACTGGATCGGAATGCGGTAGCTGCACCACGTCGTCGGCATAACGCGCAAAACAAAAAGCATCCTCAGCAATGTGCTGAGGACGCTTTTTAGTACCTGACTTTCTTTAGACTCAATTCGCGTTCAGCAGCAATTGCGAGCCACCCCGGCCACCACCCATCACCACAATTTTGGCGTTGGGTGATTCGGCCAGTTTTACCTGGGCTTTGATCTGTTCATACTGCAACTGCTTGTCGGTGAGGCCGGTGGCTACAATGCGCTGGTAGTCGGCAATACCCTGGGCTTCTACGCGTTTCCGCTCGGCTTCCTGGCGTTCCTTCTGCAAGACAAACTGCATTTTCTGGGCTTCCTGTTCGGCGCTGATCTTCGATTCGATCGTTGACTTCACCGAGTTAGGCAGGTTGATTTTCCGAATCAGGAGTTGCTCCAGTAGCAGCCCACGCCCTTTGAAATCAGCTTCGATACTCTTGTAAATCCGGTTCTGAAACTCATCGCGTTTGGTCGAAAAAAGGGCCACCGCATCGTAATAAACGGCATTATCGCGGATACGGGTCCGCGTTACGGGCCGCACGATTTTGTCGCCGTAGTCCACGCCAAGCTGCCGGAAAATACGTGGCGCTTCCGACGGAATCACGCGGTAGAGTACGGTAAGGTCAACCACCACCTCAAGCCCATCGGCGGTGAGCACCCGAATGGCATCATCGCCCTTCTTTTCGCCCTCATCTGTATCCGCCGACATGGTGTAGTTCTGCGTCTGCACGTCAAACTCGGTAATGGTGGTCAGGGGATTCACAAAGTTCAGGCCGGGGGTGTACGTTTGGTCAGACACCTGTCCAAACAATGATCCGATACCCACTTTACCTGCGTCGACCTGCTGGATACAGGCCGAACCCAGGCCCAGGGCAATCAGCACAACACCGACCACTTTGATGGGCCGCGAAAACCGGGCAAACGCCAGCGACGGCGTATTAATAGCGAAGCCAGCAACCAGGGCTACGATACCTAAAATGACTAGAAACATGGTGTTTGTTCGTACTCCGGTTAGACGAGTACGATGCAAAGATGACCCGAAAACGAGCCCCCTAAAAGCGAATATACAAGAGTGGACGCGGGCCTATAGCACCGGCTGTGGGGCGGGACAACAAAAAAGCACCCGGTACACTACCGGGTGCTTTTCGGACACTACTTGATCAATTAACCCTTCAGTAAAGGATTTTAAAGAAGTTAGTCGACGGTGATCAGCCGGTAGCCGGCTGACCACTATCGACTCCTATTTCGTTCCTTTTTTCTTCGTGTTCACCTGAGCAGCGGCTTCGGCGGCCTCTTTCGAGACGACTTCGCCTTTCAGCGTCAGGTATACCATCGAGGTCTTGGCGTTGCTGGTAACGGTCACCGTTTTGGTGAATGGACCCATACCGGCGGCGTTAAATGTGGCCGAAACCTGACCCGATTGGCCGGGTGCTACGGGTTCTTTCGCAAACGACGGCTTGGTGCAACCACATGACGCCTGGGCATCGGTGATGACTACAGGTTCAGTGCCGGTGTTTTTGAACGTAAATACGAACGTTACGGGTTTCCCCTGCTCTATCTTGCCGAAGTCATGCGTCTCTTTGGCGAAAGCTGCCACGCCGTTCTGCGCGAAGCTTACCGTGACAAAGGCAAAAAAGGCGATAAAAAATGATAATGCGGTTTTCATTGCGTAAACAGATATTGGTTTGGTTTTCAGATTGGTTCAGACTCTAAAACAAAGATACCACAAACGCTTTGCCAAAGACTCTTCGGGAGGCAGTTGGTCAACAAAGAATCACGAAATTTCGTTTTCTTGATAGCGCAAACGCTTTGCCGTACTTTTAGGGTCAACGGACGAATCAACCGTCGTGTGGCCGTTAGAAGAAGGCGAAGACCAAAGGTTTAATACAGTGTAGCAACTTTTTTGCCACTTTTTTCAGCCAATCGGTTTAGACTCAATAAACCGACTGACTTCATCATTATTCATACGTTGATCCGTTAACCCATCCCATTGTCGTGATCGTTAACCAACCCATTGATTCAACCGATCTGCTGAGCCGCGAACGTATCCTGGCCGACTACCGGCTGGCCTGCGAAAGCCGCCAGGTAAGTTTGCTGGGCCGCAAAGACGTAATGGGCGGACGGGCCAAATTCGGCATCTTCGGCGACGGGAAAGAGCTGGCCCAAATCGCCGCCGCCCATGCCTTTCAACGAGGCGATTTCCGCTCTGGCTATTACCGTGATCAGACCTTTGTGGCGGCCCTCGGCGAACTGCGCTGGGCCGAATTCTTTGCCCAGCTCTACGCCCACACCGACCTCGCCCACGACCCCAATACGGCAGGGCGGTCCATGAACGGCCACTTTGCCACCCGCTGGCTCGACGAGCAGGGCCATTGGAAGACCCAGACCGATTTCTATAATTCCGTTTGCGACATTGCCCCCACCGCCGGACAAATGCCGAGGTCGGTGGGCCTCGCCTACGCCTCGAAACTGTATCGCGATAACCCCGAGTTAGCTGAACTAACGCAGTTCTCGCACGGGGGGAATGAAGTAACTTTTGCCACCATCGGCGACGCGTCGACTTCGCAGGGGATGTTTTGGGAAACCATGAACGCCGCCGGTGTACTTCAGGTACCGCTGCTGGTGTCGGTCTGGGACGATGGCTACGGCATTTCGGTGCCCATAGAATTACAGACCACCAAAGGCAGCATCTCGAAAGTAATGGCCGGTTTTCAGCGCGACGGCGGCACCAACGGGCAGGCCGATAAAGGTTTTGCCATCTTTACCGTTAACGGCTGGGATTACGCCAAGTTGCTGGAAACGTACGAAAAAGCTGCCCACATCTGCCGCACTGAACACGTGCCCGTGCTGGTTCATGTGCAGGAACTGACGCAGCCGCAGGGCCACTCAAGCTCTGGTTCACACGAACGCTACAAACCCGCCGAGCGGCTGGAATGGGAACGCACTTATGATTGTAATAAACAATTCCGCAACTGGATTCTGGAAAACAGCTACGCGTTGGAGGCCGAGTTGGTAGCCATTGAAAAAGAAGCCAAAGACACAGCCCGCGAGGCCCGAAATGCGGCCTGGAAATCCTTTATGGCCTCTATTCAACCTGATCATCAGGCCGCGATTGCATTGCTGGAAAAAACCGCTAACGGCCTTGCCAACGCGAAAGCCTCTGAAGCTGACACCCTGCTGATGCTTCGGACGGAGTTGCAAAAGGAGACCGCCCCCCTCCGCCGCGATGCCGTTATGGCCGTGCGTAAAGCGTTACGCCTGCTTCGCACCGAACCCATTGAACACCGTCAGGCCCTGATTAACTGGCTCGAACGGACTAACGCCGAAAACGCCGACCGGTTCAGTTCACACCTCTACAGCCAGTCTGACGAGTCACCGATGCGGGTAGAGGCCGTCGAAGCGGTGTATTCCGATGACAGCCCGTTGCTGGATGGCTACCTAATCATGCAACGTTATTTCGACAACCTCTTTGGCCGCAACCCACTGGTGGTGGCCATTGGCGAAGACGTGGGCCATATCGGCGACGTGAATCAGGGGTTTGCCGGTTTGCAGGAAAAATATGGTCATCTGCGCATCACCGACACCGGTATCCGCGAAACCACCATCATTGGCCAGGGCATTGGCCTGGCCATGCGCGGCCTGCGGCCCATTGTCGAGATCCAATATTTCGATTACATCTTCTACGCCCTCGCTACCCTCACCGACGACCTCGCCACGCTGCATTACCGCACCAAAGGCGGTCAGAAAGCGCCCGTCATTGTGCGCACGCGGGGCCACCGGCTGGAGGGTATCTGGCATTCAGGGTCGCCGATGGGTGCCATGCTCAACAGCCTGCGGGGTATTCATGTACTGGTGCCGCGCAACATGGTGCAGGCGGCGGGCTTCTACAATACGCTCATCAAATCCGACGATCCGGCGTTGCTGGTGGAATGCCTGAATGGCTACCGCCTGAAAGAACGCCTGCCCGACAATATTGCCGAGTTTTGCCTGCCCCTGGGAGTGCCCGAAACGTTATTGGAGGGCACCGACGTAACCATTGTCACCTACGGGTCGATGTGCCGTATTGTGCTGGAAGGGGCCGTTTTACTGGCCGAAGCAGGCGTCAGCGTGGACGTAATCGACGTGCAAACGCTGTTGCCATTCGATAGTTCGGGCTGCATTGCGGCCTCGATCAGGAAGACAAACCGGGTTGTTTTTGCCGACGAAGATTTTCCCGGCGGGGCCACGGCCTACATGATGCAGCAGGTGCTGGAAGTCCAAAACGGCTATGCCCATCTGGACTCGGCCCCGCGCACACTGACCGCCAAAGCCCACCGCCCACCCTACGGCTCAGACGGTGATTATTTCTCGAAACCCAGCGCCGACGATGTATTTGACGTGGTGTATGCGCTGATGACCGAAGCCCAACCTGACCAGTTCCCGGCCATTTATTAGCGTATTTTGGGGCATGCTGAAAAAAGAGCGTTTCCGTCGGCTCATCGAGTATTTTACCATTAATTTCCCCGAACCCGTAACGGAATTGCACTTTGGCAACCCGTATGAACTGCTGGTATCCGTGATCCTTTCGGCGCAGTGTACCGACAAGCGCATCAATCAGGTTACGCCCGCGCTATTTGCCCGTTTCCCAGAGCCTGAATCCCTCGCCGCCGCCTCGCCCGACGAGATTTTTACGTACATCCGATCGGTATCGTATCCCAACAACAAGGCAAAACATCTAGCGGGCATGGCGCGGCTGTTGATGAGCGATTTTGGCGGCGACGTGCCGGGCACGGTCGAGGCGTTGCAGCGACTACCGGGGGTGGGGCGCAAAACGGCCCACGTTATTTTGTCAATCATTTTCAACCAGCCCACGATGGCCGTCGATACTCACGTATTTCGGGTGTCGCACCGGCTAGGGCTGGCTCCGCTTACGGCCACTACGCCGCTGGCCGTTGAAAAGGCCCTGATGGCCCATATTCCAAAGCAATACGTGCCCAAAGCGCACCATTGGCTCATCCTCCACGGTCGCTACGTCTGCACCGCCCGCACCCCCAAATGCCCTGAATGCGCCCTGCGGGAGGGGTGTAAGTACTATTCAACGATAAGTGATAAACGATGAGTGGTGAGTTTGCTTACGCTACAGCATCAATGCCGACGTAAGCAAACTCACCACTCATCCGCGCCGGCGGACCGGTTTACCACCGCAGCGGCGGACCGTTCACCACTCCTTCAATACTGCTCTGTTCCAGCGAAGAAGAAAGACCCTTCGATCTGGGCGTTTTCGTCAGAATCGGAGCCGTGGATGGCGTTCGCTTCGATTGATTTGGCGAACAGTTTACGAATGGTGCCATCGGCGGCCTGAGCGGGATTTGTGGCGCCAATGAGGGTGCGAAAGTCAGCCACGGCATTCTCTTTTTCCAGTATCATCGGCACAATAGCCCCCGACGACATGTAGTTGCGCAGGTCGTTGTAGAACGGACGTTCGCTGTGGACGGCGTAGAATTCACCGGCGCGTTCGGGCGTCAGCAGGGTCTTTTTAATGGCCGCGATGCGGAAGCCGGCCTCCTCGATCATCTTAATAATGGTTCCGGTGTTACCCTCAGCAACGGCGTCGGGCTTAATCATGGTGAACGTGCGGTTCGTGCTCATTGATGCGTTAACAGAATTTCAGTTGGCCGCAAAAATAAGCCGAAGGAGTCGTAAGTCAGTAAGCGCGTCGCAAGTCATAAGTGGCTTACGGCGCGCTTACTGACTTATTTACCGGCTTCCTCTACAATGATGTGGCTTCGACGCTGCGGCGGAACGAACTGCGTTTGCTGGCAAGGCCATCGCCGTCTTTCAGGATCCGGGCACTGCCCACCGGGATAAGCTCGTCGTTGGGGTCTACTTTACTCTTAATCAGTAGGGTGGTATAGAAATCTTTGATACCATCGGCGGTAATTTCGCCCGTGAAAATACGGACCTGCTTGGCCGTAGCCGTCCCTGACACAAGGTCAACTTCGGCGAAGAAGGTGAATTTTTGGCCGTTCCCGGCCAGAAAACCGCCCTGGCCACTTCCTGTTGATCCGGCGTTTTTGATTTCTACCAACGCGGTTTGCTCCGTCGCGTTTTGGCCAGTAAATCGCATAACCAGGTCGCCGAAATCATACCCCACGGCATAAGTGTCTTTGGGGCCATAAGGGGCCACAAGCCGGTGCGGCGACGAGGCAAAAATACCCTCGATACTGGGTGGCTGCGACCCTTCATTGATCACCATGCCTTTGGCCCGCAACGCGTCGATATCCGACTGGGAAATGATGGATTGGATCTTCGCGGAGAAGCCCTTGGTGGGGTCAACAGTGGCCTTATTTGTGCAGGACGAAGCCAGTACGAGGAGTGATACGAACAGCCACCCGGCGGCTGTTTGAGAAATGGAAGCCCTTTTCATGGTGCAGATTGTGGCGTGTGTAGCCAGTTAAGTGAGCACCAAAGGTCCCGCTTCCTTCGCCGCAATTGCATCCCATGAAAGGGGGATACTGAATATGAGTCATCAATATCCCCTTGCCGTATTGTCAGCTCGTGGGTCGGAGGCACCTTCGTAGCTGCCGTCGGGGCGGACGAGTACGCAGTCCATGCGGCCCAGGGTGTTGGTGAGGCGTTCCAGGTTGTAGCCCTTGCTGATGAGGGTCTGCTGTGTGGCGTCGGAGAAGGCACCGTTCTCGAAAATGACCTTGTCGGGGAGCCACTGGTGGTGAAATTTCAACGCGTTCACGGCCTGTTGCATAGTCATGCCGTGTTCAATGACATTCAAAATGGTCTGAAAAACCGACGTCATAATGGTGGAGCCACCGGGCGTGCCCACCACCATAAATAGCTTGCCGTCGCGCTCCAGAATCGTGGGCGTCATGCTCGACAGCATCCGTTTTCCAGGGGCAATGGCGTTGGCCTGATTACCCACCAGCCCATACATGTTGGGCGTGCCGGGCTTGATGCTGAAGTCATCCATTTCGTTATTCATGAAAAAGCCAGCCCCGCCAACCACCACGCGGCTACCGTAACCCCCGTTCAGTGTCGTGGTGATACTCACCGCGTTACCTTCTTTATCGACCACCGAAAAGTGGGTTGTCTCCAGGCTTTCGTAGCCCGGAATAGCCCCGCCGCTAACGGCACTGCTGGAGGTGGCCTGCGCAAAACTGAAATTACTCCAGCGTTGACGGAGGTAGTCGGGGTCCATGAGTTGGGTGGTGGGCACCTTCACAAAATCGGGGTCACCCAGGAATTTGGCCCGGTCGGCGTAGACCCGGCGTTCGGCTTCCACCATCACCTGCACGGTGCTGTCGCGGTTCCAGCCCCAGCGGCGCAGGGGGTACGGCTCCATCAGGCGCATGAGTTGCACCAGCACCACCCCCCCGCTTGAGGTGGGCGGCATGGTCAGGATCGTGTAGTTTTTGTAGGCCGCCCGGACGGGGTCGCGCCAGGTGGCGTGGTAGGCGGCCAAATCGGCTTCGGTGATGAGGCCGGGGCCGGTGGTAGGGTTGCCGCGCTGCATTTCGGCGGCGAGTAGTTTGGCCGTTTCGCCTTCATAAAAGCCCGCCCGGCCCTGCGTCTGAATACGGCGGAGGGTTTTACCCAAATCGGCCTGCATCAGCGTATCGCCTTTTTGCCAGTCCCGCCCGTCGGCCCGCATGAAATACGTTTTACCCGGATTGTAGGTCTGGAGGTCGGTTTTGATGCGGTTGAGGCCCGTGGCGTCGCGTTCGGTGAGCGAGAAACCTTTCTCGGCCAGGTCAATGGCGGGCTGCATCACCTGCGCCCAGGTCAGCTTGCCGTATTTTTGATGCGCCTGCACCATACCGTCGACCGCGCCGGGTACGCCGCTGGCCAGATGCCCACTGATGCTGAGGCCACCTTTGCGCACGTTCTTGGCCGAGTCGAGGTACATGTCTGCCGAGGCGCCGGCGGGTGCTTTTTCGCGGTAATCGAGGGTGTGGGCCTGCCCGGCTTTTTCGCGGTAAACGAAGTAGCCTCCGCCGCCAATGTTGCCCGCGCCGGGGTAGACCACCGCCAGCGCAAACTGAGTTGCCACGGCGGCATCGACGGCATTACCACCCGCTTTCAGGATGTTTAGCCCCACGGCAGATGCCTCCGGGTGCGCCGATGCCACCATGCCGTTTCTACCCGTAACACCCTGCCGGTCTGAGAAAAACGGCTTCCCCGGAACGCCGGACCGGGTAGGGTCTTCTTCGCGGTATTGATACACACCCTGCCCAGCCTGCACAGCGGGCGTGGAAACGGCTGTGGGCCGGGTAGTTGACTGACTGGATTTGCAGGCCACCCCAATCAGAACGGGCAGGCCACACAACGCGATGTAGGCAGGAATTCGGGCAATACGCATAGAACAGATGAGCCGGTTTTTTCCTCTAAACTACGGCTTTTGTGCAAGTCCGTATAGTGGCGTATAGGACCAGTGGGGCTAAAAAATGGTGGTGATCCGTAGCAGAGTGGCTATTTTTGAGCCTGATTTAGCGCAAAAGCTATCGTTACTTCGTCGCTATAGCGCGGGCGGTGGTAATCAATTGATAGCGTAACGTAACTGCCGATGCTTCCCCAGATTTCTTTTGTCGTACCCCTTTATAACGAACAGGCCACGTTTCCGCACCTGATAAAGCGGCTTACCGACCTGATGGACTGTTCGCCGGAGCGGATCGAGGTGGTGCTGATCGATGACGGCAGCCGCGACCAAACGCCCCGGCTCATGAGCGACCTCGCCCTAACCGACTCACGGTATCATGCCCTGTTTTTGTCGCGCAATTATGGCCACCAAACCGCCCTCACGGCGGGACTGGCCGTGGCGCGGGGCACCGAAGCGATTATGGTCATCGACGGCGATTTGCAGGACCCGCCCGAACTGCTGACCGAGTTTTATGCCAAGCTCAAAGAAGGATTCGACGTGGTCTATGCCGTTCGGCAAAAGCGCAAAGAAGGGCTACTGAAACGGTCGGCCTACTATATGTTTTACCGGTTTCTGGCCTCCATTTCATCCATCAATATTCCGCTCGACAGTGGTGATTTTGCCCTGTTGAGCCGCCGCGTAGTCGATGTCATGAACCGGATGCCCGAAGAAAGTCGCTACCTGCGCGGTATGCGTAGCTGGATCGGTTTCCGGCAGGTGGGCTTGCCCTATGAACGCGACGAACGGCTGGCGGGCGAGGCCAAGTACTCGTTCAAAATGCTGCTCAACCTGGCCTACAACGGCATTTTCAACTTCAGCGAATACCCCATTAAATTCATTACCCGGCTGGGCGTAGGCACGCTGGGGTTGGCCTTTATCTACCTGATTTACAACCTCTACCGGAAGTTTTTTTACAACGATGTGCCGCAGGGTTTCACGGCCATGATTCTGTTGCTGACCCTGTTCAGTGGGGTGCAACTCATTGCGCTGGGTATCATCGGCGAATATGTGTTGCGCACGTTTTTCCAGGCTAAAGGTCGTCCGCTATTCCTCATCCGCGACCAGATTGTGGAGGGCCAGCCCCTACACGACACCCGTGGCCAGGCGGCGGTAACGGCGCAGACTGTGCCACCGGTAGTTGAGATCGTATCCCGGTAAGCCACTCAGGCGTATCCGGGGCTACTACCGCCCAACCCCACAATAAGACCGGGCATCGGGTCGATTGGTTAGTTCTTCCCAAACTCATTGGTTCGGCGTGGTTCGGGCGTTAGTTTTAAGGGTATACCGTCTGATCCTGTGCTCACAATATTTCGTCAAGTTCTGGAGAGTTTTCGCTTCGCCTGGCAGGCGCTGCGGTCCAATCTGTTGCGCACCACGCTGTCGTTGCTGGGCGTCACAATTGGCATATTTGCCATCATCGCCGTCTTCACCATCGTCGATTCCATGCAGCGGAGCATCAAAGAATCGCTGGGATCACTGGGCACCAACGTCGTGTACATCCAGAAATGGCCGTTTGCGTTTACCGACGATTACCCGTGGTGGAAATATTTCCAGCGCCCCGACCCCACCTACAACGAATACAAGCTGCTGTCTGAACGCCTCGAAAACGCCAGGGCCGTAGTGGCCATGAGTGGACGCGGGATTGTGACGATGAAAAACGGCAACAACAGCGTGGGTGCCCGGTTGTCGGGGGTGTCGTATGACTACAAGGAAGTGTCGGACGTACCCATTGCCCAGGGTCGGTATTTTACGCCGCAGGAGATGGAGGCCGCCCGCAACGTGACCCTAATTGGCTCGGACGTGGCAGATAAGCTGTTTCCCAATCAGTCGGCCATTGGGCAAACCATCCAGATTGCGGGGCTAAAATTTTCGGTCATTGGCGTGGGGGAGAAAAAAGGGGCCGGTTTCCTCGAAATCGGTGGCAACCCCGACCTGCGCTGCATCATTCCCTACAACAGCTTCGCCAAGTTGTTTTCGTCAAACCGCCCCAGCCTGACGATCTGCGTAAAAGGCTATGAATCAGACCCCGGCTTAACCAATCTGGAAGGTGAAATCAAGGGATTGCTCCGCGCCCGCCGGAGCCTGCGCCCCACGCAGGAAGACAGTTTTGCCATCAACCGCCCCGAAGCAGTGGTGGGGTTCATCAGCGGCATTTTTAGCGTGCTCACCTTTGCGGGCTGGATCATCGGCGGCTTTTCCATGCTGGTGGGGGGCTTCGGCATTGCCAACATCATGTTCGTGTCGGTGAAAGAGCGGACCAACATCATCGGCATCCAGAAATCATTGGGGGCCAAAAACTACGTGATCCTGCTCCAGTTCCTGTTCGAGGCCGTTTTGCTGGCCGTGACGGGCGGGTTAGTGGGAATTTTGCTCGTATACCTGATGTCGTTTGCGAAGCTGGGTAGCCTGGATATTGTGCTTACGCCGGGCAACATTCTGCTGGGCACGCTGGTATCAATCATTATCGGCACCGTCTTCGGCATCATCCCCGCCGCCCTCGCCGCCCGCATGAATCCCGTCGACGCTATCCGGTCGAAGTGAGGCGGTTACACCTGGGGGAACGCCGCTTCGTAGCTGTCTGCGTTGAAGCCTTGCAGCACGATTTGCCCATTCTGTTCAATCAGCGGTCGCCGAATGACCGACGACTTTTCCAGCATCAGCACGATGGCCGCTTCGGCGTTGGTCGGTTTGTCGGCGTCGGGCAGTTTTTTCCAAGTCATACCCGCCCGGTTCACCAGTTCTTCCCCCGGCTTTTGCGTAAGCCAATGCTCAATCCGTTCGCGCGTGACTCCCTGTTTTTTGTAGTCGTGAAACTGGTAGTCAACGCCATGATCGGCCAACCAGAGGCGGGCTTTTTTCACAGTGCCGCAGTTAGGAATAGCGTAGAGTGTACATATAACAAACTGCTTATTAAGCATCTAAATCCTGTTTTGTATCAAACAGAGCCAGCTTGCTCAGGGGTTGGTTGAGCCATGCAGCTACTACCTCCACAATGATATTGTGGTCGATGCGCTGCGGCAAGCCCGACACAGTGATGGTCCCGATGAAACCCCCGCTTCGCAACCGAATGGGGAAGCAGCCGCCCGCCGGGGCATGGTCTTGCGAATTCATCCCTGACTTCTGTAGCAGCGTACCGCCGCTTTTTTTCTCTTCCCGGTTGATGGCGTAAGAGCTACGCTGAAAGCGATGAACCACGTTTTTCTTCCGCCGAATCCAGTCGATATTGTCGGGGGTGGTACCGGACATAGCAAAGAAAAAAAGGGGCTGCCCAGTCAGCGAAATGTCGATAGCTACCGCTTTACCGAGGGCACCAACGGCTTCTTTGAGCCGCGTACCCAGTTGCCAGGCCGAATCGGGCGTAAACGTCTCAAATTGGAGCTGTTCCTCCTGAAGCGCCATCTGCGCCAGGTCGTTGGTGAGTTCGGTGATTGATTCCATGGGGCAAACTTAAGGCATGTAACGCAGGCTACAAGTCTCGCTCCTGCTCTTCGGCCAGCCATACGGGGAATTCGGTGAGCATAGAAACGACCAGATCGGCTACCTGCCGGGGCGAGGCACTCGTGGGCAGAAAACGACCCAGCAGCGTCTGATGAATGGGGTTGTTGTGGGCCAGCAAAATGTCTTCGGCATAGTGGGCCAATTTATCGGGCGGAAGCAGGTTGACAAACCCCGCCGCCAGACTCGTGGGAAGCAGCATACCCGACCCGTGAACACCAATGACTACCTGACTACGAGCATATTGTTTACACCAAATGTACTCCTGTTCAGCCGAAAGCAGAGCAATTTGGCGCTGATCCTCAACGGCATAGCCCAGGTCAATCGGGTGCTGCCCGCCTGCGGTAAGGCCCGTAGCGGCGATGCTGACAGCGGGCATTTTTTGGTGAATATAATGGGCCAGTTTTCGGTATCGAACGGCCTGCCAACGTGCCCAAAATGGGCGGGCTTTTTCGCCCAATCCCAGCCGGTTCAGGGCCTTGTGCAACAGCCGTTCCCAACCGTGTCGCAGCCAAAGCCGGTCTTCGCGCAACACAAACGTCAGCTTTGGCACCGACGCGGCGAGCGAATAGCTGAACTGCCGAAGGTCGAATTTTGGGGTGCGGGTGAAATCAGAAAAACGGGTAGTACGGTGGTCGAAATGGATATGGGCACGGCTGAGCCAAAGGGTTTCAAAACGAGGTATCAGTTGGCTTCTCACGAACGCATCGAAACCTGAAATCGGCGTTTTCAGCGCAGAAAGGGGCGAATCGACCACCCATATTTCGGCCACATAGTCGGGCACGAGCCAGGCCAGCGCGCGGGGAACAACCACGATAATGGGCCAGTCAGGCCGTTGCTCATGGTGCCGTTGGGCGTTAAACAGCATCATCAGCGCATGCCCGTAACAGGGGTCGAGGCAGAGGAGGAGGATGGCCGAACTAGCCGGATGGCTACTTCGGCCATTCCTACGAATGGCGGTTTCAGCAGCGCCATTCGCGGCTGACTTGTCGGTGTGTCTTTTCACCAGGTCAACCAGCCAGCGACCCCGTTCATTTACGTTAACACACTGACTGTCATCACTTAGTGAGACAGAAAACCGATTGAACTGCCCTGTCGGCAGCGTTTCGGCATAGGCCACACCACAGGCAGCGCAGGTGGTTTCGGTCAGGGTAACGGCTCCCGAAAACCGGACGTTAGGCGACGTAGTTGAGGTCCCGCAGGCGGGGCAGTGCGTCGAAAATGTCGGGTTGGGAGACAGCCGAATCATGCTTTACTGCACCGTCAGCACCAGTTTGCCCAACTGTTGCCCGGCGGTCATGCGGTCGTAGGCCGCCTGCGCTTCGGCCAACGGACGGACGGAATCAATGACGGGCACAAGTTTGTGGGCCGAAACGAGCTGAAGCATGGCCGCAAATTCGGCGTCGCTGCCCATGGTACTGCCGAAGATGGACAGTTGTTTGAAGAAGACAACCGACGGCTGTACGTCGGTGATTTTGCCAGTGGTTCCACCGAAAACGGCAATGCGGCCACCCACCGCCGCCACCTGCGTGAGTTTGGCGAAATCCGGCCCGGCGGCACTATCGATGATGACGTCGAAATACCCCGCTTTCATCTGGAAAATATTGTTGCGGGTAGCTTCCTTCAGGAGCGTTTTGTGCCAGTCTGGCTCTTTGTAATTCACCCCGCCCTTCGCGCCCAGTGCCACGGCCTTGTCCAGCTTTTCGGGCGACCCGGACGTAACCCAAACTTCGGCCCCAGCCGCCACCGCAAACTGCAATGCAAACAGGGCCGCGCCACCACCCACGCCCGTAATCAGTACGCGTTCAGGCACTTGCGCATTTATTTTTAATACTGCCCGCGACATCAACGCCCGCCAGGCGGTGAGTCCGGCCAGGGGTAAGGCGGAGGCTTGTTCAAACGAAAGGTGAGCGGGTTTGGGGTAAACATTACCGATTGGAACGACCACTTTTTCGGCAAAGGTGCCGTTATCGGGCATACCCAATATCTTGAATTGCAGGGTGTAATAGGCTGGATTCTCGCCCCAGTTCATGGCCGGATTGATGACTACCTCGCGCCCCATCCAAACCGGATCAACGCCTTCGCCCACCGCCGACACGATCCCCGCCCCATCGGAGCCGGGCACACCGGGCAGCACAATGCCGGGGTAGAGCCCCTGCTGAATATACACGTCGCGGTGGTTCAGCGCGGTGGCCTTGACGCCAACAATCACCTCGCCGGGGCCAGGTGTTGGGTCGGGCAAATCGACCAGTGCCAATGGCTGGTGCAGGGCAGGTAGCTGGATGGCTCTCATTTTTTGTAATTATCAATCGCCCCGCGGACGTTGCCGAAGCGGGTTAGTAAATCCTTTGCTTCGGCTTCCGACACGCCCGTTTCGTCCATGACCATGTAGGCGGCGCGTTGTTGCAGCTTGATGTTCGAGAGTTGCATATCGACCATTTTATTGCCCCGCACCCGGCCCAGTTGAATCATCACCGTGGTCGATAACATGTTGAGCGCCAGCTTCTGCGCCGTACCCGCCTTCATGCGCGTGCTGCCCGTAACGAACTCTGGACCCGTTACTACTTCCACCGGAAATTCAGCCGCCGCCGCCACCGCCGAGCCGGGATTGCAGACAATACAGCCCGTGAGGCAGCCCGCCGCCCGCGCCTGATTCAGTCCACCAATGACGTAGGGCGTCCGGCCAGAGGCCGCGATACCCACCACCGTGTCGAGGGCATCTATTTTGTAGGCGCTGAGGTCTTTCCAGGCCTGGTCGGGGTCATCTTCGGCAAACTCCACGGCTTTGCGAATGGCCCCGTCGCCCCCGGCAATGATGCCCACTACCAGGTCGTGCGGCACGCCGTAGGTGGGCGGACACTCCGAGGCATCGACCACGCCGAGCCGCCCGCTCGTGCCCGCGCCGATATAGAATAGCCGCCCGCCCTGTCGCATCCGGGCCGTCACCTGCGTGGCGAGGGCCTCCAACTGCGGAATGGCCCTTGCCACAGCCTGGGGCACGGTTTGGTCTTCGTTGTTGATATTTACCAGCAGGTCGTGGACCGACATCTGCTCCAGGTGGTCGTAGTGGGACGTGGCTTCGGTAATCATGGGTACATTGTCGTAACAGGCAAAGCTACCGATTTGAACTTTACTCTGCTTGACGTAGAATCAGAACCGTGCCTTTTAAACGACGATTCAATGCCTTACTCTCTAACAAGTAGAAATATACCCCACCAGGTAAATTGCCTCCGTCCCATTCGTTGTGATAAGCAGCGGCAGCATAAACCTGTTTCCCCCAACGATTATAAACACTAAATTTCCAAGGCGTTAGTTCTACATTTTTTATGTAAAAGAAATCATTTTTGCCATCGCCATTTGGTGTTATCGTATTGGGAATGGGTTCGCTGCCTGGGCAGTCTACATAAGTGATTTTTATATCTCCTGTTAACTGACAGTGCGCCGACGGAATCTGAACACGATATGTACCACTTGTGTTGACAACAATACTTGAATCTATAGCCCCTGTACTCCACAAGTATTTTTTCAGTGGGTGGCTCACTGATATGTGTAACAGTTCACCTTGACAGAGCGTAGTATCGGGCGGCAAAACTGGGTTCACCTCGCGCTGCACACGGAGCGTATCGGTGACCGAACATTCACCCCGCGAGGCCGTTATGAGGTAGGTACCGGGTTGCTGAATAGTACGTACCGGGTTGGTGTATCCATTTTCCCAGGTGAGCAGCGTACTGTCGGAAGGCGTCGGCCTGACTGTAAGCGGAATGCCATTACAGAGCGTTGTATCAATATTGCGACCAAAAGCACGGGGCAATTCATTCAACGAAGATTCCCGAACAAGTATGTCATCGATGAGGTAGTAACAAGATATCCTCGACAAGTTGGGCCTAGGAGTGAAATTTTTATTGATTACGAATAGCGTGTTTTGATTGCTAAAAAAATTTCCAATTGTAAGATACGCATACTCTTCATTCGCTTTAAAACACACTGATACTTTCACCCATTTATTAGGACTTGCCAGAACAGATTTTTCATTAATTTGTGGCTTACAAGTGAGTAGACCCGTGAATGGATTACCATCAATTCGGGTATACTGCTGTATTCTGTCTGTAGTAAAACATATTCCTAAATTGTTAGTAAATACTTCCGAGATATTTAGAGGAAGTACGTACATTTCTGCATAGTAGTTTTTACCAATTATTAATTTATGATTCAGTTTTACTTGAGCATATTCACGATATTCCGTTGTATTTACTGCATTTAGAATCGTCTCTGGTAATAATGTGCCGGTTAGTAATCCAATACAGTGAGTTCCTGAATGCGGTTGTACATTATAATTAATTGTATTATTGACACAGTTATTAATTATCGGATTATAATACCATCCATCTGATGAGCCAATAGTGGGCGTTTCCCAGTCAAAAAAATAGGTTGATAGGCGCTCAAGTCCTACAATATTACATGGTTCCTTTATTACTTCTTCAAAAGAGAAATTAGGTACTAAGTTTTGGGCATTTACGTGAGATACTAGTTTGGAGAAAATGGCCGCGTATGTCAATAAGTGCTTGATAGTCATGCTAGAAACTTTGGCCAAAACTCAACCCGAAGAGTAACCGTAATGATGCGCGTCCACCCTGTAATACAATAGGTGGTGTAAGGCCAACCCGAAATAAATTGCCTCGTATTCCATTCTGTCTGCGATAGCCAATCCGAGGGACAATCCACAGTTTGTCGGCACCTCTAAACGTAACTAGTGTACTATCAACATTGTATTGAGAAGTAACAGGAGCTAAGTAGGATACACCAAGACCTAGTTCTAAATATTTGCCCTTTTTACCCTTTAATACGTAGATTTCCCCTAAACCAGTAGGTCTTAGCTGAGTAAAGCTAATAGCACCAACGCCCACCCGGGCACCCACTTTCCAGGTATCCTGCTGACTAAAAATTCGGTCATAGCTTAGGCTCAACCCTTGCCCAGTACCACCTATTTCTAGATAAATACCTTGCTTTCTGCGAATGCTAGTAGAATCTTGGGCCGTAGTTAAATAGCCTACGCTAAATAAAAGCGAAAAAAGAATGAACGTTTTCATAAAAACAGAAAGCTCTTTTCTGAGTCATCATTGACTCAGAAAAGAGCAGTTTTGGTTAGTCAATGGCAATTTGAGT
>JBBRMP010000016.1:0-46196 GCA_038230755.1 Cytophagales bacterium | reverse complement strand
TAACACGGCAACCAGTAAAGTATACTTCAGACAACTTGGTTAGTGTACCATTGAGCCTGTCTATAGCTACACTGCAACGATTTGTGGCAACCATCAGCCTAAAGTTAGCCCCACGAGTTTTTATGAGAAAGCCCTGCTATCCAAGGCGGGTTGAGCGAAGCGGTCTTACGTCGTAGTTGAATCTCTACATTCGTTAAAAGAGTATCACCACTAATTTCATATTAACCACATTTACTAACGTCTACTCCTTTTATATATGATTCCACGTTTATATTGCTCGTTCATTTGTACTGTATTAATTTCTTCACTAGGCAGCCACCTAAGTTACGCTCAGGATGTGTGGAAATTCAGTGTACTCGTTTGTGTTGAAAAGCAGACGGCTGACTACTATGAAAAAGCTTACTCAAAGAGTATCAATCTCATTGTCAGGGAACAGATCGCAACGATCAACAGTAACTTCAACTCATCAAGAAAGTTTAAAGGAGTGTTCAACTTCAGAGTTGATTCCGTTTATACATTCACTGGTGAAGCAAAAAATGAAATTTTCAAACCTCATCCTAAGCATGATTATAAGGTTGTGATCAATGGATTTTCTGATGACTTATCAGGAGGAGGATGGTATGGGAGTAATCGCACTATTTATCACAACTGGAAATGGAATAATTCCAACGGGCCTTTTGGTCAAGATGCGACTGATGGTACAACACATGAGTTTGGCCATTCAAGAGGTGCAATCGACATATACGGCCTGAAAGTTGACGCTCAGAAAAATACAATCAGTAACACTGGATTTGAACCCATAAATTCTATAATGAATTATCCCTATGGCAATATAGTGTGGGATGAATACTCGGTAAATCTTATAAACTCAACAAGTTCTTTTGCCATTAACAACGAAAAATATATCACAACAGCTTTTCCTAATGTTCTCAAATTGAAAACTGTAGATCTCCAGGGAATACCTTTAAAAAACGTATCTATAGAAGTGTATCCAGTTGACTGGTTTTCATACGAAGTGAAGTCGGGACCTTTGCTCAGGGTATCAACTAATCTTGACGGAATATATCAATTTTTATCTAACCCATACCAACCGGACGTAAGTGGCTATCCATGGAATATAAGGTATTGTAATTTTCTAATTAAAGCCACATATAATTCAAATATTGTTTATAAGTGGATGCCTCTATATGAGGTTCAGAATGCATATTTCAAAAGCGGAGCTAGTTCCATCTATAATAATGAGATTCAGTTTCCAACCAGTACAGCGATAACTTTAAGCAGCATAAGTTCTGTTAGTGTTTGTCCAGGGGTTGCCATTAAAGCAATATTTACTTCATCTGGTTCTTTTGATCAGGATAACCGCTTTACTTTACAATTATCAGATGTTAGTGGTAGTTTTAGTAATCCTGTCAACATTGGAGATTTAGCAGGAAATCAAATATCTGCTATAAATGGATTAATTCCATATGGAACTTTAGCAGGGAACAGATACAAGGTAAGAGTTGTCAGTAGTAAGCCTTATGCTCAAAGCAATGAACAGGTAATTACTGAGGTAAAAGCTAGTTCTCCTACTCCAACCGCCTCAACAGTAAGCTATTGTGTAGGACAACAGGCCAGTGCGCTATCTGCGGGGGCTGCTAGTGGCGGAGCGTTGTTGTGGTACTCAGCGGCTTCGGGCAACACCCTTTTGCAAACCGCACCGACACCACCCACTAGCAACCCAGCCAACCTTATTTATTATGTGTCTCAAACCGTGGGTACTAGCTGCGAGAGTCAATGCGTACCACTGACTGTAACAATTAATTCAATTCCCGCCGCACCAACACTTAGTCAAACCGCCATATCAGCTTGCCAAAGCACACAAGCTGCTTCATTAACCGCTACGGGGCAAAATCTAAAATGGTATGAGGTAGCTTCCGGTGGAACAGGTGTGCCAACGCTTCGACCAAATACGGACAATATTGGCACAAAGGCGTATTACGTTTCGCAGACAATAAGTGCTTGCGAGGGACCACGTAGCAGTGTCGCTATAGTGGTAAATGGAAAACCTGGAGCTCCACCGGTTGATTCTGTCCAAACCATTTGTCAAACAACAAAAGCGGCTTTCTTTGAAAGTAGCGCTGTAGCTGTGAAAGTCAAGACAGACGCTTTTGCCAGTGCTTTACTATACAGTCTTGATGGCAATCCTGCCGGAGGGTACTCTGCAAATACCAGGTTTGAAAATACTACTTCCTTTTATTTTCGCTTGGGTTCACTAGGCTACTCCGATACGCCTACATACCCGGTAGCAGAACGAAAGTTTTATGCTACTCAAGCTGTGAATGGCTGTCAAAGCGATAAAGTGACTGTTACATTACGCACATTGTACTGGCCAACCAATGGTCCCACCCCGACCAATCAATTTGCGCCTATGTACGGAGCGTTGAATTATTGCCAGGGAGACAGGGCGTTGTCTTTGAAAGAAAATGGGCATAGCCCTGCATTAACTAGTTATAATGTTGTGTATAAAACAGAAGGGACTTCTTCCTTCTCCGCAATTGCGCCAACACCGTCTACAGACAAGCCGGGGGTAACAACATATGCCCTGCAATATGTCACAACAGACCCAGGTAAGTACTGTAATCCGCAGATTACTCCCTTCTCGCCAAATGTTGAGACCTATCTAAAAGTCACCATAAATTCTAGGCCAAATAAGCCTTCTGTCTCGACTGCGGCCTCGTCGAAGACGTATTGCCAGAATCAATCAGCCGATGTGCTCTCGGCCAATGCTGATGCTAACGCCAATCTTATTTGGTACGGAACAGATGCCACTGGAGGGAAAGCGTCTGCGATAGCACCAAAACCTGCTACCGACAAATCAGGTACGTTCAAATATTATGTAGCGCAATCGCTTAACGGCTGTGAAGGGGAACGTTCTGAAATCGTGATTGTCATCAAACCGGCTCCAAATGCACCGGCTGCTACCAACAATGCACTGACTTACTGCCAAAATCAGCCCGCAACGGTGCTGAGTGCTGCGGGTAACCAACTCCGGTGGACGTTCGATAATAAGTCAGGTGATTTTGCGCCTACGCCTCAAACACAGACTGTGGGCACGGCGAGCTACTTCGTAACCCAAACTGTGGATGGCTGCGAGAGTGGACAAACCGAGGTCAAAGTGGTGACCAAAGCTACACCGGGGGTACCGGGGACGTCGGCGGTATCGGTTTGCCAGAACGAACCATCGCGGACCTTAACGGCAGATGGGCAAAGCCTGAAATGGTATACGGCCAGCACAGGCGGCGATGGCATCGGTACGGCCCCTACGATTAAGACAGATCAGGCAACACAGGCCAATTATTATGTCAGTCAGAGCATCGAGAGTTGCGAAGGACCACGTGCTACATTAACCGTAACGGTGAGACAGCAGCCCAACGCACCGGGCGTGACTAAAGCTGACATCTGCCAGTTTACCAAAGCTACACCCGTAACGGCCACGGGTAGCAACCCAACATGGTACGACGCCGATGGAAAAAACGTGGGCAGCAACGCCCCCACACCTAGTACTGATAAGGGAGCAACGTTTACGTATCAAGTCACGCAAACCGTCGATGGTTGCGTGAGTGCCAGAGCGTCGCTAGTGGTGATGGTGCAGACCACCCCGCTGCCCATATTGACCAAAGCGCAATTGGAACTCTGCAAAGACAGCAAAGCCGCCCCGCTCGAGGCGAAGGGCGACAACCTAAAATGGACTGACCCAACCGGTACTACCTCCACTACGGCACCGATACCCTACACTACAGAGACCACCAAAAACCCGGACGGTGATCCCTACTACGTAACACAAACGGGCAGCAACGGCTGTGAAAGCTCCCGCGCCGTGATTCGTGTGTTTGTGCAGGGACCGCCCACACTGGCTCTGTCAGGCAGTACGCCATCGGTCAATCTAGGCATTGATGTGCCTATTACGCTGAAATTTACCGGCGTAGGGCCTTACCAATATAAAATTCTAACGGGGATAGGCCAACCCATTTCTGGCTCGGCCATCAAAGACACCATCATTCGGGTGTTGCCCGAACGGACCACCATCTATCAGGTTGCTGAGGTCAGCAACAGGTGTGGGATGGGATTACCTGTGAGCACCGCTACCGTGGTAGTATTGGTGCCAATTATTCAGACACAGGCACTTGTTTCCGGGATTGTTTGTGCAGGTGGTACGTTGACTACCAGCTTCCTACAAACAGGTCAGTTTAATACAGGGAGTGTCTTTCGGCTTCAATTCGCCCGCGCCGTGGCTGATTCAACCAAAATTCAATACAATGACCTATTGAACAGTCAGATAACAGGCGGTCAGATTTCGGCCACGATTCCAGCCACGGCTACGGCGGGTACTTATTTGGTACGGGTCGTGGCAACGAACCCAAAAATACCCGTCAACGGTACGGTCAGCCCCACTTTGCTAACTATTCAGCCGTTACCTACAGCAACGCTTACTGCCACGCCAACGTCGGTTTACGAAGGCGAAACGGTGAAACTCTCCATTGCATTCACGGGTAACGGTCCTTGGAAGTTTGCCTACCGCGACAGCAGTAGCGTAGGAAATACAGGAACGGAAATTATGACGCTTGCTAACCCTCATGTGATCGAGTTGAAGCCGCAAAAGCCGTCGGTATACCGCCTCGTATCGCTCAGCAATGGCTGCGGCCAGGCAGCTTCACTTCCCACTGCCGTTGCTGTGACCGTAAATTCATTGCTGGCCATAGAGCCTTTGGCTAGCCAGGTACAGGTGTTCCCAGTGCCGGTTAGAACAACCCTGACCGTTCAAATCGACCCGTCGGTACTAACCAGTAAAGCCACGCTGACGCTGACAGATGAAAGAGGCGTGGAAGTTATAAGACAGGAGACCCACCAGAAAACCACGCTGATTCAACTAGACAAACAACCGGCTGGCATATATATTCTACAGGTGTCGGTCGGGCAACAAAAGACTAGTCACCGATTATTGAAGCTATAAACAGCTAATGTTGATAACAAACAGGCCCAACCCCCAATAGGAGCTGGGCCTGTTTGTTGTTCTGTCAGTGGTATAATGGGGGCATCGGGTCACCCCTTACGATTATTTTACCCCACTTCCACCACTACTGCCGGCTTCTTGGGCACGGTCAGGATCAGGACTCCGTTTTCCTGCTTCGCCACGATACCCGTGGTATCCACGCGGCTACTGAGGGGCAATACCCGCTCGAAGGATTTGAGGGGATATTCCTGCAACAGGAAATTAGGGTCATTAGCGGTATCGTGGGCGCGGGTTCCCTGGATCACGAGTTGGTCGTTAACCACCCGAACGGTGATGTCGGCCTTGTCGAAACTAACGGCGTAGACCTGGATCTGGTAATGGTCGCCGTGGTCGGCCACGTTCATCGGAACGTTGTATTTAGGCCGACGGAAGCCACTGAAAAAGGGACGCATAAATTGGGCAAATGGGCCACCGTGCTGGCGACCATGATGGTGATGATGCATTGTGTTTGTTGTTTTAGAGTACGAAATGTTCACTGTGACGGCCAACCGACTCGTCGGTTTGGTCGTTGCCTTTGTTCAGCCAGCGAGGTTGTTTGAAGGCGGCATATTCGTCGTCGCTCATCTGGCGAATCTTGTCGGTAAATTCCAGGCGGCGGTTCTGCCAGCCACCCCGGCCGACCCAGCCGGTTGAGCCACCGAACCGGCTACGGATAAAGCGGGCCGCACCGCCGACGATCAGGACAAACAGGGCCAGTTTCACGAGGAGGTGAAAGAAGACCACGAGGGCCACGCCAAACAAAACGGCGGGCAACATAAAACGAGGCATACGATTCATTGTCTTGTTGGAAACGGGTTAATCAGCCGCTTCAACCAGGATGACGCACAAGTCGCGGAATTACTTTAAAGAATTTGAAAAAAGTTTTTGTGGTAGGGTTTAAACACAGAGGCACAGAGGATTCACAGAGAACACAGAGGTTCATTCCATACGAAAGAAGTAAACTCTGTGTTCTCTGTGTTCTCTGTGAATCCTCTGTGCCTCTGTGTTTAAACCCAAACCCTTTCCCATTCGCCCCAAAACCTCCCAAACACCCCAAAAAGTGTGTTTTTGGTGGAAGTCAGCCCTACGTTTGTGTCAGTCAACCACAACGAAAATCTGTCATGAAAACGCTACTGACCGCCCTGCTCATCATTCACATTGCTGCTGGCACCACGGCCCTGCTAGTAGGGCTGGTACCCATGTTTTCTCAAAAAGGTAACAGCCTGCACCGCCGCACCGGGCTGGTGTACGTCTGGTGCATGATCATCGTGGCGGTTACGGCCAGTATGCTTTGCGGCCTACAACCGTTCAGGATGTTCCGGCTTTTTCTGGCGGGCATTGCCGTGTTCAGTTTCTACCTCTGCATCACCGGGTGGCGGGCCACGAAACAGAAAAAAGGGCTTTACACTTCGTTCGACAAGGTGCTGGCATATGTCACGCTGCTTTCGGGCGGGGCGATGGTGGCGTTCGGCGTGTATCTGCTGGTCTTGAATGGGCTGCAATTTTTCCCCATCGTCTTCGCTTTTTTTGGCGTCCTCACCAGCCGCTTTGCGCTGGAAGACGTGAGAAAACTGGGAAAACCTGCCGAGAAGCAACACTGGTTTTTCAGGCATTTCATTCGCATGGGTGGTTCTTATATCGCCACGTTTACGGCAGCCCTGGTCACTAACATCGGTCGTTTTGCACCCGCCAATGCGCCGGAATGGGTCAATACGGTAGTCTGGATCGCTCCGGCAGTTGTTGGGGGGCTGTTGATTGGCTGGACGGTACGGCGGTATAAACTGAAGTTTGGCCAAAACAAAATTACGCAGGCATAGGCCGCACAAAAGCCCCCATGCACGCGTAGCCATGTCGCTTTTCGCCTTACTTTGGGGCATGAAAATCGTGTTCATCACCGACATCCACATCGCCGCCGAGGGCGAACACCCCGCCGATGTTGACGTGCGGGCCAATTTTATCAAGGCCCTTGACTACGTGCGGGCCACCAAACCAGACTGTATGGTGCTGGGCGGCGACCTCTGCTTCGACGTGGGCGACCGGGCCATTTATAAGTGGATACGGGAGCAACTACAGAATCTGCCCTGCCAGTGGTTTGCCATTCCCGGCAACCACGACGACGTGATGATGATGGCCGAGGAACTGCACCTCACGCACCACCTCACCAACGGCGAACTTTACAGTGCCATCCCGCTGGAAGGCTACCCGGCGCTGTTCCTGGATTCGTCGAAAGGCACATTTTCTGAAACGCAATGGCAATGGCTGGGCGAAGAACTGGCGCTCATTCACCACAACGCACTGGTGTTCTGCCACCACCCCGTGCTCCCCGCCGACGCGCTCTTTATGGATACGAAATACCCCTTCCGGCAACAGGCGCGGTGGGTCGAAACGACCGAAGAACTCCCCTGCCGCATTCAGATTATCAGCGGCCATTACCACACCGAGACGACCGCCCTGCGCGGCAACACGTCAATTCTTATTACGCCATCCACGTACATCCAGCTCGACCCCCACACGTCAGATTTAGTGCTGGTGAAAACGCCGCCCGCCCTCCGCGAAATCACCGTATCCATGCACGGCGTAACGAGCCGGGTAGTGTACGTGTAACGAGTAGCTTTACCCATTCACCCGGTTGCCTACTGCTTTTTCTGTATAGAATTCCAGTGCCTTTGTGGACCGTCGGGCTCAAAAAAGTCGGCGAGGGGAATACCGGCTTTATCCTGACAGGTATCCATGATGGTCTCCAGCACATGCAACCCCAGCACCCGGTAGCTTTCAAACTGGCTTTCGGTAAAGAACTGATCTGCCGTTGACTCGTGGGGAAAGGCACTATTCGTGGCGGCATAATTGAACACGTCGCGGGGTTCGTTGCCGTAGATGCCCGGCTTGATGTAGAGCAAAATACCGTCGGTGGTGTCGGGCTGGTCTTCGCTCCCATCAATCAGGCTATCGACTGCCGAATAGTGAATTCGCCCCAGTGCCCAGTACTGTCCGTCACCAACGGGTAGCTTGTGCGAACGGGCGTGAATGTTGAACCCCGACGGAAAATCGATGGGTATGCCCAGGTCGATTCTGATTTTGCGGATGGCGTTGCCCAGGTCTTCCAGCGAACATTTCTCGTCGCAACCGGCATCGCTGACCACAATAAATCGGTTGCGCCGCAACACCATTTCGTAGAGGCCCAGATTCTCGAAATGCCCCCCATCCGACAGGTACACGTATTCATTTACATCATCTGTCTTGCCAATCAGTTCGTCCCAGATAGGCCTCACGGCCAGTGACGGATGCTCCAGATCGAACGTATGGTCACCGGCGGGGCCGGGGTTGCCCAGCCACCAGCCCAGGCGCACGTTGAACAGCGTCATCAGAAAGGCAATCATGGGCGACGAATGGTAGCCCATATTGGGACTGGCCGCCGCCCCCGATATGGTCACGGCGGTGCCCAGGCTAATGCCCCGGCTACCCCCCCCGTAACAACCATATCTTTTTTGCGAAAGCAACCCGGAAGATTGCTCAACGTTTTCACTATCAGGGCTATACGTTCGACGATAGCCCAGATTCAACGCACCAGCGTGCAGGGGCGATACCGAAAACGATTCGGCTTTGCGCTCCTGCCAGGCCAGATTCTGACCCCCAACCAGGTTAAGCGCAATATTGACGAGGTGAAACGGCGGCTTTGTTTTGGGCGGCTCATCCGTTGCCGTTTCGGCTTTCCGGCGTAAATCGCTCATTGGCAAATCGTCGTTTTCATCGAAGCCGGTAAATGGGTCAGGCTTGCGTACTGACTGCGGGCGAGACGCTCCCAGATAGGCGCGAACCAGCCGTGCCCGATACATGGCGTGCAGCGAAAACTGATTGGTATCGACCAGGGAGGCCACCACATACCCCGCCCCCGCCAGCAGCACCAACACAAATAGAGGAACCAACGCCGTCAGGATATCCTCCCAAAATAGGGACGTAACGCAATCCCGAACGGTCGTGGTTAGGCAATCGATGAGTAACAGATCGAAGCGCGACAGGAGCACCAGCAGCATGAACAGCGTCAGGGTGGCGGCAATGGGCAAACTAAAACTGGCCAGCAGGCCAACCAGGCCCGGCGCGTTGCCTTTGCCGTGGCGCGACCCCGCGCCCTGCCCACTTCCGGCGGTTTTGGAACTGCCACCAAGCAGGGCCGTTAGTATGCCCGACCCCAACCCTACACCACCCGCCAGTTGCAGGTCGCCAAGCCTGTCGAGCAGGCGGTAACCCAGCAGCACCGTACCCGTCAGCATAAGCCAGCCAACGCCCACAATGAGCAACCAGGCACTATACCGGGCCGTCCATTCGCGGCGGGCATCGGGCACAAAATGGCTGGTGGCCCCTTCAAAAGCGTACCCGGCCAGCAGAATGGCCAGTTGAAACAGCGGAAAGCTGAGGCAGATAAACACCTCAACATCATCGGCGGGCATCAGGGTAGCGGTTTTCAGCAACAGCCACCCCGCGCAGGCACCCACCACGGTAATGGCCAGTCCCATCAATATATGAAGCCACCAGCTTTTAGGAACAGGCTTAGCCCATAACCAGCCCAACAGGTGAGCCAGGGCGGTACTACCCATGACATAAGTGCCGCCCCAGTCCGCAAAATTGGTGGTTAGTTGAATTCCCCATTTCCACACCAGCATCAGGATAAGGATGGCAACCGAAAAGGGAGCCAGGCAATTGGTGAGGAAAGCCGCCTGATCACGCCTGACGGTAAGCTGTTCCTGTTGGGAGTCGTCTTTTTTGGGCGAAGTCTGATCTTCAGGGGGCGCAGTCTGGTCCAGGTTCGTTGGAATGTAAGCATGCACGTACCAGATCGCCCATATCGCAAGCCCGGCGGCCAGCAACAGCAGCAGGCCAATGATCCAGACCACAACATTATGACTGGTTGATTGATCGAGTTTGTAGGAAATCAGGCTAACCATGACCCACGGAGCTGCCGCCAAAGCCGCCATAAACGGCAGAATCACCAGCCAGATCAGGAGCAGGTTGCGGAAGTAAGTGGCAATCAGCGTCCAGGTGTCAGCCGAAAACAGGCCAAGCTGCGGGCTGAGGTAGTTGCTGTATTGGCGCAGGTGATGAATGGGATCTGACTCAGTAGCGATGGGTGTATTACCGCTCGGCTTCAGTTTGGCAGTGACCTGATCGAAGCCCTCCTGATGGCTCCACGCACTAAGCCAGCCCCCCAGATACCCACCGCCCGACACCGTAGACAGGTACTTGAATTGCCCCAGCAGACCGTATCTGGCCAGCCCCTGTACGATACCCAACGCGAAGGTGGCACTGCGAATGCCGCCCCCCGATAGGCACAACGCCGCCTGATGGCTCCCCAGCATTTTCTTGAAAACAGCACTTAAATCGTTGTTTTCCTGCGGCTTAATATGATCGACGAAGGCATCTTCCAGCAAAAGTTGGCGAAGTTCTCCGGTGTCGGCATCCGGCGTGTGCGTGGCGTCTTGCCCTAGCTGTTTCCGATAGCGTTTGACCAGCCCCCGCGTGTAGGGGCAAATCGCACTGTCGAGAAGCCATTTTCCGTTCGTCAACAGGGTTTTATCTTTTGCCTTCTCATCGAGAACTTCCCTGATGGCCTCTTTTGTCAACGATTTATGCTTGAGCCAATTTTCCAGATGGGTGTAGGGTGTCTTAACGTCGATCCGTTTGGCCGTCGTTAGTTCCCGCAGGTCGTTCATCTGGCCGCGTGCCTGGCTAGGGCGGCGTCGCTGGCTTTTCCGGCGTTCATCGCTCAACTTCTCGATGAGTTTGTCGGCCATCACCAGCTCAACCTGGTTGACCGACTGGGTAACCCCGGCGTCGGAGCCGTGGATATACTGGTACTCCTCTTCTAGGATGTGGCTCAGACGAAGAGCCGGTTCAATGCCCTCGGTGGTGGGGATAGACGGTGTAGCCATGTTGGTGTGCTCTACAGGGCAACTACGGATCGTTATAAACAGAATAGCGCCGTGTAGTGACCTGATAATGAGCACTCAAGCTATGGATTTTGGCCTGGTCCATCCTACCAAAGTTATTAAGCGTCATGGGGTAAAAAGAGAAGTCTGGAAAATCGCAAAGCATATGCAGAACGACTTTCCAGACTATCAGCACTCTTTTCATTCTACCGCAGCGGCTAGGCGCCCCCGGCGGACCGCGACTTTCCAGACTAAAAGCTACCGTGAACTATAGTTCGGTGCTTCCTTTGAAATCTGGATGTCGTGGGGGTGGCTTTCTTTGGAACCAGCGGTGGTGATTTTCACGAACTTGGCCTGTTTCAACGCCTCAATGTCGGCTGCACCGCAATAGCCCATCCCGGCTTTCAGGCCACCCACCATCTGATACACGATCTCGGCTACTTTACCTTTTACCGGCACACGGCCCACGATGCCTTCGGGCACCAGTTTTTTGATGTCGTCTTCGGCATCCTGGAAATACCGGTCTTTCGACCCCTCTTCCATCGCCTCCACCGACCCCATGCCCCGGTAGCTCTTGAACCGGCGACCTTCAAACAGCACCACCTCACCGGGGGCTTCTTCGGTGCCGGCCAATAGTGAGCCAATCATGACCGTGCTGGCCCCGCCCGCGATGGCTTTGGTGATGTCGCCAGAGAAGCGAATGCCGCCGTCGGCCACCACGGGAACGCCGGTGCCTTCGAGCGCTTTGGCGGCTTCAAACACGGCGGTAAGTTGAGGCATCCCGATACCGGCAATGATGCGGGTGGTGCAAATGCTGCCTGGCCCCACGCCCACTTTCACGGCATCGGCACCGGCGTCGGCCAGTGCTTTGGCCCCCGCGCCGGTGGCCACGTTACCGGCAATCACCTGGAGTTTGGGGAACTGCGTTTTGATATTCCGAACAGCGTCGATCACGCCCCGCGAGTGACCGTGGGCAGTATCTACGCTGATCACGTCAACACCCGCTTTCACGAGGGCTTCGATGCGCTGCACCAGGTCGGGCGTAACACCCACGGCAGCCCCCACGCGCAGGCGACCCAGTTCATCTTTGCAGGCGTTGGGGTGGCTTTTGCGTTTCAGAATGTCTTTGTAGGTGATCAGCCCCACGAGCTTATAGGCATCATCGACGATGGGCAGTTTCTCAATTTTGAACTCCTGCAAAATGCTTTCGGCATCATCCAGCGACAGGCCAACGCGGGCCGTGATGAGGTTTTCGCGGGTCATAATATCGGTGACGGGCCGGGCCAGATCGCGCTGGAAACGCAGGTCGCGGTTGGTGAGAATACCCACCAGCTTGCCCGAATCGTCGATAACGGGAATACCACCGATCTTAAATTCCCGCATAATCCGCTGAGCATCAGACAATTTAGCCGACTGCGAGAGCGTAATGGGATCGATGATCATGCCACTTTCCGAACGTTTCACCTTGCGGACCTGCTCGGCCTGCTTTTCGATGCTCATGTTCTTGTGGATAATGCCGATGCCCCCTTCCTGCGCCATGGCGATGGCCAGTTCCGATTCGGTGACGGTGTCCATAGCGGCTGAAACGAGTGGCACGTTCAGGCGGATGGAGCGGGTAAGCTGGGTGGTGGTGTTGGTATCTCTGGGTAGTACCTCAGAGTAAGCGGGGAGGAGCAGTACGTCGTCGTAGGTGAGCGCTTCGTACAAGAACTTGCTGGCGTCTAAGCTCATGGCAAATAAGCAGGGGGTGTTATTTGCCGGATAAAATTACGGAGAAAGCGGGGTACTACCGTAAAGTATTTGTTAACCCGTCTGCCGGCGTTACTTACCAGCAGACGGGTTCATTACCCAACGGGCTATTTCTGCTCAATTTCGCGCACTATCAGCGACCCTTCAATGTCGACTGCATTACCACGCTGAGCCACCGCTTTTAGAAAGCTGAGTATACCTCTCAGTTCGCTCTCAATAGCCTTTATGCGTGTTTCCGAGGCTTTTATATCTTCTTCGGTAACGGCATGGGCCGTCATTTTGCGGACGTGGTGGTGCCGCTTGGCCTCAGCAATGGCTGTGATAATAGGCTGGCTTTCTTCGGTCGAAAAACGCCCATTGATGAAGTGAAAATTGATTTCGTTCGTCATAATTCGTGTTGATTCCCCTATGCACCCTGACCAGCCGAGAACATCGGTACGCCGTCGAAGTGGTAGAGGTTCTCGGTTTTGATGATTTGGTAGCCTGCGTAGGTAAGCTGCTGCTGAATGGCGATAACGTCATTATAGCTCAGAAATTGACCCTGTTGACTCTTGAAACGACACCGCCAGTGGTCGGTACAAAACGTTTCGGGTATGCCACCGGGCCACACTTTTACGCCCCGATTTGTAATCATCGACAAGGTCATATCGCCCTTAACTTTCTCGTTCAGTGCATTGCCCAGTAGGTTGGGATCGCGGTCGTTATGGTACAGAAAAATATCTACGCCCACCATCTCGATGCGGGGCGTGGTATGTTCGGTCAGCTTCACCCGGATCGGTTTGGTAGCCACGGCATAACTCACGGGCTGTAGCTGTTCGGGCGTTTGTCCCAACCGGGCAATAACAGCCTCAGCAAACTCGCGCGTACCTACCTTTTCGGTGCTGACAGTGTCTTCAAAAATGTCGTAGGTATGTACACCGTCTTCCAGGGTCTTTAGCCAGGCGTTATGTACCTTTTCGGCCACGGCACCCTGCCCAATGTGTACCAGCATCATCACAGCACCCAGCAACAGGCCCGACGGATTGGCCAGGTTTTGCCCCGCCCGTCGTGGTGCCGACCCGTGAATAGCCTCGAACATGGCTACCTCCTCGCCGATGTTGGCGCTCCCGGCTAACCCCACAGACCCCGCAATCTGCGCCGCCACGTCCGATAGAATATCGCCGTACAGGTTCGGCATCACGATCACGTCGAAAATCTCCGGCGTGTCGGCCAGTTTAGCCGCGCCGATATCGACAATCCAGTGTTCTTTTTCCAGTTCGGGATACTCCGCCCCCACCTCGTCGAACACCCGGTGAAAGAGCCCGTCGGTCTGCTTCATGATGTTGTCTTTGGTGAAGCAGGTCACTTTTTTGCGCTTATACTGCCGGGCATACTCAAAGGCGTAACGCACAATTTTTTCGCAGCCGGGCCGCGAAATGAGCTTCAGGCACTGTACCACTTCGGGCGTTTGCTGGTGTTCGATACCCGCATAAAGGTCTTCTTCGTTTTCGCGAATGATGACCACATCCATTACCGGGTGTTTTGTATGCACATAGGGCGCATACGACACGCAGGGACGGATGTTGGCATACAAGCCCAGCATTTTGCGGGTGGTCACGTTCAGGCTTTTGAAACCGCCACCCTGGGGCGTGGTGATGGGCGCTTTCAAAAACACCTTCGTCCGCCGCAACGAATCCCAGGCCGAGGGGTCAATACCAGCACTGTTACCGCGTAGGTAAACGGCTTCCCCGATCTCGATGGTGTCGATAGCGAGTTGGGCACCGGCGGCCAAAATAATGTCGAGCGTGGCCTGCATGATTTCGGGGCCAATTCCGTCCCCGTAGGCTACCGTAATGGGTTGTGTTTGCATAATCGAGTCTTTTTCGACAGCAAATGTAATAGCTTTAATTTCTTATTTGATAGTATTACTATCAAAATTAGTATCAATTTTCCTTTGCCGGTACTTGGTTGACCTCAACACGGATGCGGGCCGGAATTTTAATGATTTTGTAAATGCCTGTCGTGTAGAGGAGTTTGAGCGTGAGGTGCGTATGTCGGCCAACGCTCATCTGAGTTTTCTGGGTCTTGCGCTCAACTGCGGGTTCAACTCCAAAGCCACTTTTAACTGGGCTTTCCGCAAGTTCACCGGCACCTCGCCGGGAGCCTTCGCTGAGGAATGGGCCTGAAACGCAAAAAGCCCGTCGGCGGGTAGCAGACGGGCTTTGTAAGGCAGTCGAGAGCAAAACCACGGAATGACCGGGAAAGTTTCGGCTTTGGAAGATTGTGCGTTTATTTTTCTAATAATTTTTGTAAAAATACCAATCAGCCCCGTGCCTTCACCCATTGGCCATTTTGGCAGGTGGGGCAAGTGGCGTTTTGGTTGGGCTCCATGAGCTGTGTGTAGCCACAACGGTCGCAGGCGTAGGTACCTGCCGTGACAATGTGTTTGGTGAATTCGGCCAGGGGTTTTGGCAAAATGGGCAGACCCGGTTTCACTTTATCGTCGGGCTGTTTGTAGAGGCTGAGGGTGCCGTTGGCTTCCAGAATTGCCACCCGCACTTCGCCCAACTGCTCGATACCTGCCTGCCGCAGATCAGCGAAGAGTTCGTCTTTGCCCAGGTCCTCATCATCGAAGTTTCTGACGAGAATGCAGCCATCTTCGATCACGTAGACGGGTACGCCTTCCAGTTTGTCGCGAATGGTTTTGTTGCGGTCGCTGAGCCTGGTGATGAACTTGTAGCACAGCATGATCACCACAAAAACGACCACCGCTGACGCCAACGGCACGTCGTGATAAAACATTGGATCACCCGCCGCCGAGCCGAGACCAATCACCAAAACCAGCTCATAAACAGACAGTTGCCGTACTTCTCGTTTACCCGAAACGCTCAACGCTGCCAGAATTACGGCAAACATAAACACCGTTCGCAGGGCTACTTCCCCCAAAAAACTCCAGGGAAAATCAGCCAGCCACATACGCTGCCAATCGAAGGGAGTGATGGGGTCTTTCATAGTTACTTCTCCTTCCTATTTCGCCCCTGGTCCTTCCTGCCCCATAAATTGCTGACTAATCGTGCTGCTGAGCCGAAGTAGTTCAATCTCAGCGGCTTTGGCGTTGAATTCCGCCGTAAACAATCGGGCCTGCGCGGCTACGGCGTTGCGCTGTACGTCACGAAATTCGACCGCTGTGGAGTTGCCCACCCGGTAACGGTCATAGGCGATCTCGATGTTTTCGAGGGCGATTTTGTAGTTCTGCACCTCCACGTTCAGCAGGGCCAGGCTGTTCTGGTATTGCGTAAATGTCTGCGCCACACCCTGTTGCAGGGCCACTTCCTGGTTGGCCTGTTGGTACTCGGCGGCCAGTGCATTAGCGCGGGCGTTGGCTTCGAGCCGCCGTAGATTGCCGCCCGTAAAGAGCGGAATAGCTGCCGCAACGCTATAAGTAAGGCCGTGATTACGGCCCGTGGCTACGCCAAAACCACCCTGATTATCAATTAGTTGGTAGTTATAGCCCGTCTGCACGCTCACCACGGGTTGCCGCTGGGCGCGGGCCAGCCGAATGTTCAGGTCGGCCAGCCGTCGGTTCAGTGCCGCCGTGGCCAGCAGTGGGTTGTTTTTGGCCATGTTCTCCCGAATCAGACCAATGTTCAAATCGGGCTTAGCAATGATGGTATCACGAACGGCAAACTCAGTCAGTGGGTCACGGATGAGTAAGGTATTGAGGAGGATTTTGGCCGTTTTCAGGCTCTGCTCCTGCGTAAGCAGGGTCACACTGTCGGCGTTGTAATCGACCTGAGCGGTGAGGTAATCCACCTTCGACCGGGTGCCCACTTCATAGTTCGCTTTGGCCAGTTCGAGACGGTCGTGCGAAATATCGAGCGCCTGCCGGAACGCAAGCAACTGTTGCAACTGCCGCACCACGTCGTAGTAGGCCGTAGCCACGTCGGCAATGGTTTGTTCCACACTCACGCGGGTGTTGATCTGGCTCAGGCGCACCAGTTCACCCAGCCGTTTGTAGATGTTCAGGTTGGCAAAGCCGTTGAACAACGTCCAGTTGAGGTTAACCCCCGCCGTAGTAGTCCGGTTAAATAGCCCGTTCTGGATCTGCGGTGGACGGATATTGTCGATAAATTTCTGGTTGATGTTTTGCAGACCACCGTTCGCGTTGGCGTTGGCCGTGACGATTGGGTAGAAACCAGCGTTGGCCGGAATTCGCTCATTGACAGCCACTTGCTCCTGCGTCTGGAGGCCTTTTATCTGGTAACTCCTCGCCAATGCCTGCGTGATGGCATCGGTCAAGAGCAACGTTTCGCCCTGTTGTGTCACGGAGGCATTACGCAAAGCCCGCTGTACCGGGTTTTGAAATGGTTTGTTTTGGCCAAACGCATTGACCACCAAAAAACAGATTAGTATGATAACGATTAAGCGCATGGTATGAGAGTAAATCAATTCAGCAAAAGTAGGGGTATGGATTTACGAATGACGCTGTACGAATTACGATTTATTACTGACCGGTCCGCCGGTGCGGCATCAGCAATAATTTGTAATTCGTACAGCGTCATTCGTAAATCCATACCCGAAAAGGTAAGTTTGCCCCCTCACTTTCCTACTTTCATGACAAACACTCGCTACGCGTTCTGCCTGGTTGCCTTGCTGCTCCTGGCCGCCTGTACTACCCGCCCAAAGGCCGATTATATTATCACCAACGCCACGGTCTACACCGTCGATTCACTAAACACCAACGCGCAGGCTTTTGCCGTAAAAGAAGGCCATTTTGTGGCCGTGGGCACCACCGACGCCGTCACGAAAGCGTATTCGTCCGACAGCATCATCGACCTGAAAGGCCAGCCCGTTTACCCCGGTTTCTACGACCCCCACGCCCACTTTCTGGGCCTCGGTCAAATGCTGGATCAGGCCGATCTGGTGGGTGCTACGTCCTACGCCGAAGTGGTTACGCGGCTGAAAGCATACCAAAAACAGCACCCCGACGCGCTCTGGATCATTGGCCGGGGCTGGGACCAAAACGACTGGCCCGCTACCGATTCGCCCGTGCGCGGATTTCCGACCAACAAGCAACTCGACGAGGCCTTCCCGAATATTCCTGTGGCCTGTACGCGCATTGACGGTCACGCCATTTTGGCCAACACCAAAGCCCTGCGGCTGGCCCAGATTACGGGCGGTACGGCCATGACCGGCGGCGACGTGATTCTGGCCAACGGGAAACCTACGGGCGTGTTGGTCGACAACGCGATGCAGGTGATCAAACGCGTGATTCCTCAACCCGACGAAGCCGTTAAAACCCGGATGCTGCAAGCCGCCGAAGCCGTATGCCTCAAACTGGGCCTGACCACCGTTTCCGATGCCGGGCTGAACCGCGACGACATCGATTTGGTAGACAAGCTGCACAAGAACGGCAAGCTCCGCATCCGCGATTACGCCATGATCAGCCTCGGCGAACCCAACCTGGAGTATTACCTGAAACGAGGCCCTTACCAAACCGACCGCCTCACGGTACGGTCGTTCAAACTCTATGCCGACGGGGCGCTGGGATCGCGCGGGGCGTGTTTGCGCAAGCCCTACACCGACCAGCCCACCACGTCGGGCTTTTTGTTGCTGGCCCCGAAGGAACTCGACCGGGCCATTGGGCTGATCTCGAAAAGCGGTTTTCAGGCCAACACCCACTGCATCGGCGACTCGGCTAACCACCTGATTCTGGGGTTGTATGGGAAATATCTGACCAGGAAAAACGACCGTCGCTGGCGGATCGAGCACGCGCAGGTCGTGTCGCCGGAAGACGTGCCTCTGTTCGGGCAATACTCCATTATTCCGTCGGTGCAGCCCACCCACGCCACGTCGGATATGTACTGGGCCGAAAAGCGGCTGGGACCAATTCGGGTAAAAGGAGCCTACGCCTTCAACGACCTGCTGAAGCAAAATAAGCTGATTTCGTTTGGCTCTGATTTTCCCGTCGAATACGTCAACCCGCTGTTTGGGTTCCACGCGGCAGTGGCCCGGCAAGACGCCAAGAACTTTCCGAAAGGTGGTTTCCAGCCCGAAAACGCAGTTTCGCGGCAAGACGCGCTTACGGCCATGACCCGCTGGGCGGCGTATTCGTGCTTCGAAGACCATATGCGCGGCAGCATCGCCACGGGCAAACAAGCCGATTTCGTCGTTCTCGACCGCGACATTATGACCGTGCCCAACGACCAGCTCCGCGCCACCGAAGTACGCCAAACCTGGATTGGCGGGCAGCGGCTGTATTCAGGGAAGTAAGCTTTTCAACCCCCTGCTTTTTCTACTACTATGAAAAAACTCGTCTTCCTCCTGCTGTTGCCCCTGAGCCTGCTGGCGCAACCCGTTGAACGGCTCGTGAAGGTTGTTGTGGCCCCCGACCACATCGACTGGATTTACAAAACCGGCGAACCGGTGCGCTTCACCATCAGCGTGCTCAGGTACGGCAACCCTGTTGCGGGCACCAGTGTGACTTACAAAATTGGCCCGGAAATGCTGCCTGCTACCAAAACGGAGACCGTAGCCATTGCTAATGGGTCGGTAACGGTGGCGGGTGGCACCATGAACACACCTGGATTTCTGCGGTGTGTCGCCACGGTGCAGGTTGACGGAAAAGAATACCGGGGCCTGGGTACGGCGGGCTTTAACCCCACCGACCTGAAACCCACGGTGGCCAATCCGTCCGATTTTATGGCTTTCTGGGACGGGGCCAAAGCAGAGCTGGCCAAGGTGCCGTTGGATGCCCGCCTGACCCTGCTGCCCGACCGCTGCACGGAAAAAGTGAACGTTTACCACGTGAACCTCCAGAACTGGGGCTACCCAAACGCGCAACCAACCACCTCGCGCCTCTACGGCATTTTATGCGTTCCCAAAGGCGAAGGCAAGTTTCCGGCCCTGTTGCAGGTGCCGGGGGCGGGTACGCGGCCCTACGCGGGCGACGTGGCCAACGCCGAAAAGGGCGTGGTTACCTTCCAGATCGGCATCCACGGCATACCCGTCACGATGGACCCCTCGGTGTATACGTCGCTGGCGAACGGGGCCTTCCAGAGCTACCCCTTCTTTAACCTAGACGACCGTGACCGCTATTACTACAAGCGCGTGTATCTGGGCTGCGTACGGGCGGTCGATTTTCTGGCGTCGCTACCGCAGGTCAATGCCGACCGGATAGCCGTGACGGGTGGCTCGCAGGGTGGCGCATTGAGCATCGTCACCGCCGGACTAGACAACCGGATCAAATGGCTGGGGGCTTATTACCCCGCCCTGTGTGACATGACTGGCTACCTGAATGGCCGGGCGGGTGGCTGGCCGCATCTGTTCACCGGCAACTACACCGACTGGACCAACAAGGCCGACAAGATTAAAACGGTGGGTTATTACGACGTGGTCAATTTTGCCCGGCTGCTGAAGGTGCCGGGCCGCTATTCATGGGGATATAACGACGAGACATGCCCGCCAACGTCAACGTATTCAGCCTATAACGTGATTACCGCGCCCAAAACGCTCGAACTGTTTCAGGACACCGGCCACTGGACCTACCCCGAACAAGGCGACCACATGACGGCCTGGCTGATTGAGCAATTGACAAAATAAGGCCCACCTCTTCGTGACCAACCCCGCCGACAATCCCCACGACCGTTACTTCAAGGAAGCCTTTTCCCAAATCGATATTCTGGCCGATTTCCTGAACGTGTATCTGCCCGACGACCTTCGGGAACAACTTGACTTCGCATCGCTGGTGCGGGAGTCCGATTCGTATACCGACGACACGCTAAGCGAACACTTCGCCGATCTGGTTTTTACGGCCCGTTTGGGTAGCCAGCCTATTCGGATTGCCCTGTTGCTGGAACATAAAAGATACACCGAGCCACATATTCATTTCCAGCTAAACCGGTATATGCTTAACGCCTGGGACGACCAGTTGTCGCACAAAAGAACGCTGTTGCCCATCATACCCATCATTGTGTATCACGGACGGCGGCGGTGGAAAAACGGTCCATTCCAAGCTATTTCGGCACTATACCAACCAGTGTCCTCCCCTACGTACCCAGCTTTGATTATGTATTAATCGACCTTTCGACTATTTTGGAACGGCTGCCCGCGTTTGCTTCTGACTACGCCAAACTGACGGGTGTTTTGTTACAGAATAGCCGTCAGAAACGGCTGTTAGCCACCGCCTTGTCGACTGTAGCCGACAGCGTGAACCGGTTATTGACGAACGAACAGGGCGAGCAGTTCGTTGGCACGTCAGTTATCTACCTGAGGTGGGTTACTGAGTTGACAAACGTCGAACTATTTGCTATTTTTCGTACCGTTTCTAAACAAGCCGAAGACTACACCATGTCATTACAAGAACGCACACTGCAGGAGGGCCGTGAACAAGGCATTGAGCAAGGCCGTGAACAAGGGATCAGGGCTATGCTTAAATTGAAAATGGACGCTGCCACAATCGCCGCTGCCCTTGAATACCCGCTTGACCGGGTACTGGCGATTGTTCGGCAAGTAGAAATTGAGCGTAACTAGATTCTTCGTCATAAAACTGGCAAAGCCCGATCCGCGATGATTGGGCTTTCTTGTTACCACCTGCGCCACTCCAAATCTGCCCTTTCCATGACACGCCTACCCAACCGCCGGTCTGCGCTGAAAACCACCCTTGGAGGGCTGGGCGCGCTGTTTATGACCCCAGCGCTGGGGTTGAACCGGCAGCAGCCCAAGTTTTCGTTTTCTACGCTGGGCTGTCCGGCCTGGTCAATGGCTACCATCCTGAAAACAGCGGCTCAGAGTGGGTATCAGGGCGTCGAGTTTCGGGGGTTAATGGGCGAACTGGACCTGCCCAAATGCCCGGAATTCAGTACCGCCGTCCGCATCGCCCAAACCCGTCGGCAATTTGCCGATCAGGGCGTTCAGGTCATCAATCTGGGGTCGTCGGCGCAGTTACACCACGCAGACCCTACCAAACGCAGCCGTAACCTGGACGATGCGCGGCGCTTTATTGACCTCGCCCAGCAGCTCGACTGCCCCTTTGTGCGGGTATTCCCCGATCAGCTTCCGCCCGACCAGCCCCGCGACCTGACGCTCCGGCTTATCGGCGAGGGGCTACTCGAACTGGGTGACTATTCCAAAAGCCGATCGGTGACGGTGTTGCTCGAATCGCACGGCGAACTAACCCGCAGCGACCTGCTACTCCCGTTGATGACCGCCGCCGAACACCCACACGTGGGGCTGATCTGGGACGTATTCAACATGTGGTCCGATAGCCACGAAGCCCCCGGTGAGGTGTATCAAAAACTGAAAAAATACATTCGTCACACGCACATAAAAGATGCCCGTATGGAAAACGGTAAGCACCGTTACGTGGCCGTTGGTAAAGGCGGAGCACCCCTCCGGGCGGCCATTGGCGCGTTAGTAACGGGTGGATACGATGGCTTTTACAGCTTCGAGTGGGAGAAACTATGGCACCCCGACATTGAGGCACCTGAACTGGTTATTCCGCAGTATCCAACGGCCATGCGTGCGTATTTCTAAGCTGACGAGGGCTTTATCGTTCACTTATGACATCGCAACCAGAATCCCCCCCCGTTTCGGGTCGTTACGCGTACCCCAGGCAGTTACTTATCTGGTTCGTTCTGCTGGCCGGCTTGGTTGTGCTGTGCGTCTGCGCCAGCCCGAAGCCATATGGTAGAACGCCCCAGCAGACGCTTATCCTGGCGGCTGACACATTGGGGAAAGATAGACCGTATTCGACCGATAAGCAACTGATAACCAAGGGACAGGCTTTATTTCAGGCCAACTGTTCGGCCTGCCATAACTTCCTGCAAAAAGGTATTGGCCCAAATTTGGCCGGTGTGACCTCAGCCGTGACCCCCGTCTGGATGCGGATTTTTGTGCGCAATGCGCCGGAACTAATCAGCCTGGGCGATACCCGCGCGGTCCGGCTTTTTGCCGAATACAAACAATATATGCCCGCTTTCCCGGCCTTAAGTGACCCCGATCTGGAGGCGATTCTGGCTTTTGTTAATACCAATCAGAAGCGAAAAATAACAGACGCGGAAAGCGCGAATTTGGGTAGAGCCATCGACGACCCGATGCCGGCCAAGATAGCCAAATCAGGGCTGCGGCTCCTCATCGACGACGTGCTGACGGCTCCGGCTTCTGCCACGACAACGCCGTTGGCCCGTATTAACAAAATGCAGGTGTTGCCCGGCAAACCCGACCGATTGTTCATCGAAGATCTGCGGGGAAGGCTGTACGAACTGGTGGCCGACACCCTACGGACGGTGATGGACATCGCCAAAGAGCGCCCTGGGTTCATTCATGCACCTGGTTTAGGCACTGGTTTTGGCAGCTTCGCGTTTCACCCCGATTTCTACCAGAATGGTCTGTTCTACACCACCCACACCGAAAAATCGGGTGCCGCGCCCGCCGACTTTGCCTATGCCGATTCCATCAAGGTAACGTTGCAATGGGTGATTACCGAATGGACAATTGCGGACCCGACAAGTGCGGTTTTTACCGGGAAAGGCCGGGAGTTGTTCCGCATTAACATGGTGTCGCCCATCCACGGTGTGCAGGAGGTCGCGTTTAACCCGCTGGCCCGGCCCGGCACCCCTGATTATGGCCTGTTGTATATCGGCGTGGGCGATGGCGGGGCCACCGAAAATGGCTATGCGTTCCTCTGCCACGACAAAAGCCACGTGTGGGGGTCGGTCATGCGCATCGACCCGAAGGGCACTAACAGCCGCAATGGCCATTATGGCATTCCAGCCACCAACCCGTTTGCCAAAGAGAAAAACCTGACTACTACTAAAGAGATCTACTGCCGGGGCTTCCGAAACCCCAACCGCATCTGCTGGACACCCGACGGCAAGATGCTCATCACCGACATTGGGCAGGCGCGTGTAGAGGAGATAAATCTCGGCATAGCTGGCGGTGACTACGGTTGGCCGGAGCGGGAAGGCACCTTTTTGATGAACTCGCGGGGCAACATGGGCAGCGTTTACGCCCTGCCTGCCAACGACCCATCGGCCCACTACGTGTATCCGGTGGCCCAATATGACCACGACGAAGGCAATGCCATATCGGGCGGGTTTGTCTACACCGGCTCTGCCATTCCACAACTACAGGGCAAATACATTTTTGGCGACGTGGTCAATGGGCGGATCTTCTATGTAGAAAACAAATCGTTAACCCTTGGTCATCAGGCCGTTGTACAAGAACTGGAATTGGAACGAGCCGGGCAGTCAACCACATTTCAAGCGCTGACCGGCACGAAGAAAACTGACTTCCGGATTGGTACGGGCTTAAACGGAGACCTTTTTCTGTACACGAAAACAGACGGGAAAATGTATAAAGTGCAGGGCGTACAGACCAATCCGTAACTCCATTGGCTTAGTCAATGACTGCCTGCGCCTGTGCTAATGCCGCCGCGTAGGGTTGGCTCAGGTATCGGCCTGGTGTTTGGTCCGGGGTCATGTCGGTGCCGGTGGGGGTGGCGTCCCAGAGGCCGGAGCGGTGCCAGGGGCGTTCGGAGTGGTCCCAGTCGGGGCGGTCAATGACGGGGTATAGGCAGATGCCTTCCAGCGGTACGCCCACCTGTTTAGCCGCCGCACATTCGCGGGCAATCATCCGTATCCAGGCGGGCCGGTCAATGCCGGGGTGGCTCGTTTCGGTGAGAGCAATGGGCTTCCGGTAGCGTTTATACACCTCCAGAAACAGCAGGTGCAACCGCCGAAAACGCGGGTCGTTGCCTTCGTTTCCCCACGGCAAAAACTCGTGCGTTGGCACCACCCACTGGTTATCGTAATAATAGTTCAGGCCCACAATATCGATCATGTGCGGGGCACCACCCAGTTCGGGGTGCAACCGACCCATGAGCATGTCGACGGCCTGATACTGACTGTCATGGGCCGCTTTAGCCGTACTCACTTCCTGCCGCGACGGGTTCAGTGGCGGCACCATGTTTACCAATGGTTCGGTGGTCATGACCAGCACGTTCGCATCAACAGAACGCATAGCCGCAATACCTTCGATGTAGGCCCGGATGAGGCCATATTTCACCTCGAAACCCTGCCTAACGCAGTAAGGTACCGTGCCCCGCACGTCGCCGCCGAGCCAGGAAATGAAGCTCACTTCGTTGATCGGCGTCACAATCAGCGGGCCGTCGGGGAAGGCTTCGCGGTAGATGGGCACGAAGGCTTTGCAGATGGCCGCAAATCGCCGGGCAAATAGGGGGTGTAGCGGCGTGAGGTCGTCAGGGTAACCGAAATGGCAGATATCCCAAATTTGCTGAATGCCAAGCGCCCTGCCCCGCGCCAGCATTTGCCGCACCACGGTCCAGTCATATACGTAGGCCCGCCGCTCTACCTGACTCCAGCGGATGCCTTCGCGCACGGTGCGGATATTGACGTTGTGTATGTCGCGGTAATCGTCGTCGAGGCGGTCGAGGTGGCCGGTAAGGGGCAGAAAATCAACGCGGTTACCAAAGGCGTTTTGCTGGTCGGTGCATTCATAGCCCGCCCACCAAAAGCTATTGAAACGGGGAGACGGTGTTGTTATTGGGTTAAACATTTTCTACCAAAAGAGTGGTCTACATAAGTAAACCACCTTTTCAGTGCGAAATGTTTAACCCCTACCCCAGACGCGGGCTTTCCTACAAATTCTTTTTCTTCATTTCCCCCACGGCGAAGTTGGCGGCGCGGGCGGTGAGGGCCATGAAGGTAATAGATGGGTTTTGGGTGCCGGTGCTGGTCATGGCCGCGCCGTCGGTGACAAACACATTTTTGACGCTATGCAACTGATTGTGAGCGTTTAACAGCGACGTTTTGGGGTCACGGCCCATGCGCACGCCACCCATTTCGTGGATGTCGAGACCAGGGTTACGCTTATCGTCGCCTGCCGTGATGTGTTGGCAACCCGCCTGTTCGAGCATGATGCGACCCTGTTGCAGAAAGTCAGCCATCAGTTTTTCGTCGTTGTCGGTGTAGCCCACCGAGGTAACCAACTGCGGAACGCCCCACTGATCTTTCAGGTCTTTGCTGAGGCGAAAATGGTTTTCGTAGCGCGGCACGGTCTCGCCCTGCATCATCATGTAAATGTGCCAGCCACCGGGTTTGGTCATCGCCTCTTTGAACGCTGGGCCAAAGCTCGCCTCGGTGGGAACACCCGTACCCCGACTCGCGCTGAAGGCCACCATGTAGCCCCGCTGAAAGTCCGTTTCCTGCTTATGCACGTTGCGGAAATTGGGCATAAACGCCGTAGTGGGCCGCCGACCGTAATAGTATCCGTCCTCGAACCCTTCATACGTCGCGTTCAGCGCACCCCGGTAGTTGTGGAAGGCGGCGTAGTGGCCCATCAGCCCATTATCATTGCCCAGCCCGTTCGGAAACCGGCGCGAGGTGGAGTTGAGCAGCACCAGATTGGTGTTCAGACAGGCCGCATTGACAAAGATGATCCGGGCGAAAAAGTCCGTCGTTTCTTTGGTGTTGGTATCGACTACCCGGACCCCCGTGGCCTTGCCTTTTGCCTCGTCGTAGATGATGGATTCGACCACCGAAAACGGGCGCAGGGTGAGCTTGCCCGTCTTGGCCGCCCAGGGCAACGTGCTGGAATTACTGCTGAAATAGCCGCCGTAGGGACAGCCCCGGTAGCACAGGTGCCGCGCCTGACACTGCGCCCGGCCCTGATCATAGTGAATCTGTTTCGGTTCGGTCAGGTGGGCGCAACGGCCAATGATCACGTGGCGGTCTTTGTAGGCCGCCGTTACGCTTTTCTGGATGTGCTTTTCGACGCAGTTCAATTCCCAGGGCTTCAGAAACTCACCGTCTGGCAGGGTGTCGAGGCCGTCTTTGTTGCCCGAAATACCCGCAAATTTTTCGACGTGGCTATACCAGGGAGCAATGTCTTCGTAGCGGATAGGCCAGTCGATGGCGGCCCCGTCGCGGGCGTTGGCTTCAAAATCGTATTTGCTCCACCGCTGCGTCTGCCGCGCCCAGATCAGCGATTTACCGCCCACCTGATAGCCCTTGATCCAGTCGAAGGGCTTTTCCTGCACGTAAGGGTGGTCGGCATCTTTGGCAAAAAAATGCGCCGTGCCTTCGTCGAGGGCGTAGCATTTGGTGGCAATGGGGTTCTTCTCGTCAAAGTCCAGCGGCATCCGGTTCCGGTGGGGAAAATCCCAGGGGTTGTTCATCGCCGTGGGGTAGTCGGTGATGTGTTTCACGTCGCGGCCCCGTTCCAGTACCAGCGTGCGCAGGCCTTTTTCGGTGAGTTCTTTCGCCGCCCAGCCCCCGCTGATGCCGGAGCCAATGACAATGGCATCATACGTATTCTTGTCTTTTCCCGGCCCGTTGATGTTCATGCGTATGGTGGTGTTTTTTGTTTTACGAAGATACAAAAAATACCCCCCACCAGAGCATCTGGTGGGGGGGCTAACGTAAAACAACGGCGGCAACTACGCGTTGTGCTTCTTACCGTACTTAGTCTCGTAGAACGATTTCGACTGGTTGACCCAGTTGTCGCGCTGAATACGGCCGGGGAAGAATTCAATGATGTCGTTGACCTTGGCGATGTCTTCTTTGGTGAAGTTGGCCACCTGCCGGAACGTGTAGATACCGAGGCTGTGCAGTTTCCGTTCCAGGAACGGGCCTATGCCCACGATATCTTTCAGATCATCGGCTTCAACAGCCGTGGCGCGGCCAATCCGGTCGAAGTTGATCTCGCTGGCGCGGGCCGCAATCCGGTTCAGTACCGCATCTTCCGAGCCGCCCGTTGCTGGAACGGGGGCTGGTACGGGTGCCGGGGCCATTTTTTCCATCACGGGTACAGTTACCGCCGCTACCGCCGCCATAATCGGCATGTCGATGGGTGCCGGCTCAACAATGGGCGGGGCCACAGCCACCACGGGCACCTCAACAACCGGGGCAACCACCATGGGAGCGGCCATTACGGGTGTCGCCGTTGGGCGTTGCGTATTGACCGATGGTGCCGCTTTGGCACGGCGGCAGTCGTCGAGGGCGGTTTCTTTGTCAGCAATATCAGCCTGGAGCGCACTGATTCGGCCATTCAGGATCAGTCGGCCAAGCAACCAGCCAACAAAAGCGGCGAGCGAAAGAATCAACAGCGCTTCGGTAATGGCCACCGGGCGACTAAAAGGATCTAATCCAAACATGATGGTGGGGGTTAAGCGTTGCGTTTTTTACGATCAAAATCTGCCGACTGGCCAACCCAGTCGTCGCGCTCGATGCGGCCCGGAAAGAACTCGATAATGTCATTGACCTTATCGACGTCTTCCTTGGTGAAACTGGCCACCTGTTTGAAGGTGTAAATGCCAATGGCGTGGAGCTTTTTCTCCAGAAACGGCCCAACGCCCACGATGTCTTTCAAATCGTCGGCATCACTGGCAGACGCCCGACCGATACGGCTGAAATCCAGCTCGTTAGCGCGGGCGCGTACCCGGCTCAAAATCAGGGCTTCCTGATCGTCAGGCGCAACGCTCGGGCGGCGGCAGTCGGCCAGTTCACGTTCGGTGCTGGCAAGGTCTCCTTCCAGTTGGGCTACGGTTCCTTTGCGGGAAATGTAGCCTATTATAAAACCTAACGTACCCGCCACCAGCCACATAATCCAGTGCTGGAAGGCGGCGTCGGGCAAATTCAGGGGGTTCATGGTAAACATATAAATCGTCGGTTATGTGTGTAGGGGATATTATTGCACCACAACGGTTACCCGGCGGTTGGCTTTGCGGCCTTCAGACGTGGCGTTGGGCTCTTTGGGCTGGGTTTCGCCTTTGGCCTCTACTGTAATCTGGTCACCGTCGATGCCGTCTTTACGCAACCGCGACCGAACCCCGCCAGCCCGTGCTTTCGACAGTTCGAGGTTCACCCCTTCTGGTCCCGTATCATCGGTATGGCCCGTGAGCAGCAGTTTCTTGTCTTTGTGGTCGCCCAGGTATTTTTCAGCTTCGGCAAAAAACTTCTTCGTGTCTTCGGTCTTGATGTAGCTCGACTTACCCGTTTTGAAGTAGAGGTCGATGGGTTTGAATACCGACGTAAACTTCTGCGCTTCGGCCAGAGCCTCTTCAGTTTTTGGTTTGGCCGCCGTGGTCGTATCGGCAGCAGCAACGGCGGCGGCAACGGCTTTACCTGTAAACGAGAACGCCAGCCCACCATAGAGCGAATCGCCCCTGGCACTGTAGGGCATCATGGCTCCTTCGGGTGTGCTCACCAGCATACTGGCTGTGGCCACCTGCGCGGCAGGAACGCCCAAATTAACCAAGTCAGCTTTGATGGCCTCGGCCCGGGCAATGCCCAGATTGGGGTAGCTACCGGGGTTTTGCTCGTCGGCGTGGTAGTGGCCCGTTACGGTCATCATCCGGCCCGGATTGGCCTTTAGGTAGTCGGCTACGGTCTGGAGCGTATTGCCCACAGCCGCCGCATTGGCCACGTCGCCCGATTTTGCGTAGACGAAATTGCCGGGCACGTTCAGGTTCAGTTTCTCACCGTCGGCAATAGTGAGGCCCGGCATGGCAACCGCGTTGGCAGTAAGGCTGGTAGACGGTGCATCGTCGCCGCAGAGCTGCTTGATTTTGCAGACGTGCCACCACGTCGATCCGCCCATCCATAGCAGGAGCAGAACAATCCAGGGGGTTTTGTTGGTAAACATAGACAAGGTTGATTAGGTCAGACCAGCCGCCGCACCGACTCGGTGTAGGACAGGCGTGAGACGTGTTACAGGGGCAATGGTCATCCAAAAATAGGTTTACAGACCGTAAATGCAACATAATCAGCCTTTTTAGAAAAAAAGCGACAGGGTGAACGAGTAAAAGAGCGAAAGAGAGTTTGCATCTGTGATACGCTGACGCAAGCACTCTTTCGCTTTTTACTCGTTCACCCTTTCGCTTCGCCCCTACCGCGCAATGGTCATGTACTGAACAAACCACCGCCCGTCGCTGAGGTCGATGGCGTAATAATAGGTACCGTCGGGGGTGGGTTGCCCGTTGGCGAGAGTGCCGTCCCAGGTGTTTTTGTACGCATCATCGGTGAAAACAACCGTGCCCTGCCGGTTATATACGGTCACCCGTGCCGACAGTCCGCCCAGATTTTTGATCTCGAACCGGTCATTTATCCCGTCGCCGTTGGGCGAAAACCCTTCCGGCACAAACAGCACGTCGGTGGCAGGTCGGTTGGCCGATTCGTTGGGGCAAACCGCACTCAGCGGGCCAAGGTTCAGGTTGTGATACACCCCCGCCGAACGAGCCGAACGAGCGGTATAGTCGTTGCCACTAGCAGCGGGCAAAATCTCTTCCAACACTGTTTTGGGAAAGTCTTTATCCGTTTGCCAGGCCAAAGCCACCATATCGCTGGTCCGATTCACCAAATCGAATTGCAACATAGCTACACCAGTCCATTCATTATCAATACGTTGCATGACAGCATTAGTTCCGCCATAAAAAATATTGAGCGATGCGATACCCGCGATTCCTCGCTCGACCGAACCCGTCAGCGTGTGGGCATCGTCACCTTGCCGGGCGTGCATATTCAGTTGGTTTAGCAGCACCGGGTGCGCCAACGCCCGCGTGTCGTAGCGGAGGCGGAAGTTGGCATTTCCCAGATAAAACGCCTGCTGATCTGCCGCCCGAATCTGTACGTTCACCTGCGCTTTCCGGGTAGCGCAGTCAATGCTCTGCGTGGTGAGCCGGAGTTCATACTGCCCCGGCTGCGCCCGCGCCGTCGCCCCCAGCCACAGCAGCAGGACGAGAAAGAGATAAGTTCGTTTCATAGCTTAATGCGGCACCGCCGAATAGCGGCCATTGTTGCGTTTCCAGAGTACGTTATCATCGGCGTTTACGTCGGCGTCGAGGTTGAAATCGCCAGACAGGTAGTGCAGGAAAATCCCGCTCTGCGACTTCCACAACTGCGAATCGCTGGCGTTGATGTCGAAGTTTTCGCGGTACGTGTCCTTCCGGCCATCAGCGGCGTAGAGCAGGTACTTCCCGCCAATCTGCGTCTGCCCAAACGAGGGCGGGTCGCTGGCCACAAACGACTGCTGAGTGCTGAAATCAAAATTCAGCACGTCGTTGGTAATGGGCACCGCCCCCGCGCTCATTACGCCCAGGTGATTCCGGTGTTCAACAACCACGTAATAACTACCCGACGGCACCTGCTGACAGGGGTCTACGAAGGTGATGCGGCCGTCTTTATGCAACAGCGCCGCCGCCCTGAACACCGCGCCGGGCGACTGGCTGCTGATGCGCAGCGACACCAGCACCCAGTCTACTATGTCAACGGGATACGTAAACCCGGCGGCTTTACCCTCGGTACCGCTGTAATTCCAGGGGGCCGTATTGTAGGGTTGACCGGCGGGCGTGGGCTGCGCAAAGGGGCTGGTGGGCTGTTGACCTGGCAGCAGTTTATTGTCGTTCAGGGCCGTAATCATGTTCATCGACGTGGCGTTATACGGCCCTTCCAGCAGCGCTTTCAGGTTGATACTCACGCACGTAACCAGCGACGAACACACCCGCAACGGCAACGGCCCGAACCAGGCATAAGAAGCACTCCCCGTTACCGAAACGGCCGTCAGGCTGCTGCCCGGCGTGGCCCCCGTAACGGTGGCCCCCGCGTCGCGCTGGAGTTCGTAGACAAAATAGACCCCCGCTGTGCTGACCCCCGCCAACGTGGCCGAGGTAGACGTGCTGACGATGATGCCGCTGTCGTTGACCAGGAAATACGTGGCCACGGCACCCGCCGTTTGACTGCCCAACGCCCCCGCCACGATAGGCTGGTCGGTGAACAGATCGCAGTTAGTTGCCGCCGGACAGACCACCACCGGATACGCCGCCGACACCCGCACGCAGGTGCCCGCAATGGCCGTCACGGAGGCCCCCACGGTGAGGCCCGTAGCGGGTGAGCCGGTGTCGTAAATGACGCTGTAGACCAGATCCCCCCCCGCTGGTTTGAGGCCAAAATCAGGCGTGTTGACCACCTGTTGGATGATACCCTGCCCGTTGGTCAGCACGTAGCGGCTCGTGGCCGCTGCCCCCACCGACCCACCCGTTGCGCTGAAGGCAACGGGCTGAGTGGCAGAGAACGTGCAAGCAGGCGGGATTAATGCAGGCACCGTCTGGGCATGACCGAACAGGCCCGTTCCCAGCAAAAAAACGAGTAGCAGACGCCCCTGCCAGTGGCCAGTTAGCCAGTGGCGTTGTGGCCCATGACGAGCCTTGGCGAGACGAAGTAATTCAATGATAACCAGCATGATGTGGTTCATTTTTAGCGAAGGCTATTGCTTCGTGAGCGTGTTCGGCACCAGCGTACAGGTGTTGCCCAGGGCCACCGTGACCGTAATCGTGGCCGTCTGGCAACTCGGCGTGGGGGTAGCACTGTCACAGACCCGGATACAGAACGTATCAGTACCCGTGAAGCCCATGGCGGGCGTGTAGGTGTAGGCCCCCGTGTTGGTATTGATCGTGACGGTGCCGCCCTGCGTGGAGGTGGTGGTGATAACGCCCGTTGTGCAGTTCACGATCTGGTAGGTGTAGGGCAAAAAGCCACCCGTCGGAATCAGTTGGGTAGCCGCTGATGCGCTCAATGGAATACTGATCGACGTGCTGATACTGGCCGTGGTATTAGTCAGCATAAAGGGTGCCACCACCGTAACCGCCACACTAGCAGGTGTACTATTCCCTGCCGAATTGCTGGCCACCGCCGTAATGGTCTGGCTCCCCGGCGACAGGCTCACCACGCACGAATAACTGCCCCCAGCTGTGGCCGTGGTAGTACACAAAACGCCGTTGGTGTCACCCGTCAGCACCACCGTGCTACCGGCAGTGGCCGTACCCGAAACTGTGGGCGAGGTGCTGACCGTGGCGCTGTTGGCGGGGCTGTTGATGGCCACCGTGGGCGGCGAAGCCGGACAGACGCGTACCACCAGCGGGTCGGAGAAATCGTAGCAGAGTAAGCCACCGAGGGTGAGGCCCGTGAAGAGCTGACCGACGGTGTCGCCCGTCAGGGTCGTTCCCACACCCAGCGCCAGTTCGTAGACAAAGTACGTCCCCGCGGTGGCGATGGCCGAAAACGATGGCACGCTCGACACGGCCACAATCTGGCCCGCTTCATTCACCAAATAGTAGCTCAGCGTGGCCCCAGCAGTGTTTCCACCGCCCAGCGCAACGCTCAGCGAAGCCCCCGCCTGTAGCGAGCAATTGGTTGCGTCGGGACAGACGACCACCGGAAACGGGTTGGAAAAACGAACGCAGGTGCCCGTTACGGCGGTCACGGATGCGCCCACGGTAAGGCCCGCAACGGGGGTCGACACATCCGAAGCGACGTCGTAAACCAGGTAGCCACCAGCGGCTTGTACGCCAAAATTTGGGGTAGCGGCCACTTGCAGAATAATTCCGTCGCCGTTGGCCAGAATGTACTGGTGAGTGGTGCCCGTGGCCGTTCCGCCCGACGCCACTAATGACAGCGTTTGGGTAGACGTGAAGGTGCAGCCCGGCGGAATGAAGCGCGGAATAACCTGCCCCTGCGCCCCAAAGGCCAACAACATGAGCAGGCTTGCCAGAAATAGCCGCGAAACGTGCGCAGCGAAGCCAGCCACCGATCTGGCCGACCGGTTTTTTGGCATGGTATAGGAGGTATTCATACGTGAGTTCGAGTTAGAAAGTGGATCAATACCTACCGTGTCAGCACATGTGCCTGCACCAGACAATTACCCCCCGGTAGGCCGCCAACCGTGACGTTGACCGTAGCCGTGCGGCAGGTGGCCAGCGGTAACGTACTGTCGCAAACCCGGACACAAAACGTGTCAGCACCCGTGAAGCCCAACGCAGGTGTGTATACGTACAGCCCCGTGGCCGGATTGACCACAATCAGCCCGCCCTGCGCAGAGGTCGTAGCCACCAGACCCGACTGACAATTGACCGCCACGTAAACCAGCGCACCAACACCGCCCGTGGGGTTTAGTTGCGTCGTCAGCGACCCGCCTACCGACGTGTTTTGGCCCGTAGTGATGGTTAGCGACGCATTGGCCAGCGTGAGTGACGACCCGCCGCCCGGTGCCACCAGCGTAAACGACCGCGACGCACTACAGGTGGCGGCATCAGTCACGCTGAGTGAGTAGATGCCCACCGGTAAACCGGTCAAATCCTGCGTATTGGCCCCCGGTCCGCCGTCGCGGGTACTCCAGGCGTAGGTGTAGGGCATGGTACCCCCCGTCACGGTTACGTCGATGGCCCCGTTGGCCAGGCTCGCCGAGGTGGGATTGGTCTGGCTGGTCAACCCAATAATGGGTCCGTTTTGCACGAATGCATACGCCACGTTGACGTTGATGAGTGCCCCCACCAGGCTGCTGGCGTCGAGTTGCACTTCATCAAACGGTTTGGTGGTAAACCCAATGGATGAGTAGCCCGTGGTGAGCAGCGGCAAATCGAGCAGGCCCGTCACCGATGATTCTTCCTGTTGCACACCATTCAGGAACGTTCTGATTTTGGTACCGTTGAAGAGCGCCGTACCTAATAAACTGCCATCCTGGAGCACAAAGCCTGCTTTTACGCCCGCCGGGTAGGTCCGCCGCGTGTCGAGGACCGAGATACGCCCACCCGAAACCATCCCCGCCAGGATGTTGATGTTGGCAAAATTGGCCGTGTTGGCGTCGACCACATTGGCGGTGTTGGTGATGCCACACCCCACGCAAACGCCGTAGATGCCCGTACGCACCTCGCCGCCCACGGTGGCCGTGTTGACAGTCACGCCCGTGAAGGTATTGGTCGTCAGCGTACTCAGGCCGCAGGCAATGGGGCCGAGGTCGATGGTTTTGGTAAACAAACAGCCAACGGCAGCACTAACGGTGGCTGTATACGTTCCCGTTACCAAACCCGATGTGGTGGCTGTGGTGCCCACCGTTGCGTTCGCAGCATTTTTCAGCAAATAGGTATACGGCACGTTCCCCGCCAGCCCCGCGCCGCTGGCCGAGAGGCTGATGACCCCGCTGGTGGCGGCGGCCAGGGTTGGGTTTGTCACCGTGGCACCACCCGTGTAGGTAGCCAACGGGTAGTAGACGCTGTAGTTTTGCGTACCGGCCAGCAGGTTAAATTGAATCCGGATTTCGTTAAACGGCTTGGTCGTTGGAATACCCACGAAAGCAGTACCTGCGTTCAGCAACGACAGATTCACCAGGCTCGCCACCGTACCCTGATCCTGCTGCGTACCATCCAGATAGGTCGTGATTTCGATGGACGTACCTACGCCCAGGTTCAAGGCACCGCTGCCAATGACGTAGCCCGCCGTGGCACCGGCTGGTAGTGTGTTGCTACTCACCCGCGACGAAACTGCGCCCGTAGCCCCCACCAGATTCAGCGAAATCGTGGCTGAATTGGTCAGGCTGGCATCGGTAACATTACCCTCGTTACTGATCGAGCAGGTCAGAAAGGTGCATAATCCACCCGTTCCGGTGCGGGCCGATACGTTCGCCGCCGTGGCAAACTGACTGGTTGTCAGCGGGAAATTCCCGCAGGTGGTTTGTGCCGGGGCCAGTTGCGCGGCCAGCAGCAGAAACAGGGTCAGGAGTAAGCTGGGCAGCCATCCAAACCGATGCATGAAGAGATTTCGTTTCATAACATAAACGTGATTAAACTTGGTTACACAAAAAATTCACCCACTTTACCGCGTTTTGCGGATTACGAAGGGCACGCACTTAGGTGGGCCGCAGCAGGGGTTGCGCACAAATACCGCCGGGCAGCAGCCAGTGCCACCGCAGCTTCCCGGTGCCCCCTGATAGGATACCGTACCCGGTCCGGTTACGGTGTAGCTAGGTGCCGTGGCCACCAAAACCCCATCGACAAACCACTGTACAGCCCCCAAACTCGGCGCGGCCTGGATCAGGTATTCGTCGCCGTCGCAGAGTTGAATCGGCACCGACACGCAGGCGGTGGCGTAATCATCTTCGGCCAACACACCATTGCCCAGCGTTGAATCAGGGTCGGGCTGGTCCGATTGTATGATCTCTGCTTTCAGGAAAAGTGGTCCCTCGCCCGTTATCTGCGTCTGAATTGTGGCTACCAGCGATGCGCCCACGGGCAGGCTGGCAATGGTCCACCGCACCACATTGCCGTTCACGATGGTGAGGCCCGGCGACGCGCTTATGTACTGAATACCAGCCGGTAAGGTATCATTGACAACCACGTTGGTGGCCGGGTTGGGGCCGTCGTTGCGAATCGTGAGCGTGAACGAGGCCGGGCTGTTCTAGGCCAGCGTACCACTGTTGGGGCCGGTTTGGGTCAGGCTTAAATCGGCCGACAGCGTGGGCGGCGTACACAGTTGCACCGGACATACCGAAGCGTTGTCGTATTCGTTGCCCAGAATCAGGATCAGCGAATACTGGCCCGCCGTGGGTGTGATTACCTGATTCATCACCGTGCGGGGGAGTGGTCCGCCGCCGGTGCGCCAGTTGATGGGGAAGCAGGCGGCGGCGAGTGAGCCAGTATAGTCGAACTGGATGCACGACACGGACAGCCCGCGGCTCCCACGGCGGTAGCAGCGGGCTGTCCGGCTCGAAGTGTACCCGCAAATTTGGTATTAAGCGACAGAATGCCCGCCGCGCCCGCCACGGCACTACCGGTCAGGTCTTGGGCGGTATAACGGGGATCGCTGGCGGGGGCTTCGCTCGAAAAATGTTCCTGCGACACGATGCGCGGGTTGGTCAGCAACGAGGCGTCATAATCGAAGCGGTAATTGGCGTCGCCCATCAAAAACGACCCCGACGTGGGCGCAGTGGCCTTTACCTCAACCCGGATCACCGCTTCTTTGGCCACGCAGTCGAAGCTCTTCACCGACAACCGAACACCAAAGCGATTGGCCGGTGCGCCGCAATAGGTGTCGGGGCAACTGTTCAGGTTCTGGTAGGTGTTGGCGGCAACGTCGGCCAGTTGATAGGCATACGGATTTGTACCCGTCACGATCACTTCGTTCATGCCCGTAGCCGGGAAGGTGGTATCCCAGCGCAGGTCGAAACAGGTGGTGAGTTGTTTCAGGGTGAATTCAAGGCAGGTTACGCCAATCCAGTCGGTCCCCACGCGGACGGCTCCGGCGTTGCGATTATAGGTGGTGTTGAGCACCACGCGGCCCACGGTTGGCCCCTCGGTCGAGGCGTTGGCAATGTCCTGCGGGGCGTAGGCGGGTTGGTTGGCGGGTGCCTGGCTAGAGAAGTTTTCCTGCAACACAATGCGTGGGCTGGTGAGCGCCTGCGAGGGATAGGTGAACCGGAAATTGGCGTCACCCATCAGAAACGTGCTGTTGGCATCGCGGGCTTTTACCTCCACCCGAATCACCACCTTCCCGGCGGCGCAGTCGATGGATTTTTGGGTGAAGCGCACGTCGTAAGCCCCCGTTTGGGCAACGGCCATGCCCCCTGCCGTTGTCAGGCCCAATAAAAACCCCCACCGAAACCTGTTTAGTTGCCAGCGAATGTGCCAACTGTGGTTCACCCGGAAGCGGTTTACACGCTATGGTTTGAACGTTCGGTAAGAAAAGATCCTACAAAGGGTGGCGGCAAGTAAACTCCATAGTTTACCGGCACTATTTTTGCGCGTAGCATCCATAGTGGTGATACAGATTTGTGTCAGTACGATGTGCCGGAGCCAGAGAGGGGGTGTTGATTTTGGCCGATCTATACCCCTCTCTGTTTCATTTTACAGAAAAGCTTACTAATTAAGCATACGCGTAACAGGCCTGTTTTTTCGGCAGACCAACGCATAACTCCACCGACACACCCACTTACAGGGTTGCACAGGTAGGGTACACGGGTACTAATCAGATAAATCAGGAACGGTATCAACACCCTGCACAGCGGCGGGTGTGGTGGTCCATGCGGGCATAAAAGCGGCTGTGATAGAACTGGGGTCACAGACAATTAGATGTACATGGTCTTTCATAACGTTGCTCATTAACTTTATTAGTACTGCAAATTTGTGTTACAATAACCTTGCCTATCCACCTGATATACCGATAAAAAGTCAATGTATTCATTGAAAATTCATATACAAAGAATTCGTTTTTACACCCGCATTATCAATTCGGATACATATACCATACTATGTACATCTATGATTAGCCGTGCCACTCTATATAATAGCTGGCAAAAATGTGTGTGCGGTTAGCCGTAACAAAAAACCTCACTGGCCAGCCAGTGAGGTTTTCGTACGCAGTATAGTAACGGGGTTTACTTGTCGTCGCCGGGGCCGTAATACTCGCCGACTACTTCGTGGAAAATCACGTTGGCCAGAATGGCGGCACGCTGCTGAGCCACGTCGGGTTTGTCGGCAGTTTTCACCTGCACATTCAGGATGTGGTTGTTCAGCAGCACGTGCAGGGTGCGGTTGGTAGGGTCCCAGACGGCCTTATCGCCCAGGCCGGGATAAGCCACAAACTTACCCGTGCTTTCGGCCGGTGGGGTCAGCCTGGTAGCTACGGCACTGATACCCGACACCGTCGTAGCGGTGTCATTGGCCGACGAGGTATCGCGCCGGGCTGCCAGACCGGTAGCTGATTCGGCGGGTCCTTCGGCGCCGGTGCCTTCGGGTGCAGGTCCAGACAACGCCCCTTTTTCGGGCGTGGCATCCAGTTGTGCGGCCACGCCGGGCTGGTATAATTTATCGAAAATGTATTCGGCCTGGTAGATCGACTGGTAGGGCCGGGCTGAGCCAAACGACACGACAACCTTGTTTTTATCCCACTCAAAAATGCCGCCTTCGCGGGTATTGGTCACTTCGAGTTTGGTATCTGCGCCCAACTTAAAGGTGCCGCGCACAAACTCTTCGGCCAGGTAACTGCCAGCTTCTTCGTAGTTGGCATCATTGGCCAGCATCCGGACGCCAACCACCGAACGGGCCAGATAAGGACTTGCCGTTCCACCGGCGTCATTCGCATCGTCGGTGGTATTGGGGCGGCACGAAGCAAGCCCCGTCAGGGCCACCGCCAGCAGAATAATAGATTGTTTCATAAAGCAGGTATACGACTCAGCATTCATTCAGCTTGTCAACCCAAATATACGGCTGAATGTTACAGCCACCGAACGGGCGGTGCTTTGGGGGCTAATTTGGCCTACTTTTAGCCCCCAAAGCTGGTCGACATTTACCCGCCCAAACCCCATAGCTAACCCATGAAAAAGCTGTTTGTCCTCACCGCCGCCGTTTGCCTGCTCTGTTCATCGAAGCCAACCCAACAAACCTGGGTGGCCATCGGCGATTCGATCACGTACCTCAATGAACACCCCAACGAAACCGGCAACCGGATCACCAAAGGCTACATGACCCGCGTCACCGAAAAGCTACCCTACCTGAACTACGTCAACCAGGGGCATAACGGCTGGACGTCGGGCCAGATCGCCGAATCTATTGACAAGCTGGGGCTGGAACGGGCCGACATCTATTCCATTTTTCTGGGCACCAACGACTGGTGGCGGGGCCGACCGCTGGGCCGGCTGGCCGACTACCAGACCAACGCGGGCAACGCCACGGTGTATGGGTCGTTTCGCATCATCGTCAACAAGCTCCGCAGCCTGAATCCACAGGCGCACATCGTGCTGATTACGCCCATGCAGCGGGCCGATTTTGTGTATATCAATAACTTCAAAAACAATGCCTATGGCTCCTACAAGCCCAAAAATGGCCAGTACCTCGAAGCCTTCGCCAACGCCATCGACTCCATTGGCCGGGTTGACAACGTACCCGTGGTTGACTTGTATCATGTGCGGCAATTGCGCGTAGAAAAGCTCGTGAAATTCAAACGCCTGAAAAATCCGCAGACTGGCACCTACACCAACTACCCCTACCCGGCCTTCATCGACGTGCCGTTTGCCCCCGAAACTGACGAATACCCCTACCCGCCGGACGCTGGTGCCATGACCTACGATGGCCTGCATCCCTCAGACGCGGGTTACGCGCAAATCAGTAAGCGGCTGGTGAAGGTGCTGAAAAAGTGGTAGGGTGGCTGGTCGCGTATGTACCTTTACGGCGCATGACTAGCCCTACGTCTATTGCGCTGCCACCCGGTAAGCGCATCTATTTTGCGTCTGATTTTCACCTCGGCACGCCCACGCCCGCCCTCAGCCGCGAGCGCGAACAGGCCGTGGTGCGCTGGCTCGACCAGATTCAGCCCGACGCCGCCGCCCTGTTTCTGGTGGGCGACGTGTTCGATTTCTGGTTTGAATATCAGCACGCCATTCCGAAGGGGTTCATCCGGTTTCAGGGCAAACTCGCCGAACTCGCCGACGCGGGCCTGCCTATTACGCTCTTCACCGGCAACCACGACATGTGGATGCGCCACTACTTCACCGACGAACTGGGCATTCCCGTGCATCGCCTGCCGCAGACGTATTTGCTGGGCAACAAACGCTTCCTCATCGGCCACGGTGACGGCCTCGGCCCCGGCGACCATGTGTACAAGCAGCTAAAAAAGGTCTTTGAGAGCAAGGTAGCCCAGTTTACCTTCCAGTGGCTCCACCCCGATCTGGGCATCGACCTGGCCCAGCGCTGGTCGCGCCGCAGCCGGATTACGAATAGTAAAAAGGCCGAAGACGAATTTCGGGGCCAAGAGCAGGAATGGCTCTGGCAGTATTGCCGCGAAGTGGAAGCCGCACAGCACCACGACTACTACATCTTCGGCCACCGCCACCTACCCCTCGACCTGGCGGTTTCGCCCCACAGCCGCTACATCAACCTCGGCGAATGGGTCCACAATCGCACCTACGGCGTCTTCGATGGGGAGAGGATGGAACTGGCGTATTTTAAGTAGCAGAAGGTCGGTTGCTCACAAGGCATTCTACAGCGTTATCGTCCTGCCAAAATCGCTACTTTTCAGACCAAGACAGGCTCGGCTCTTTGCGTGGTCGCCTAAAGCGTCGCGTAAATTGATCCAGTTAATCAAGTGCGGTATACCAGGTGTCGGCTACGATATGGTAAGCCGGTTGAGGAGACTCCGTAACGGACTGCCTAAATTTATGTAGGTTCGGTCATTATCAAGATCTTATACATGACCACGTGGGGTTATCCCTGGTGATAAAGGGTTAGGTAACAATCAATTCCTGTTCCTGGAAATACTGCTGCCAACCGTCGAACCAGTGGAGGCGGGCCACCCAGATGCCTTTGGCGAGTTGGGCGGTCGAGATCACGTGGCGGGGTTTGGCATCGGGCGTGATCGCCACCCGCAGGTCGGGGCCTTGCGTGGTGGGGTAAAACGTGACGTCGCCTTTCTGGAATGAGAGCGGGAGCACGAAGGCCAACAGGTGAGCAGCGGGTTCAAACGTCATGGCAGTAGCAAGTAGAGAAAGAAAGAACAGGACAAAGGTGGCCGATGTCATTGGTTGCAGGCCTGATGACGGTCAGCCTACGGCTTGATTGATTTCAGGTACCTGACTGGCGGCGCTCAGTCCGGTCTGTTGGGGATGCGGCACCTTTGGGGCAATCACTGATTCGCCCAAACAATCGCCATGAGCCGACTCCCCGCCCTTTTTGCCCTGCTTACAACGTGCAGCGTCCTTCGGAAGTGTGGTCATGGCGAACGGAATAGGCGTTTGTTAATCCATTGGCATCAACACCCGGTTGTGGTCGAGCACGTCGGCGATGCTTTCGCGGCCTTCGTGTTTGTAGAGGCGGTAGAACGCCAGGGCCATAAGTACCGTGGCGGGGAAGGCCGCGCCCAGGCCCAGCGGCGCGATGGCGAGGCAAAACACGATTCCGCCCAGGCACCCCGCCCGGAACCAGCGGCGTTTCAGCAACATCGACACCGCAATGCAGGCCTGACCCACCGCAATACCCAACACCATTGGCTGCGTGATGGCATCGAAAGAGCCAAGAATGAAGCGGATATAGAGCGGGATGGCATAGTCGGCGTAGCTCTGGTACACCCAGGGCGTATCGAATATGGTTTTGGTATTGACGAACGCCGCCATACCGAAAAGCAGGCAGAACGTAAGGCGGGTAATCGTGGGCCAGCGGTAACTGCCAATAACTTGCACCAAGGCAAAAACATTGACCACCACAAAGGCGGCGGCCACAAAATAGTCGAGCGTTTTCATGACAGAGGGTCGTTTTCCATCAAAGCTACCAGCTATCCAGCAGGCGAACCCGGAGCGGGGTCAGGCCGCTGACTGATCTTGCTCAGTTGATGAAAAACAGGCGGATAGCCAGTTTCTATCAGGGATTGGTAAATGGCGCCGGGGTTGCTTTGAGGCATCAACCAAACCAATTCGTTCCTATGAAAACCATCGTAGTGCCAACCGATCTAAGTCCCGCGACCGATGCAGCCCTGTCGGTCGCCGTCGATATTGCCCGCACCAACGGGGCCACCATTCAACTGCTGCATTCGGTAGAATACCCCATGCCATGCCTGCTTATGCCGAGGCTGTTGCCATTACCACCAACCGCGCCCTGGCCGAATACCAGGAAATTGAGGCCGACGACGAAGCCGCGCTGGAGCGTATGGCCGCTAACCCAGCCTATCAGAGCGTAGCGATCATACCCACATTGCTCACCAATGGGCAGGGGCTGGTGCATAACGTGACTCACCAACCCGCCGACCTGATCGTGATGACATCGGCGGGGGCATCGGGGCTGGAAGAACTGCTACTGGGCTCAAACGCGGAGGTGATTGTGCGGCATGCCCACTGCCCGGTGCTGATTGTGAAGCAGTCTGTAGCCCATTTCCAGCCCCAACACATCGTGTGCGCCATCGACGTAGACGACCGCCTGAACCTGATCGTGCTGTTCACCCAAGGCTACAAAGGCCTGCGCCACCTGCTGTCGGGTAGCGTGGCCGAAGACGTACTGAACCATGCCACCGTGCCTATGCTGATTATGCGGGTGTGAGGGTAGTTGACTGTCAACAGTTTAGGTCAATATCGCCACCGTCAATACAAAGCAGGGTTGTTGTAGTCGATGTCGGTGATTTCCCACTGGTAGTAGTTAAAGTCGCCGGTGGGCAGTTGCCAGATCACGTCGCCTTTAACGGGGATCGTGATGCCATGCATGGGCTTCCAGGCGCGGGTGGGTGTAAACCACACGGCAAACAGGTAGCGGATCATGGTATAAGATGGTATAGTGAGTGAGCTATATCTTTTCAGCAGGGCAGAGCGGAATCTACCAGGGTCCACTGACCATCGGTGCGTAGTGTACGCCATAAGCTGACAGAGCCAACCAACCCACCGAGGGTGATAAAGACATAAAAAGGGAGCAGCGGGTCATGGTCGATGCCCCGGTAGGCCAGCAGCAGTGTACCCGCGCAGAGCACAAGGCCGTAGGCAACGCTTTTCACCAGCATAATGGCTGCCAGCACAACGCCCCAGGGTTTTTGCTGCCAGAGCCAGACAGTGGCCACCAAACATGTTGGCACAACAAGCGTGAGGTCCAGCGCATAGACCACGCTGGTTGGGTGGGCCGTTTTTAGAACTATATCGGGTAGTGCGCCCGTGAAAATAAACCCCACGGCAGGGGGTAATTCCACCACGACCAGCATCAACGCAATCAGGAAGAGGTAGCCACCCATGAATCGGGCCAATGCCGTCGGCAGGCTGAATTGCCGCACAGGTAAGCCGACCAGGAGCGCGAGGAGGGCTACCAGCGAAGCCAGTATGACACCCACATACACCAGAAACAGACTATTGAACGCCGCCCCAAACAGGTAGAAGGCATACGTATAGATAAGGTAGCTGAGCAGCCCCGCCCACAGTAACTGAATAGTGGCTGTTTTAGTGGTGAAAAGAACCAGTGCTGCCGTAGTGAAGGCCGTAAAAAGCGTCACTAAATCATTGGCTTGCCATGCCGTTTGCACAAAATCATTGTCGAGGTAGATGTGGTGACCAAACAGCCCGATAGCCCACGCCACAATGGCAAGCATGGCAGCGATGCACGTGCCGTAAAAAGCCGTACGGTGAGGGACAAGGAAATTGGTCAGGACTGTACTGATTATCATGATTGAGGGTCAACACATCGACGCTTTTGTAACGAACGCCGTTTGCTGGTTATCGTGGAAGGTGAACTGGTTGAGCAGCCCCCGCGCTAGTTGTTGGAGGGACTCCTGCGTTAAAAAGCCCTGATGGGCCGTTAAAAGCACTTTTTGGTGGCGACGAAGCCGGTTCAGCAGCTCATCGGCGACGCCCCAATCGGAAAAATCATAGTGGAAATAGGTCCGTTCGCGCTCATACACGTCGGTGGCGTAACCCGCCAGTTGGTCCGCATCCAGCGCATTCAGGACCGCGTCGGTATCGACCAGACGGCCCCGGCCGGTGTTAATCAGGATGGCCGTGGGCTTCATGGCCGACAGCGACTTTTCGTTGATGAGGTAGTCGGTCAGCGGCGTGAGCGGGCAGTGGAGCGACAGTATGTCGGCCTGTTGCAGCAGGTCGGAGAAGGATACGTAGCGAACGCCGTCTTCCATTAGTTTCCGGTCATAGCGAATGTCATAGGCCAGCACGTTACAGCCGAATCCCTGCATAATCCGCACGAAGGCTTTGCCGATATGTCCCGTGCCCACCACGCCCACGGTTTTGCCGTGCAGGTCGAAACCCATCAGCCCGTTGATAGAAAAGTTGCCCGCCTGCACCCGTCGGTGGGCATCGGGCAGGTGGCGCACCAGCCCCAACAGCAGGGCCACGGCCTGTTCGGCCACCGAATAAGGCGAATAGCCGGGCAGGTACAACAGCGTCATGCCCAGTTCCTGCAAGGCAGTTTGGTCTACGTTGTCAAGTCCCACGCACCGCATACCCACCACCGACACGCCCAGGTCGCTGAGCACCTGCAACACGGGGCGGCTGAGGTCATCATTGATAAACGCACAGACTGCCCCGTGACCGCTGGCCAGGTGGGCCGTTTGCTCGGTCAGTGTCTGCGGGAAATAGCTGATCTGGTGGTGGTTACGAAACAGATCGAACTCGGCCTGCTCGAAGGGAAGGGTGCTGAAAAAAGCGATGTTCATGGCAGAATGGGGCTACACTTGGCTAGACCAAAGGTGCCCCCTTCCGCAGCCGAAAGGAATGATATCAAACAGTTCGTTGACTGATTTTAGTTAAGCGGCTACCCAGATGCCGAAGTCAGCCCTCTAAAAGTTTGTATCGCTGTGGCCTACCTGACTTGATTAACGAGGGCATGCATCACTTGCTTCGCGTAGGTTAGGACAACTCAACCACCGCGTTCAGGCAGGCAACAGACCTCCGTACTGGTTTTGGCCAGTAGATCGGCAAACTGCGTTACCTGCTCGTAGCTGTCGGATAGCCAGTAGGTATAGGACCGCAACAGGAGATAGATGGTCAGGGCCAGATCGGGGGTAGCCAGCACCGTTTCGGAAAAGATAGTGCCTCCCAATGCCTCAGACCAACTTTTTAGCTGCTGGTTGGCGACCTCCTTCACCGGGTTAAACGTATTCCTGGTGAGGGGTAATCCCGGCTCGACGTCATAGGGGAGGACAATGGTCAGGCGGATGGCATTGTTGGCTTGGGCCGTGAGCCATTGGCGCAGGCGCAGGGCCGAATTGGCGGAGCAATCGGTGATGTACAATGCTGTTTTCATGGGCCGGACAGGTTTTGGGTCCGACGCAAACGTAGCGTGCTCACCAGCCGGGGCCGATGAGCACGCTTAGGTCACAAGTTGATTATGGTCAGGCGTAGCAGGGTATCGGCCACACGGCGACGGAGTGAACTATACGCCATGCCCAGCAACTGCTGTTCGCATTCGCCCACGTGCCCGGCCTACAGTTTGATAAACTGCTAACTGACAGCAGGATTAGCCAGTACTAACTCGTAGGTTCTGAAATGAGATGAAACAAATCAAGAATTTTCATATTTTACGTAAATTGCTTAGATCAGTTATTATTAATTTTTTACAGTGCTGACATGAAGAGCCTTGTTTAATTTAATTCCGCTAATTACACAGACTGTAGAGAAAATAATGGCAGGAAATAAGAACCAGAATGAAAACGTTTCAACATAAGCAAATGTCATAAAACTCGTTAGCAAGGTATGAAGCAACAGGTAAACAAGAATAGCTGTTGCTAACGCCGTAGTACAACTTATAAGAAGTGCCTTTCCAGAATGGCCTAATGGATTAAAATGAAGTAATGACTTTTCCAGCGCAATAGCCACAACAAACCCTACTGACGAAGAAAGTAAAGCCATCATGAGCGAAAAGACAACTACCGAATAAGCGACGGAGATACCACTTGCCAGCAAAATTAGCTTTTGCCCGCCAGTTGGCATTATACCATGAATAATTATCGAAGAGTAAATAATGACGTAGAGCATCACTACCAGTGAATAGGCAAATACGGTAGCAACCGCTATCAATGCACCATTACGCACTACAGCTTTGTCAGAAATAATAATATTACTAGACTTGTTTAGCCTGATTATTAGCAAACCGATTACATTTGTACTTTTTCATCATCAATATGACTACTAAGATGTCGTCTGCTCGAATCAGTATCTTCCCAAACGCCAAAACAGAACGCGTTTATAAAGCATCAACAGGT